>DASZHC010000103.1:0-6269 GCA_035938215.1 Chthoniobacterales bacterium
AATGACGGCGCCGATTCCTTCGTGTTCTCTGTGCCTCTGTGGTGAATGTCCCCCTTTGTGACCTCCGCCCCCCGAGCTCCGAGCTCTCTTTCCTCTTGAAAGCTGCTTTCTTCCGAATAGTGTTCATTAGAACACTATGTCCGCTTCGCCTGAAATTATCGAGCTACGCAAGATCTTAGCCGAACGTTTCCCGCAGGAAAAAGGCAATTACCTTCTCACCCCCACTGGTTGGCCGCCCCTTGATTCTATCCTGGGAGGCGGTTTGCCCAAAGGTTCGATTACTCAATTGATCGTACCCCATATCAGCTCCGGTGCAGCAATCGTATTACATGAAATCATCAAATCGATGCATGAACACTCCCAATCCGTCGCCCTTATCGATGGTAAAAACTCTTTCGAACCTGCCACAGATTACCCCCTCCTCCTCTGGATTCGTTGTCAGAACGCCCTTCAGGCGCTGAAAGCCACAGACCTGGTCCTCCGCGACAGTAATCTTCCATTCAGTATTCTGGATTTTAAACAGAATTCCGATACCGAGCTCAGAAAAATTCCAGGAACAGTCTGGTACCGTTTTCAGCGAATTCTTGAGGAGAACAAAAGCACTCTTCTGGCGATTACCCGAAGCCCTCTTGTGAGCAGCGCGCAGATCAACGTCGCGCTGATGCATCGCCTCCTGATAGATGACATGACATCCTTAAGATCAGAAATTATTAAATTTTTCTCTTTGGAAATAATTCGTCAAAGACCGCACCTGGATTGTCAATATGCCTAAACTTGGAATGAGCTGTTTTACAGTAATTTACATACCTTTTTACTTTTTACAGTGCGCCCAGCAACAACGCCTGTTACGAGCGGCGAATAGTAATAACATGTCATCACAGCAACTCTTTTTTGATATCTCCATTGAAGATAGCTGCCCCGATTGGGGATTCCCCCTTTTTGCTGAAAAAACATTTGCTGAGATTCCCGCTGCTCTCCTGGATCAGGACGGTGTTCATGTCATCGAATTGAACCCCGCAGCGGAACGCGCTGGAATTCGACCCGGAGTATCTACAAGTCAGGCGTTAGCCCGTGCTCCCGAGCTTGATTTGTACACACGCGCCCTCCCCCACGAACAACATATTCAAGATGCGCTTATCCAACTTGCATACCGTTATTCTCCTTTCATCGAAAATAGCGCTCCCGGCGTCTGCACCCTCGATGTGAAGAAGACACGTAATCGACAGGCTGGATTGAGAAAATTATTGGCTCAATTGCGGGCTATCGGACTCAAAGCCCAGGCAGGCACAGGACCTAATCCGGAGATTGCACTCCAGGCAGCAAAAATAGCTGATCCGATTCTTGAAATTTCCCACGACTGCAACTTGCTTCAATCTCTGCCGCTGGAATCTTTAGAACCTTCCCCTTTTTTGCTCGCTATTTTGAAAAACTGGGGAGTGCGTACACTTGGAGCATTGGCTCATCTGCCACGGGTCGAAATTGGGAATCGGCTCGGACTGGAAGGTCTATCGCTTTGGGATCGTGCGGCGGGACGATCCATGAAAGTGCTCCAATTTATTCAGCCATCTGAGACATTCGAAGAATCGCTCGATTTTGAGCAAGGTCTGGAAACGCTTGAACCTCTTTTGTTTATTCTCAGACGTTTTCTGGAAAGATTATCGTTACGCACTGAGTCGGTTTATCTTCTGATTGCCGAGTTGCACCTGACTCTTACGCTCGAAACTGGAGAAGAAATTGTTCGTTCCCTGCAAATTCCAGCTCCGACCAGAGATGTCGACCGCTTATTTGGGATTGCCGTTCAATATCTGGAAACGCTCCAAACGGCTGCGCCGATAACAAGTTTGCATCTAAAGATCAAACCTAGCAAACCTCATGGTCACCAGTTTGATCTGTTTCAAGGAAAGCTTCGGGATCCTAATCGTTTTTTTCAAACATTGGCGCGACTGGCTGCATTAGTAGGCGCCGAGCAGGTCGGTACACCACAACAAATCAATACCCATCGGCCGGACAGTGTTCGCATACAGATGCCTGAATTCGACTGGAGCGTTAAGAAAATTCATCGCCCAAAAATTGGACCCGGTTTGCGCCGGTATCGTCCGGGAATTCCTGCCAATGTCGAATTGAACAACGACAAACCTGTCTCCGTACAAAGCACCCTGATTTCCGGTAAAATTCTACAAGTGCTCGGTCCATGGAATTTGTCAGGAAATTGGTGGGACCGCACTCGGTGGGAAATCAGAGAATGGGATGTGGCACTGGAGAATGGCGGTATTTACCGTCTCGCCCAAAGCCTGGGCCAATGGGAAATCGTAGGGGTGTACGATTGACGTTCACGTTCGCAGTTCGCCGTTCTCCGTTCGCCGTGGGGTTCACCGTTTGGCGTTCACCGTTTGGCGTTCACCGTTTGGCGTTCGGGGGGACTTCTGACTTCCGTATTCTTCCTGACTACTGACACTAGCCACTAGCCACTACCCTGTCCCCATGTCCTCCCCGCACTACGTTGAACTTCACGCCCGCAGCGCGTTCAGCTTTCTCCGGGGAAGCTCTTCACCCGAACATCTGGCTTTCACGGCAGCAGAGCTTCAGTTGCCGGCTTTGGCTTTGTGCGATCGAGATGGCGTCTTTGGTGCGCCGCGATTTTACACAGCAATGCGGGAATGCGGAATCTGTCCCATCGTTGGCAGTGAATTAACCATGGAAGATGGTTTCGTGCTGCCGGTACTCGTGCAATCACAAAAAGGGTATCAAAATCTCTGCCGTTTACTTTCTCAGGCTAAACTGCGTTCACCCAAAAATGAGAGTTCGATTGGGTGGTCTGAATTGCCGGCATTTGCAGAGGGATTGATCTGTTTGACAGGAGACGAAGAAGGTCCCCTCCATCAGGCGTTGGCCGCCGGCGATTTTTCCATGGCTGATCAGCGCATTGCCTCGCTCAAGAACATATTCGGAGCGCAACATCTGTTTGTCGAAATTCAACGGCATGCACTTCGCAGTGAACAATGGCTGAATCGCCAGCTTTGCGAGCTTGCGGAACGGCATCATTTAAAGCTTCTTGCCACAAATGGCGTGCTTTATGGCACACCCGACCGGCGCACGGCGCTTGATGTATTTACGTGCGCGAGGAATCACACCCATCTCGACGCTGCAGGCAGATTGCTGGAACCCAACACGGAACGCCATCTCAAAAGCTCTGCCAAAATGGCAGCACTTTTTCCCGACTTGCCGCATGCGCTCGCTAATACCGCTGCTATTGCCGGCGAGATCGAATTCACCCTCGATCATCTTGGTTACGAATTTCCAAAATTCCCGGTACCACAAGGCGAAAATATGGACAGCTTCCTTGAAAGACAGGTCTGGATGGGGGCTCAACAGCGATACCCAAAAATTACCGGACGCATTCGATCGCAAATCAATCGCGAACTGGCTTTAATCCGAAAACTCGGGTTCCCCGGCTATTTTCTGATCGTTTGGGATCTTGTTCGATATTGCCGGGAATCGAACATCATGGTCCAAGGGCGAGGCAGCGCGGCCAATAGCGCAGTCTGTTACAGTCTGGGAATCACTGCGGTCGATCCGATCGGAGGCAATCTGTTATTCGAACGTTTTTTGAGCGAAGGCCGAAAAGGCTGGCCTGATATCGATCTTGATCTGCCGAGCGGCGATCGGCGCGAACAAGTTATTCAGGAAGTCTATCGGCGTTACGGACGATCCGGTGCGGCCATGACTGCCAATGTCATCACTTTCCGCGGCCGGAGTGCTATGCGCGAAACAGGAAAAGCCCTGAATCTGCCGGAAGATGTCATGGATCGATTTTCACGCCTGTACGCAAGTGGCGATTTTCCACAGACGCTTGAAGCGCAGGACCAGCTCAAACAAGCCGGTCTGCCTGCGGAACATCCTCGAGTGAGCGCCTTCCTCCAGGTGTATCGCACCATCTATGGCCTGCCCAGGCACCTCGGCCAGCATTCAGGTGGGATGGTCATTTGTGAAGGGCAATTGGATAAGATCGTTCCTTTGGAAAATGCCACGATGCCGGGACGCACCGTTATTCAGTGGGACAAAGATGATTGCGAAGATCTGGGAATCGTAAAAGTCGATCTGCTCGGGCTGGGAATGATGGCCGCCTTGCAGGATGCAATCGAAATCTGTAACCGGAGAGGGCGCCCGGTTGATCTGGCCACTCTTCCTAAGGACGATCCGGCAACTTATGACATGCTTTGCAAGGCCGATACCATTGGAGTATTCCAGGTCGAGAGCCGTGCTCAGATGGCCACCTTGCCTCGGATGAAGCCGAGGCATTTTTACGATCTAGTGATCGAAGTTGCCATCATTCGTCCCGGACCGATTCGAGGGCATCTTATGCATCCTTACCTGGCCCGGCGCGAAGGGATTGAAGCCGTTACCTATCTCGACCCTCGGCTAATACCGGTCCTGGAGCGAACACTGGGGGTACCGCTCTTTCAGGAGCAGATGTTAAAAATTGCCATGGTGATGGCAAACTTTTCCGGAGACGAAGCCGAAGAATTACGCCGAGCACTCAGTTATCATCGTTCGCAGGAACGAATGCAACGCGTCGAAACCAAGTTGCGCTCCGCCCTCCACTCCAATGGCGTCAATGAGGAAGTCGCAGAAAAAATCCTTGCTGCCATTACTTCGTTTGCGCTTTACGGATTTCCGGAGTCGCACGCGATCAGCTTCGCATTGATTACCTATGCCAGTTCCTGGCTGAAAGTGCATCGTCCCGTCGAATTCTTTGTGGGGTTGCTCAATAATCAGCCCATGGGGTTTTATTCTCCGGCGACCTTGATCAAGGATGCACAACGCGGCGCCCTCAAGATCCGTCCGGTTTCCGTAACTCATTCCGAATGGCTCTGCACTGTTGAGTCAGATAAATCGATCAGACTTGGTTTTTGTCTGACACACGGCATCAACGAGCTTCGCGTACAACAAATGGCAAAAACGCGCTGTGAAAAAGCTTTTCAAAGTATGCAGGATTTTCGACAACGAACTTCTTTTGAGCGCGATGAATTAAGGATAATGGCCAAAGCCGGCGCGCTGAATCCCCTTGCCGAGCACCGGCGCGATGCGCTCTGGTTCATTGAGAGCGAGCTTTATCAGGGAGAATTATTTTTTGAGACCCCTTCGGCTTCTCCTTTGAATCCGATGCAACCGGTCGAACGTCTCGAGGCAGATTTTGATACAATGCGCCTGACTACCGGGCCTCATCCGATGTCTTATATCCGTGAATCATTACCCAAAGATATATGGCGCAGTTCTGATTTGCCGTTTGCAGAAAACGGCACACTCATCCGCGTGGCGGGATTAGCGATTTGTCGTCAACGCCCAGGCACAGCCAAAGGTTTTGTGTTTATCAGCCTCGAAGACGAAACCGGTATTTCCAATGTAATCGTGACTCCCAGGCTGTTTGAAAAGAACCGTCTCATCATCACGCAAGAAACGTTTCTGTTAATCGAGGGTATATTCCAGGTTCGTTCCGGAGTTATTCATATCCGGGCAAAGAAAATCGAACGATTACCCACATTCGAGTTGGAAACAGCTAATTCGCACGATTTTTGTTAACTTGGTCCAGAAAATCTCGCAAGCCAAGACGCTTGCGAGTTTTTCGCTCTACACCGCGCGTCCATCCGTCCATCGTCCATCGTAACAAAGGGTAACAAAGATAAAGATATCGGCGCACGTACATCGTACATCTGCGTGAGCCAGGAAGCGATGCGCTTCAAAACTAACGGCTAGACTCGACCTCCGCCGCTTTCACAAAGTCAGCATCAGCTTTTTCGTTCTCCCCCTGCTTCTTGAAGGCATTTGCGCGATTCCGATAGGCATTGGCAAAGTTTGGTGTAAGCCGGATAGCCTCGTTATAGTCATTTATTGCCTTCTCATAATTCTCTTGCTGGTAGTAGGCATGTCCACGACTGCTGTAGGCGTGAGCGTGGTTTGCGTTTAGCTGCTTTGCATGCGCATGCTTTGGATCGAGCTGGATGGCCTGCTCGTAATCAGCGATTGCTCCGTCGAAATCGCCACTTAGAGCCTTGACATCACCCCTGCCTTTGTAGACGTTGGCATCTTTCGAATTGAATTCGATAGCCTGATTGTAATTAGTCAAAGCTCCGTTCAGATCGCCCTTCTGTGCCTTGGCTGCTCCCCGGTTGCTGTAGGCCAAGGCGAGTCTTGGATTGAGCTGGATGGCCTGATCGCAGTCAGAGATCGCTCCGTCGAGGTCGCCTTTCTGTGCCTTGGCTATTCCCCGG
>DASZHC010000104.1:0-3883 GCA_035938215.1 Chthoniobacterales bacterium
CTTTCTACCAATCTGGCTTTGATAACAACGATACGACGACCATCCTCCAAGTGGTGCAGAATCCCAGTTGGCTGATACCGTATGCCTCCTGTTCGCTAATCGCTTTGGGCATGGTCATTCAATTTGGGATGCATCTAACCAACTTTGTGAGACGCCGCGTGATTTCATGAAAAAGTATATTCCTTGGCTCATTAGTCTGGCGCTCTCGATCTGGGTGATTTCGAAGATGATTCCCCACAGGCAGACTTCCGGGTTGGATATCGACGGCTTTAGTCGACTTCCGGTTCTGGTCGGTGGCCGGGTAATGCCAATGGATACATTAGCCCGTATATCGCTTTCGGTGATGAATCACCACGGAACCTACACCGTTGAAGGCAAGGTAGAGCCCGCGAGTCGATGGTTGCTTGATGTGTTGATGATGCCCCGGCGTGCGGATGCTGCAAAGGTCTTTGAAGTGACCAATCCCGATATTCTCGGCCTTTTCGGCCGGCAGGCAGCCGACGGGAAACCGGTCTCCTATTCGTATAACGACTGCGCGCCATTCCTGGGTGAGATCGGCAAACAAGCCGGATTAGCGACGCAAACGGAAGCTCAAACCCGGAACGCGTTCCAGCGCGGGATCATAAAGCTCCGAGACGCTTTGCGGATTTACCTTCTGTTGAAGAACAGTATTCAGGCGGAGGACTCACCCGATTTCGCAAAAGAGTTGCAGGCTTTCGATCAGGTGCTTCTACCAGGTCTGCAAGCCATTCGTGATCGGGAGGCAAACCGGCCTTTTAACGAACAAGACCTATTCCGTATCCTCTTGTTCACGAAACGCTACCAAATCCTCAGTAACGCTAGATATGTGTACGCTGTCCCGAATCCGAATGGTAAGACTGACAACGACCGGTGGTGGCATGTGTCAGACGCACTTTTTAATGCGGTCGCCACGGGGAAAGTGGGGTATCCGGCTATCATGTATGGAGATCTGATCTCCGCTTACCGCAGCGATAATGTGGCCGGATTCAACCGGATCATCCAAGAGTATAATCACTACCTGGATACAACGATTCCAGAGCAATTGTCGCGGCCTCGGCTCGAGTTCTACTTTAACCAGGCGCAACCGTTCCTTCAGGCAATGGTTCTATACGTCATCGTCCTTATATTCGCCTTATTCTCGTGGTTGAAATGGCCGAAAACACTCGGAAAGACTGCCGTCATTCTTCTCATCTTCGCGTTCCTCCTGCATACGGTCGGGCTCTTGTTCCGCATGTATTTGCAAGGACGACCTCCGGTTACCAATTTATATAGTTCAGCGCTCTTTGTCGGCTGGGGTTCGGTTCTTCTCTGTCTTTTCCTTGAGCGTTTTTACAAGAACGGGATTGGGAGTGTGTGCGCTTCGGCCATCGGTTTTGTCACGCTATTGATCGCCCACAATTTGCAGTTGGATGGCGACTCGCTTGAAATGCTTCGAGCGGTGTTAGATACCAATGTCTGGTTAGCGACTCATGTGGTCATGGTGACCCTTGGTTACTCATCGGTGGCTTTGGCCGGTTTTCTGGGCATTATCTATATCTTGCGAGGCCTTTTTACCACTTCGTTCAACGAAACGACAGCGAGTTCACTCAGTCGAATGATGTACGGTATCATTTGCTTTGCTACCTTGTTCAGCTTCGTTGGAACCATCCTCGGCGGAATCTGGGCCGATCAATCCTGGGGACGATTCTGGGGATGGGACCCAAAGGAGAATGGAGCGCTTCTTATCGTAATGTGGAACGCCATCATTCTACACTCACGCTGGGGTGGGTTCATTCGCGAGCGTGGACTTGCGGTGATGTGTGTTTTTGGCAACATCGTGTTCAGTTTGTCCTGGTTCGGAGTTAATATGCTTGGCGTCGGCTTGCATTCCTATGGTTTTATTGATCGGGCGTTCGGTACTCTAATGACTTTCATCGCCAGCCAACTAGTCGTCATGGCTCTGGGGATGCTTCCCCTGAAACATTGGCGCGGGATTCAAGCGCGGGGAAAACAAGTGTCCGCGGGACACTCAGAGCCGCTACTAGCGAGTAGCGCAGCGGCGAAGCAAGGATAAGTAATCGGCTCCTCCCCTAGGTGACTTCTTGTCCCGAACTGCAAGCTGAATCACCTTCGTTTTTGCCGATTCGGCTGCTTTCTGAATGGCTGGACCGACACTTGCGGTGGACTGCGAGCCGCCTGCAACTGGGGCCGGGGGAAGCCTGAATCACCTATTTCCGGACGAACTCTCTCTCTATTCTAGCTACCCGCAACCGCTCGACCGAGTTATAAAAAAGGGCTCTTTGAGGGCATAGAGTCAATGATGATCGATGATAGTGTCTGAAGACCGGATGGGCACACGCCTGGCAACAGAGGTGGACAGTCGCGGACGGCGGCAAAAAACATTTCCAGGGACCATTACAATTAACTAAAAGCACGATCAAATCGACTCATCATGAAAGATGTTTCTTTGTCACGTCGTCGCTGCCTGCAAGTGTCCGCTTTAGCAGGCTGCTCGATCCTGCTGGGCCGCCGAGTATCAGCGGCGGAAGAGCCTTCACCAGCTGATCGTATCCCGCCTGGACTGATCGCGCCGCAGGGGGCTGAAAAACTCCGCTCACTTATGGAACAGCTTGCCAAGGTAGCACGCCGCCGCGACTTCGAGACTGTGCCGATGATCCTCGACACGCCGGATCTATGGGATGCCGAGGCGCTGGATGCCATAATCGCCTATAGCGGCAGCTGGAAGCAGATCTGGGACAACACCGAGATCGGCAGCCTCTGGCTCAACCTGATGCGCCACTCGCTCAATACGCAGGTCTTCTCCTTCCGACATCCGGATTTTCTGGAAGTTTCCGCCACGCATGGTTCGGCGCAACTGGCGCTCTACGACCAGGCGATGTGGGAAAAGTATCAGCTCGCCACCATGGCCGGCCCGCACTTTAAGACCAACACGCTAATCGAGGCAAAGGACGTGCCCACCGACACTGCGGCGCATGAAGATCCAAATGGTGTGTTCGGCCCCGCCGGCGACACCATTCCGGCCCTGCAGCAACGCGGCGTGGTATTCATGGCCTGCTACAACGCCATCTGGGAACAGACGGCGAGGCTGGTGGAGAAAGGTATCAACCCGGATAAGCGGTCGCATGAGGCGATTGCCGCCGAACTGACCAATCATCTGATTGAGGGCGTTGTGCTGACGCCCGGCATGGCCGGCACCATTCCCCAGCTGCAACAGGCCGGGTTCCATTACGCGAAGTGAACCGAAAGAATATGCCGCATAGACTTATGCCGCGGCGATTCACTCCTTTTATCGCTTATTCAAACATTCCGCGTTCACCAGAAGCGAACTGCGAATATATCGAATTTGCGTACTTCCGCGAATCACCTCGGACCGTTGGCCCGATACCGGGTAATATACAGATTTCGCCGTCGTACGAATTATCATGATAACACCTGGCCTTTCCGTGAATTATCTATTCCTTTTAAAGTTAGTGGGTGCGTGGCTGAAGGATGTTTTGGTCCTTAATTTAGCAGACGGGACAAATGCCGAGCAACTTCTGGCTACGAATACTCGCTTCGGAACGAGCTTGGTTCAGAGTGGGCGGCTCGACCTCTCACCGTTGTTCGTCGTGAGGGTCGGCCAATGCTTATACTCGAGGACCCTGGCGGCGAGCCACTCGATCGGCTCCTGGGCCAACCGATGGAAGTAAGCCGGTTTCTTCGTTTTGCGGTCGGCCTTACAGCAGAACCACCTGAGATGATTGCCGGCACATTAGCCTACATGGCACCCGAACAGACCGGTCGCATGAATCGGTCGATCGATTCTCGGAGTGATCTTTACTCCCTGGGTGTTACCTTCTACGAGATGCTCACGGGTGTGCTG
>DASZHC010000105.1:0-3463 GCA_035938215.1 Chthoniobacterales bacterium
CAGCTTGGCAAGTGCCGGCGCCCTCATAATCGGCTTGGATTTGCCTACCAGGTAGCCTTCGTCCGGCTCTTCGATCGCTTTCCGCAGCAGCAGCCATGCTGTTCGTGCACGGGGTTCCGCGTGTTGATAGATCGCAATGGACGGAAGGGTCAGCCATGCGGGCATTTTGCCCAAGCCTACAGGTACAGTCTCGAGCCTGACCCCCGAAATCTCCCGCTCTCCATCAATCGCAAGTATGGGAATTCTCTAAGGTCTTGTAAAAAAGTGCGTGAAAATCGCGTGATATCTGAATAGTCGATAGGCCGGAACTGCACTTAGTCTCTTGTACGCTTCGATTCATGAACCTCGCAAAGGGATCAGTGCGCGTAGCCGTTTGTCGCGCAAGTAAAGTCCTCCCCAGAGAACGAAAGCGAAATAGACTGGGAATAAGACGTTGCTAAAGAGCGGGTTACCGACCCTTACGTTAGAAGCGACTGCTCCACCCAAATAGCCTGTCAGTAAGATGGCGCCGAGAAAGGAAGTGCCAGGGATCGCATAAAGAATCGTACACATCAACAAAGCGATTCCAAGACCCTGAATAACGCCCTCCTGATAACCAAGCTTTACAGTCGCATCTACAACAAACGTGGGCTTTAACAATTTCATGACCGCATCCATCAAGAAGAACAGGATAGATAATATGCTCATGATGCGCCCGGTCCAAAGACTCCCTTTTGAGACCGGAGCCGTTTCAATTTCAAACTCATTCGCCGCCGGATTAGTGCTCATTTATTATTCTAAAACGCATACGTTCGATGCGTCATTTTCCAGCCTGTCCCATAAGAAGTCCTGTGATATTGCCTGCCGGATCGGCAAACATGGCTAACCTAGGACCTCCCGGTACTTCGGTCGGCGGAAGGATTGTCTTAGCTCCAAGGTGCTCCGCCCGATCAAGAGTTGCCTGCAAATCCTTGACCTGTGCGTATATGGAAACGCGTTTGCTCCCGTCGTTCGTGGGACCAACGCCACCATTGATGCCTCCCGGTCCCCCTTCTGTCTCGACAACACCGTATTTCATCGGGTTGTTGCTGTTAATCTTCCATCCGAAGAGCTCACGGTAAAACGTCTCAAGTTGGATCCCTTCGCCACCCATGATTTCAAAATGAATAACTGGTGCTCCCATAGATCTCGTTTCTGTACATAGTTTGATGTTTGATGAAGCGCTACATCGAGCGCGCCATCTTAGGGATGACGATAGCTTCCGTTTTCGGGTTGGTCTTGTATAGAAACGACAACTGCTTCTGCCCTTCAATGATCCTGGAAGGTGTCTGCCCGATGAAGTGGCTAAGAGATCTTGTCAGGTGCGCCTGGTCGAAATAACCTGCACCAAGGACTACATCGAAAATCGGCACGCCCTCTCGAAGTAAGTTTGTCGCGTATCGGGCTCGTTCGACCTGCCGAAATGTGGCGTAAGTAATGCCAGTGGACCGCAGGAAGTGACGCTGAGCGGAACGCAAGGATAGCTCTCCCGCCCGACGCAGCAATGTGTCCTCTACAACCGGATCGCGCGAAACAACGCCCAATCTAACAAGCCGTTTGACGAAAGTTTCCGCATTCTCAAAATCTGGATACTCCATTGCAGAACCATTTAGCCAAAAGGAACAGTTTGTGGCCGGCGGAAGTGTTACATCCTTATGATCCCGCAAGCTCCCTGGCAGAAAGCAGGGCATGAAAGTACCCACCTTGAAGCGGATGCAGACCCATTCTCCCTCTGCCGGACAATCCATTGTGGTTGCTGTCGTCTCTGGTCCTCGCAGAGTCAAAAAGCTCTTTCCTCGCAATCGCGTAATCGCCATCTCGAAATTGTTCGCCGCAACGGAGAGAAACCTGTCCGCACGCTCACTGTGGCAACGCCAGACTCTTTCGACGAACGGATGGTCTGAGGCTCTCTCTTCGAATCGTATGAACTCCTTCTTATCTTGCATCGTTTCATTCAAAGCCGTTGGTGTGATGGCTTTGAACTCCGGGAAGGGTGGCGATCAGGCATCGACAAGAACTTTGAATCCGCCGTAAGCCATCCGCTTGAAATCAAAGGGCGAATTGGCCGCATCACACATCTCCTTGATTCGGGGATCGGCCATTACTTTCGCGTTGACCTGGTCGCGGGACTCACGGGACTCGAAAACGATCCAGGAGAAAATCACCGTCTCATCCGGTTTCGCCCCGGCCAGGTGGGTGAACGACACCTGATCTGTCACCTCGAGGTCATCGCCAACGCATTCCCGAAATTCCAAAGCGCCGTGTTCCTTCCATATCCTGCAGGCCTTTTCCGATACGGATCGGTAGAGGTCGATTTTGTCCTTGGGTAGCGGGATTACAAATCCATCAACATATTTTGTCGTAGCCATCTTTTTCTATTTGTTTCGATGATACGACGAACCGGGGAGCAAGTTTGAGACAGCACCTGACCGATTTCGGCTATCCCCGTTGCGATCCTCGTTTTTGTAACCGTCAGAGCAACTCAGAGCAACCCTACCTGACCGTGTAGTTAGCCAGACGCTTACGAGGCGATGTCTCTATACCTTGACCAGGTGAGAGTCTATTTAGAAGCGGTCGCCGCGGCGACGGCCTCGCCGGCGCGAGGCGTCATTCTAGTTTTCTGATGACAGAGAAAATACTTGTTGGGCTTATCTTCCAAGAGCGCAGGGATAAAATGTCAGAAGCTCTTCGGTCAGGACAGATCTTGGAAGCGGAAAGATAGCTGTTGCGGCCGGTCTTTCGCGAGCGATCGCATTTCGGCTAAAAACGCCTGGCCTCGCGCGCGGCACCGATCGCGCCAATTCAGGAGGCTTGCCGAAAGAGCACGTTTGTTACCGGACCGCCAGATACCCGCTTCTCGGCACATATCGCGGAGCGATTCACGTTTATAGGAAATTGCCAACTCCTCAGGGTTGTCTGTAAAGCGAGCCAGTTTCAAGCGCAGTTCACGTTGTGCGAGGAGGCGAACAATGACCGCTTCTTTGCTACCGCAAGAAGAGCAGCCAAGGAGCTTGGCCAGGGCCAGAAGTTCTCGCAAAGAGAGCTTCGACAATTCAAACTCATTCCAGCGTCCTGACTGAAAGTCGTACATGAGTTCGAAGAACAGCGCCTTGGTGGTTTTCATCAGATCGCACCCGCTTCTTTGAAGCTGAAATAACCTGGCCCACCGTCGAAAGGCTTACCGACAATGACGTGATCGAGCATGTTGATTTGCAAAATCCGGGCTCCTTCGGCTAGCCTCCGAGTCAGCCGCATATCAGCTTCGCTAGGTGCCGGATCACCGGTTATGCCGCCTGCGGCATAACCGGTGTTACGCCGTATCCCGTTTTACGCCGCACGGAGGGCGGAGTTCCCTCTGGCGAGGCGCTCTCCGGCGCGGCATAAAAGGGTGGTTCCCTCAGAGTGCCTTAAGGAAGCTCAGTAGTTGATCCTCGGGTCGGTATCT
>DASZHC010000106.1:0-3737 GCA_035938215.1 Chthoniobacterales bacterium
CTCGACGATCGCTCCGAGGACTGCTTCCACCACATCGAGTGTATGCCCCGCAGTGATGGTTAGCAGGTTGGCACCAGAAGATGTCTTATTGAAATAGTCATAGATGGAAGGCATCTCTGGCCCGAAGCCGCTGGTGGTGGATACAATTCTCGCGTTTAGTCGCCGTCCAATTTTTCCGGAAGAAAGCAGCTCGACCGCACGCCGCACAGCTGGATTGAAACGACCCTGCAATCCGATCGCGGTATGAAGTGAACCTGCCCCCCATATTTCAAAGTGATCGCGCCATTACCTACTCCATTAAAACCGCCTCGGCTAGACGAGGTGTTTGTATGCTTCAGGTGTCCCAGATAGATTCCCTGGCGGATTCGGTTTTCTTTCCAACGTGCTAATCCACTCATAATTCCTCCATTTGTTTGCGAAGTAGTTCTATTGAGCCACCGTCGCTGATTGGCAGCTTTTTTAGGGCTCAGGGAGAGAACATGACTTGTGACTCGAGGATCGAAAATCATTTTGTTCTTTTTGCTGCGTTAAGCGTTACTTAACAGATTGCGAAGGAAAGGGGGACCGTGGAGCTGCGACACCTGCGCTATTTCGTCGCGGTGGCTGAGGCGCTCAGCTTCCGTAAAGCGGCCCGGCGCTTGTCGGTGTCTGCCGCCGCGCTCAGCCAACAGGTGGCTGATCTCGAAAACGAGCTGGGCCTGAAACTGTTGAATAGGAATTCGAGGCGGGTGGAGCTAACCGAGGTCGGGCGCGTTTTTTTGGGCGGAGCCCGACGCACGCTGGTGAGTGCCCAAGAGGCGATGTCTCAGGCCCAGGAGGCCGCTCGCGGCGAGCGGGGTCGGCTCGCCATCGGCAGCATCCACCTGGTGCACGCGTTTCTGCCGGATGCCCTGGCCCGCTTTCGTGAGCGCTTTCCGCTGGTGGAGGTCACCGTTCTGAACATGGATAATCGCACGCAGGTCGAGGCGCTCGAGAACGGGAGAATCATGTTAGGGATCGGGTACGCCGGCTCCGACCTGGCGTAGCGAAAGACGGGCTAGTGTATTCCGGCAGTATCCGCCAGCGTTTAAGCAGATTTGCCTGGACTTCTTTCGCGGCTTTTTCCGTCTGCCCTATCGATGAGGCCCATCTGTGTACACGTTGTCGCGTCGCGTGAAACACGGATACCGACAATATTTTTTCAAAATCTAGATTTAGGCGTTAGGAGCGCGCGACGCGCCAAAAAGTCAAATCGCCGCGGCGCAAACCGATCTCGATCGGGTGCCGCACCCGGTCGCTCAAAAACGCTTCCTTCGAAACACTCTTGAGGGTGGTCGGCGATCAGCGCGGCTGCTTCCGGCCGATATCGCATTTTCACTGCTTCTCGCGCATTGCGGCAGGCCGATATTGCCATTACAAGCCAGCACGACCTCGACAAGAAACAGAGAACCTCTGTCGTGCTCGGACATCTGCTGCTTGGCTCCACACGATGTCGCCGGAATTTTTCGAGTATGGGTTTGCTCGTTGGTTTACCTTTCCATATGAACTTTCGGCCGGAAGACATGTACGGCCGCGTGCAGATGATCTAGCCAAAGGGGTCCGGCGATTGAACTTTGAATTTTCGAAACATGCTCTGGAAGAGTTGGAAAGGAGACAAATTCCACGAACCACTATTGAGAGGGTTTTGGAATCCCCGGAACAGAAGCTGCGTGTGCTGGAGAACATCACCTGCTATCAGTCCAGAGTGAACTTTGGCGGGAAGCAATATTTGCTACGAGTTATGGTGAATGACGCGGCCGAGCCATCGGTGGTTGTCACTGTTTATCGTACCAGCAAGATCAGGAAATATTGGAAAGAGCCATGAAAGTGAAATACCACCAGGACGTCGATGTCCTGAATATCCGTTTCAGCGACGCACCTGTTGACGAGAGCGATGAGGAGAAACCTGGCATCATTCTGGACTACGACAAAGACGGAAATATCGTCGGCATCGAAATCCTGAACGCATCCCGGCGGATGGAAGACCCACGTTCGCTGGAGTATGCGGTAGCCTAGGAGACGCTGCCACTGCTCCAAAATCCAATGGTCGAAGTCCTCGAGAAGCAGGGTGGCCTTTACCTGTCGCCCGACGTCAAGGTCGAAGCCGCGAAGCTCGCAGGTGAGTAGCAGGCGTAACCTGTCCCGAGAAACCCCTGCGAGGAAAAATCAGCAAGCCTCAAATCCGATGTCTGACAACCCAATAACAAAACCAATAACATCCAGGTTCGTCCACGCCTTGCCAAGACCGCGCATTTTCCGCAGTTTCCTTGGGCAATAGACGCTCTAGGATGTCCGTGGAGGTAAGGCTAGGAAACAGGGGTTCAACTCCCCTCGCCTCCAAGTTGTTTGGTCAATCACTTACAAAGATTGGATGACAACGGATATGATAACATGTCCATCGTTTTCCGCTAGTATCCGCTAGGGTTCGCGCGGATTTGCCTGCACTTCTCTGGACTTACCCGTAAGGAGCGCGCAACATGGCAAAAAAGTCAAATCGCCGCGGTCCAGGTCGAACCATGTTGCGACAGCCAAACGAAAGCGCCGAGCTTTCTAGGGCACCGGACGATAAGGATCCGAAGAAAGTGGTCAGAGAAAACTGAACAAAATGGAAAGTTAGCGAAGCATACCAGGGCATGCATCAGAGCCAGTTGTCGTGGATGGTCGAGTTTGAGCCCGGGGATGCGTTTACCACTGGGAAGGTTGACCTCGGTCGACAAAGCTTTCCAGGATGTCCTGCTGAACGCTCAGTTAATTGTCGCAAATGCCAGAGAGCCTGTCTCTGAGTTGTGGAAGGTTTTCCACGGCCTTTTTGACCCCATAGTCGGTGACGTCATTGGTAGCCGGTTCGGGCGCAGGCACAAATGATCGCGGACATATTGCTTAAGGAAGCCGTTTCCGAAGTGACTGCGAATCATCGGGTTAGGAAGATGGATATCTTCGATTACGGGCAGTCAAGCAATCTGCCAATTGTTGGAGCTTCTGTGGATGACTGCATTTGAGGAATGCATTGGAACATTGCTTAAAATCGATGCCTTCGGTGCGCATGCGCTTGGCCAGCCAATGGTGTTGATTCAGGCAAACGCGTCCTGAAAAGGGCGGATAGGGACAGATGCGAACGAACATCCGACCCCAACGTTGGTCGTTAATGTAAAAGTTATATTGCACGATCCAGCGCTGCGCCAACTGGAGATGCCAGCGGTCTTCTGCTCCGATGGCAATCATGATCCGAGCCGGTTCCCTGGCTTTGAGAATCACCACTACCGCATCGTTTCTTGGCGTGCT
Organism: Chthoniobacterales bacterium; assembly: GCA_035938215.1. Lineage (GTDB taxonomy): Bacteria > Verrucomicrobiota > Verrucomicrobiia > Chthoniobacterales > JAFAMB01 > DASZHC01. The sequence continues at coordinate 3,301 of DASZHC010000106.1, forward strand.
GAAAGTAGGGATCGACAAAGTCATCACGCCTTCCCTCCGGCGCATCCAGAAGGGGCGAGCCCCATTGCTGGCAACGGTTGTTGACCCAGTTCTGAAATTGCTCAGCGATCTCGCGCAGGCAGTTGCGAGTAACCCGTTGCCCCTCCCGATAGGCATTAAGTTAAAGAAACCGATCACTCGTTCCGGTTGCTGAAAAGGCTGAATCAACCCGTTCAAAAGAATCCGATCAAAACAACGGTAGCCAAATTTGACGCTATTCTTATGGTGTTCTCAGAAGGTGTTCATCGCTTGCTCCTAGGGGCACGTTCGAGCCACGCTCGGGGCGATTTGCCTTCTGGAGAGGCGGATAAACTTTCATTTGGCCATTTCGGCTTCCTTAGCTGCCTGTGCCAACGCCTTAACGAGTCTGTCTGCGTTCTTATCAACGACAAACGTAG
>DASZHC010000107.1:0-17739 GCA_035938215.1 Chthoniobacterales bacterium
TAAACCAGCATGAACAGACAAGTGAACCCTCCAATTACCGCCATATTTTATTAGACTATTTGTGGCGGCGGCAATCTTGCCAAAGCCAGTTCGGCTTGCATCGCAGGCAAATTAACACTCGCCTAAAAATGTCTGCTCCAGCGGTCGGCCAGCAATAGCCTCATTCGTGCCAACGAAGATCAGCAGAGCCCTCAGCGCCCGGTTTCGCGTGTCAGATAGAAAGCCGGCCTCATTCAAGGATTGATCGGGTTTTTTTGCTCAATCCAACATCAATTCTGCCGTTAGTGGAATATTGATTGTTCTAATAATTACAGATATCATAGAAATGAATATCGGTACGTTACTCACCCTGACTTTATCTCTGGCGCTGGCCGCGGCCAGCTCGAATACGGCTGCCGCTCAGGCTGCTCAGCCTGTTCCCGTCCGCCCCGCGGCGCCTGCACAGATGTCCGGCTCAGCCACCGTTCCGGCTTCACCGCAGCAGTTTACGAATAAGGCCCCCACGCCGGCCCGGCAAACAGTTCCCGGAAATCCCGCGAATCAGGCAGCCAATGAACCGGTTCAAACGAGAATAGTCCGCATCTATCGAGGAGACGGCTATTTTGACCTTGCGCGGGCAGATAAACTTCGGCGTGCACTGACCGCCCACCAGAGTGTAGATCCCAAAGTCGTGGCAGCGGCTGGTCGGCCATGAATTTCTCGCTGAAGAACCGTTCGACAAGGGGAACAACGTTGGTGGAGCTCTCTGTTACCATCGCGGTCATTCTCTTGTTAGCCTCGGTTGCGACTCTGGGGATTGCGCCTTACCTGGCATATCGAAATGGGAGAACCGCCGGTGAAATGCTTTCGTCGGTGAAAGCGGCTCAGCTGATGTATCTAGCGGACAATCCCTCCACGCCGGTAGCGAATCTGAGTGCCGCCCTGTTGACGCCTTACATGCCGAACGGAACCTGGCCGGCCTTGCCGAAGGTGGGAACAAATCAGCCGACGATCAACTGCGCCGTTTTTCCGCCTGTGGCTGTCCTCAATGGCAATACGTACGATCCGTCCGGATCAACCACCGATGGATTATGGGATGTAGGACAGTACTAAAGGCGGGGTCATATCTCAACATTCAACATTCGGCCAAAGGGTGTCCTCCCGGTATTCCAACGCTGAGACATGATTCTGTCGTCCAAAATCCGCCGAATGTTGAATGTTGAGATATGACCCCGTCTGCTCAGCTCGTTTCGCGTCGTCATGAAGGTGGGTGGTCGCTCGTCGAAATGACTATCTCACTTTTCTTAATCATCTCGATTGCTGTGTTCGGGCTCCAGACCATGATCGCGGGATGGAATCTGCAAAACTGGTCGATAATGCAGAGTATGACCGACGCCTACGCGGGTATTGAAACCGCCTACGCGCAACGCTGGACGTTCGCCAGTATTCCCACGAGCAACCGCTGGCCCGTCTATCCGTTGTCCAGCTCAACCGTTGTCATTATTGGGAAGACGCCGAAAGGCCCGGTCAATGCAACCGTGGTGAGAACCAGCCACGCCTATAACGATCCTCTGACGGGAGCCCAATCATATATGCTCGAGTCGTATGTAACCTACAAAGATCACCTCCGCCAATACTGTAAGGTGAGCAAGGTTTATCGAGACGAATGAAGCGAACAACCGGACAGCAGAGCGGGTTCACGCTGATCGAACTGACTTTGGTCGTGAGCGTTTCCGTAATGATCGCAACCGCGCTCGTGGGAATGCTCAATCTGCATCTTCAAACGATGAACCAGGCCGCTCAATATCGGTTCGTGGCAAAAGATGCGCCCTTTATCGGATTACTCATGACCAAAACCATCGGGAACGCCGAGGATTACCGGATTTTTGCGAGCCGGGCCAACGCTGTGGCCGGTACTCCGGCAGCTCCGGCAGTATTGACCGGCCCCGCGGTTCGGCTCTGGATGAGGCAGCCAAACAGCACGTCCACAAATATCGACCAAACATATCGGGAAGCGATTCTTTCTTTTGAATCAATTGGCGGTAGCCAGGGTATTTACTTCTTTCTGGCAGGCAACAATGGGACGTTTCCGACGGCTCCCAGTTGGGAGTTGGCCGGTGTTCCACTAACCGCTGCAACCTTCGAGGCGACATCCGGAGTTCTCCTGGTGACCCTGAATGGATCCTATGGTGACCAATACACGTTTGCTGCAGAAAAGAAGTAAGCGCGGGGAAGCGCTGGTCTTGACGGTTGCGGTCATCGGTCTTGCGATCATCGTAACGGCGGCAGCCTTTCTTCTGGCGGCCAGGACCGGGCAGGATACCGAGCGCGTCGCTTCGGCAAAAGTCGATATCGCCACCCGTGAAGACTCCTTGATGCGTGAAATTCTGCAACAGACCGCCCAAGGAATGCTTCCGGGGACCTCCGCTCCCGGCGGGGTCAATTGGACAACGATCATGACAAACGCAGTCACCAACTTGGAGGCCACCAGCTACGTGGATCCCACGGAAGTTGCGACGCTGTTGGGCCCGAATGCTGTAATCCCTGCGAACACGGGTGACACGGGCGGTACCTCGCTGGCGATCTTTCAGGGATATCAGCAGGAAATTCCGTGGGGTGGAACAACGGGCTTGGCCAATGTCGTCAATGCCGCCAATTCGACGGCCGTGCAGCCTCCAACTCTTGTCTGGGTCTCAAATGCGAACATCTCGGCGACCGCGGCCACTACTTATCCGCAGCAGTTTTTCCTCGGTTCCCAAATGAGTGCCTCCGGAACCTCTAACACGTCGCCGAGCGGGCGTTGGACGCAAATTGCTTATCCGAATATTCGCTTCGGCTTGATGCGGCCCGGCAGCTCCATGGTGTCCCGCCGTGTTTGGTGGCGGATTCCGGTGTTATATCAAACCGCACAGACTGCCGTTGAAGCGCCCGGGACGTCCCGATTTCCGGCAGCGCCTGCAAATTACATCCTATCAATCTACGAGATCCCAAGCCAGTTGCCAATCACTGGGAACGCGAACATTCAGCTGGGATTAAATTCCGATGGTTCGAGTTGGGGCGATACCACTTCGAGTGGGAGCCAGGTACAGATCAACGGCTCGATTTATGGTGACGCAGTGCAACTTAACGGAGGTACGTATAGTAGCGGGATCAGTTCAAGACGCCAGGTCAACATCGCCCAGGCATCATCGGTAGCCGGCGAAAACTTCACTGATAATACCTATAACAATCTGGGAGTCCGAGAACAGAAAGACCTGACCCGTACCATCGGAGCGGCGCCGGTCTCTGTGGCCGGGGACAACGGCAAAGCTTTGCTGGTGTCGCTCCTGCCGGGACAGGATTTCTACTTACCGGCATCGGCAAGCTATCTACCAGCAACAGCCCCGACCGCATGGGATCTTTACGCTCGTCCTTATTTTCATTGCCGGCTCCGCATTATGATCAGCGGCACGATCAGCGATCCGAACAGCGACCCTACCCAACAGTTCAACTACTCGGGCGGACAGTTCAATACGACTGGAAACGCGGGTGCCATCACCGTGACTGTCAGCTATCTTCCCGATACTGCTGGTTTTCCCGATGCCGTCTTTGGGGTTCCCGACGGTTCTCTCTGGACCACAAAGGTTTACCAGCAAACCAAGAATGTGGTTGGAACGAATGGAGTTCCGCCAAATGGGGTTCTGCTGCAAACACTGCAGAATGGGCCCGTTCTGATTTACACCACGACCAACACCGGCAATGCGGCAATCGATGCTAACATCCTCGAAATCGACCTCCTGAACTTGTATTCCATATTGGGTCTGAATCCGTCCCAATGCTATTCGATTTACATCGGTTGCGCACCCACCCAGAACCCGAATAATAAGGCCCCACAGAGCTTGGGGGTTGTAATCATGGACGCCGACAATCTGTCGGCCTTTACGAATGGTTTATCCATAGTTACGCCACAACGCCTTTATCTGATAGGAAACTTCAATACAACCGGGGTCCCGACAAGCCTCTATGCGACAGATTTGCGCTATGGGATCGATGGAGTCCCAGCGCAAATCACTATGACCGGTCAGGTCTCGATCAGCCAGGTGACACAGAATAGTTCCACGGCAGTCAATCCCGTAGGCTTTGTGAACGGAGCAAATGCTGCGATCACCGGAGCTGGGAACACGTACAAACTTAATGCGATTACCAACCCAAAGGGGATCCCTCCAATCACCCGCCTGAATCTGCTTTTTGCGATCGACAAAGAGAGAACGAACTAGCGCGAAAATCTGACGAGCGCCACAGCGCTCGTAAGATTTTCGCGCTATAGAGCCGCTCAGGAGGAAAATTGGATTTAGCCCAGATCCCGAAATTACGGAATCGTCCTCGAGAACGAGAGTTCTCAACTTCGGAATTTAGATTTAAGCAGACTCAGACATCCTGACATGTGCCGGGGTCGTAAGTCCTTATTGCGTCCGCGGCTACGACGGAGCGTAGCCCTCCATGTCCCGATCAAAACTTCCATAGCCGTCGCTGACCTAGGAGGCCTGCGGTCCCTCGCAGCCCTGAGTTGTGAGACCGCATTCGGACCGCTACCAACCATCATCGGCTCGAAGGGACCGACCAAAGAATTTAGCCGATCGGAAGGACGAATCCTCGGCTGAGGGTTAGCAACAACACTGCGACCTCCGTGGCCACCGTGCGAGACCCATTCTTTTTTTAAAAATCAGTTCGGACGAGAATTAATTGAACAGCAAGCTCTGGCGGAGGAGAGTTCGCTCCCTTAGTTAGGGAATTGTCGATGTCGATGTATTCACGATCGACGCTGCTGTTGTGGTAAACGCGGCAAGAGCCGGATCTGAAGGATCCAGTGTCGGTGCGGGATTGCCAGCTACGCAAATAACTCCAGCGGAATCGGTCAACGTCAAGTATCCGGTGGATGAACAGATCCAAAATTGCGTGCCAGCCGGCAGCAGTTGACCACCTTGACTTATGTTGCTGACCACATAGGTCGAATCCGACCAGTTATTGTGGTTCAAAACATCCTGAGCGGCACCGGTGATTTCGTCGTTCGTAGATAGATCGGCGTTAGCATACATCACCAGTATGCTGACCTGGTTGTTGGCATCCGGGGGAATCACCGCATAAAGTGTGTCACCGATGGTCGTCGTAGCTTCGACTGATGCGGGGTCGGTCAACAAAGGGATTGAGGCGGTCAGATTGCCCGAAGCGTCGCGAATGTTCAGGCCTTGTACCTGAATGGGACACATTAGTTGCGCGACCTGAACGTTGCGTCCGACCTGGGTCGGCCAATTCGTGAGGTTTTGCTCCTGGGCATAGGTCGCTGACGTACCCAAGGTAAGTACAGCGACGAATGCAACTCGGGCTAGTTTCATTAGGAACGCTTTCATAAGATCTTGATCTAGGAAGAGCTTCACTTGGTTATCCCGACTTCAGAGTTGATCTGGAAAGTGGGGTTGAGCGTGAAGGTAGTTGGTTGGCCTATTGCTTGCACCCCGCTGGTGCTGTTTTGGAAAACCTGCAGCACGAACGTACCGGAGGATACCGCATTTCCCGGATCGACGTAAAATGTTCGGTCACTCTTATCGCCTGCCGGTGATGTCGAATCACTGTTCGCGAGTTTCGTGGCGTTTTGCGGATTACCATTCAGTGGGTAAATGCCCACCCAGGTTTCGGTGCCCGGGTAAATAGAGGTTATTGCGATCTGCACTCGAGGCGCATCACCAGTATAGCTCGATTTGACGGCCGCCTGGGTGAGGGAGTCTTGCGTTGTTGTGGTCGTCGCCGGATAAATGTTTATTTTTTGGTAATCGAGAATGGTTTGATTACCTAACCCGTCGACAAAGACCAGTTCGATCGTTTCCACCCCGTAAACGTCGTTGGCGGCCAACGTCGTGTTATTGTAGGTGGAGAGATTCGGTTCGTAGGGGCCAAAGGCTTGGTTCATCTGTGCCTGATTGAACCGAGAGTTTGCAGGCATGTCCTTGGTCAGGACTGCGATTTCCGAGGCAGGTTCCAAGACATAGCTGGGGAAGGTGTTGCTGGGGTCCCGCTTCTGGAAGAAACGCCGAATACCAACCGCTCCGTGCGGATCGAATTTGATTCCGGCGGGATACCATTGGCTCGATGCTGCCGTGTAGGTGTCGGTTGCCCGCATCTGGTGATGTGGCTTCGATTCACCTGGCCAGGACACCAGCGTCGGATCCGGTGTCGTTACCGACAACGTCCCGAGTGGAAGTCCATAGTTTTGGTTCCCAGCACCCAAAATGGGTGTGGCCATAAAAGCTATCGCGAGACAACGGATTGCTAAGGTCCGGAACGGGGCTGGTTTAGAATTGGACCGCGGCATAAACGACGCCAGAGTAGTATTATTGAAGATATGGCTGCTATGGCAATTACTACGGAGCGGTGCTGCAAAACTTAAGCTGAGCCTGTATTTTTAGTCTCAATCTGTCGTCCGCCCCCAGAAAATATGCAAATCTGTGGCCAAAAGTGAAACCTATAGAATTTATGGCTAAACTCGGTATTTCTCTGACCGAATTTGAATTCAGCCTGAATGATGACTCCCGATCTTGCAGAACAAATCTTACTGACATTCGGAGCCGGATTGCTCGGTGCGAGCCTAGGATCTTTTATCAACGTCTGCATCTACCGGTGGCCGAAGGGCCTTTCGGTTGTATCTCCGAAGCGATCATTCTGTCCTCGTTGTAAAGAGCCAATTCGCGCATTGGATAACATTCCTGTCTTCAGTTGGCTTTGGCTCAGAGGTCGCTGCCGAAGCTGTGGGGCGACTATTCCGATAACCTATTTTCTCATAGAACTCCTGTGTGGCGCCGGTGCTGCGCTGTTCTCGGCGGTTTGTGTGCAGCCATTTTTCCGATGAACTCACAAGTAACGGGAAGTTGGAAAGATGAGCGTCAAACGGAGTTTTTACAATATCCCGGTCTAATTATGGAAAATCCAATCGTATTGCAAATTAACAAAGGATTGGAGATCGGCTACAAGCGTCGCTGCATCGCGAAACTCAACGACGATCTCCGTTTCCGTAGAGGAGAAATCAGCCTTCTGCTCGGATCGAACGGGCAGGGCAAAACGACCCTGATGAAGACTTTGAGCGGGCTTTTGCCGGCCGTAGCAGGCCACGTAAAAAAGGTGCGCACAATGTTTGTATCCGACGAAGTGGAGTTTCCGGCCTGCTTGACACCGCTGGAGATCGTCTCCTGCTTCGACCCGGCCGGCGATTACTGCGATCTCGCGCGCGAATTGATCGACAGCCTCGAACTGCAAAACAAGTGCTACGGCGTCCTCTCCAAAGGAAATCGCCAAAAGGCCAGGATAGTGTTTGCGGAAGTTCTTGCCCGGGTTCGCGAGGTGGAATTGCTGGCCCTGGACGAACCATTTGCCGGGCTCGACTTCCAGGCTCGCGATTGTCTGGTAAAGCGCTGGATCGACGCTAAAAATCCGAAACTGCACTTGGTCGTAAGCATGCACCCTTCAGAAATTGCGAGCCTGCCGTCGCAAATTATCCTTGTCGGCCAGGGACAGATCGACACCGCGGCTCCCGAAACGCCCTGGAGAGAACTCCGCCCTCGCTTGCAAAAAACCGAGCTGTGCGCGGCCTGAGAACCATGAAATCCATCTTTCTGCTTCATTTTCGCCAACTCTTCCGGGAGAACGACTGGATTCTTCCTTTGCTCCTTCTGCTCGTGGCTTCGATCACGGGATCTTTGCTGGCGCCGAGCAACGAAGATCCGACCTTGCAATTCTCTGCGCGAACCCAGACGATCTGGATGACAGCGTGGCTTTGCTCAATTTTCTGGGTGGGTTTCGTCAGTGCAAAGCTCGGAGCTTTTCAACGTACGAAAGGCCTGCGCGAGTTCTGGAAGTCCGTTGACGTTTCAGACCTGCACTATTTCCTTTCGCTTTTGGCAATACCCTTACTTTGCAATGTGCTCGTTTTCGGGGCATCCGGAGCATTGACGTTCCTGTTCGGACGCACTCCAGAGGTGCCATGGCAGGAATGGGCGCTGGTAAATGCGCAGGCGGTATTTTTTGCAGTTTTGGGTCAGACCGGTGTTACCGCGATTATCTTGGCGTTAACGAATTGGCTCGATGTGGCTCCGGCTTTTACATGCGGCCTTCTGATCGATTTGTACGGTTTGTACGGGATTATCGCTGTTGATCAGGTTCGGTCCGGAAAAGATCCATTTCTCTCCAACGGCGCCGAGATACTCTGGACGATTGGTCCTCACTTGCATTTCGCAGATTTTCTGCCGCGATTGACTTTCGGTTGGGGAGCGCTCCCGATGAAACCTTTTCTCTTCGCTGCACTCTATCTCGCAGCCATTGCGCTTGTCTCTCTTGGAGTAGGCTCGCGGCTCTGGCGGTTTCGTAGATCATGAAGACATTGGCCCTTTTAATCGTTGCGAGTGTCACGGCAGTCTTCAGTCTGTCTCGCGCTGAATGGGAGAAATGGTTTCCGGACGGTTCTGTGCGATGGAACGCCTTTGCCCTTTGTGAAAGCGGATTAGGGCGGATGCTTTCGAGAGCAATGACGAAAGACGCCGATCGCGTCTGGCATCATGGAATGAGCGCGCCAAAGCCGGTCGAAAATCAGAATGCTCTATCCCGTTGGATTGACCAGGGGGTGGTCTCTCTTGGTTTCCAAGGCCGTCTGTTGTATCACCCTGCGGCGAAATATCCTATCCGCCCTTCCGAAGTCCATGAGGTGCTTGCGAAAACGGAGAGAGATCTTTCGACGGCTTTTACGCTCGATCCGGAAAATTATGAAGCCTACGACGCTTACGTACTTTTTCTGACTACCCATATTCGCGAAACGGAATTTGGGTCTTTGGACGGCAGAAAAGAGGATTCTGACGAAACTTCCAAGACGGACGACAAATCCGATTCCGGAGGGGACGACGACGACGATTTCGCCGCGGTGCAGCGATTTCGCCAATGGGAGCGGGATGAACAACACCGGCGGAACTTGCGTGCCGTAGCTGTTACCGACTACGCGATCTCTCGTTTCGCGCCGAAAGAGACAGATCCCGAGCGGCATCTTGGTCTTGCGATGGTCTATTACGATCGATTTGCGCTGCTTGCGCCGGATGTGCCCAGCCGGAAAAACTCTTTCCTGGCCAGGCGCCTTTTCGAGACCCAGGCGCTGCAAACGGCAGAGAAGATGCAGCAGTGCCTCACATCGGCGCAATGGCTGCAAAAGCGTATGACCGCTTCAGGAGTGTGGCAGAATCGATCCGAGGCGCGCTTGAACGATTACCAGCAGGATGAGCAGATGGTTGGAAAGTATATTGACCTGCTCTATCAATCGGTGATCAATAACCACGGGCTCGACGTGCTAAAGGCGCAAATGTGACCACGCAATGTAAGACGGGCCTCCTCGATGGGGTCGCGTTCCGAGGCGACCGTTTCCGCGATGGCAAGATTGGGGCCGGATCTCCGAACCGGCCGTTCCAAGGAAGCAGACTCGTAAGGCAAGGGCGCTTTTCTCGGGGGCAGCTCGGAGATCTGCCCCTACCGATGCGGGTCAATTCCAAGGGGCGCCCTCCGCACGCCGGACGGGTGGTAGGGCGGGATCTCCGAGCCGGCCGCGCTCATTGCGGGCAGCCCGAGACCTACCCCTACCAGGGTTATCGGGGGCATGGACCGATTCCGACTTCTTTGCACAAGTCACAAGAGCGCAGGGCTTTGTTGAACGTTGGCAAGGACGTAAACCAGGTTTTTGTCACCATGGCGAAGATTGGGTGCTGAAAATTTCTCGGGGAACGATTAGAATCCGTGTCTGTTCAATGAAACGTGAGCGGATCTTCATTCATGGTTGCGCAAACATATCGCGGAGGGTATTTGGATCCGTCTCTCTGACATTTACTTATAGTGCGCGACAGCGCATTTAGGCGCGATGAGCTCGGGCGAAGCAGAAAGACGCGACGAAATTGCTAAAGGCGGGTCCCCGCTCCAGCAGAGTGGGAAGTCCTGTGCCGTGTGCGGGATTCCCATCAAAGCCAAGAGTGGTGCAACCTTGTGCCCTGTTTGTTTGCTTAGAAGCTCTCTTGATCCGGAAAATGCTGAAGCTGATCCCGATGAAAATGGTCCAACTGTCGCCGAGTCGGCGGCAGCCGTCGAAGAAGCCTCCCCGAGGAGGTTCGGCCACTACGAAATTGCCACCCATTCGGACGGTACGCTGCATGAACTTGGGCATGGCGCGATGGGTATCACGTTTAAGGCGATCGACGTGAACCTTCGCATACCCGTGACATTGAAGGTCCTGAATATGCAGTTCTTTAGGGAAGACTCGGCTCGCCGGCGTTTTTTCCGAGAGGCCCGAGTCGCCGCGACGGTGCGCCATCCCAACGTCGCATCGGTTTATCATCTCGGGATGCGCGGGCGCGAAATGTTTTACGCGATGGAATTTGTGAACGGCGAAACGCTTGACGGGTTGATCAAACGTTCGGGATGTCTGGAGCCGAAGCTCGCCTTGGAGATAGTGTCACAGATTGCTGCGGGCCTGGAAGCGATACACATGCAGAATCTTGTGCATCGGGATATAAAGCCGACGAATATCATGGTCCGGCAGGACGGTCGTGGCGCTCTTGCGAAGATTATCGATCTCGGCCTCGCAAAGGCCGTGGACGAGCCAGACTCCGGAACGGCGATTTCCGTGCCCGGCTCCTTTACGGGAACCCCGGCGTTTGCCAGCCCCGAACAGTTTGCGGGCCTGGGAGTGGACATCCGATCCGATCTGTATTCGCTCGGGGTGACGCTTTGGGTTATGCTTACCGGCGCGCCACCCTTTGGAGGAACGCCTTCCGAGGTAATGCATAAACACCAGTACGCGCCGCTGCCCCGAGAGCGCCTTGGCGCGATGCCGACTGCGGTGGTCGAGTTGCTCGCAAAGCTTCTGGAGAAAGATCCAGGCCTCCGGTTCCAGTCCCCTGACGAATTGGCAAAGGCTATTCCGGCTGTCATAACTGCCTTGGGCTCCAGAGGCACGCCTGAACCGGCCAGAACTCAACAGACCGCCACCGCTCATGTACGCGCAAGTAGAACCGCTCATCTCACGCTCTACGAGCTTTACCAGCGAGGAATGGCCTTCATTGAACTTCTTGATCGCGATGCCAATCAAAAGGCGATCGAAATTTTCAAGAGCGCGATCGAGCGGGATTCGAATTTCGCGTTGGCCTATGCTGGTTTGGCTCGCGCCTATTTCGAGGAGGAAGGTTTCGGGGGCGAAAAGTCGCTTCTCGACTCGGTCGTGCAGTTGTGCCGGGTTGCAATCGCGCTCGATCCCATGGAGGTGCGCGGATATGAGCAGCTCGGCAGAGCATATTTCCGCAAGGGCTGGTACCCGCAATGTGACGATTCCCTTCGCAAAGCTCTTGAACTTGCTCCCAACGACGAGCGCGTTAACGGGTTGGCAGCTCTCAGAGAGATGACCCGGCATCGTTTTGCTGAGGCGTATGCGTTTTTTCGAAAAGCCTACGCTCTCAATCCAAACGAGCCGCGTTTGCTGTACGCCGCGGCCGGAGTTTTGTACCGGGCCGAATTGAGCGATGTCGCGGATAAATGGATGGAGCAGGCGCTACAACGGGAGACAAATCCGCTGCGACATCGCATGATGGAATGCTACCGAATGATGTGGCGTCGCAGGTATTCCTCCGCTCGAGCGGGCTTTGCAATGTTGCCACGCGATCTCAAGGGATACGACTATTCCGTTTCCGAAGGCATGCTTTATTCAACTGTCGGGATGAAGGATTGGCCGGCCGTCGCACAGTGGTGTCGAAACCATCTCGCGGCGAATCCCGAGAAGATCTGGCCGCGCACCTATCTGGCGCTCGCCTTGGAGATGTCGGGACAACACAGCCGAACCCGACAGATAGCGGAGGAGATTGTGAAATACGGGTTGGAGCGGCTTGAACGCCCGGCTGCGCACGACATCCCGTGGGAGGTGCAACTCTATGTTGCCTGGGCTTACCGGCTTCTTAATAGCGAGGAGGAAGCCTATCGCCATCTGAATGAATACTTAGCCCAGCGGACGCTTTTGCATGTACCTCTTGGGCTTGAAAATCCGATTTTTGATGTTTTTAGATCCGATTCTGGGTTCGAAGCGCTTGTCGCCGATCTGAACAACAAGTTCGAGGTCGTGCGCCGTTCGATTCGAATGGACGAAAGGTGATTGCTTCTGTCGATTTCCGAAACTGCCGCATAGGGATTTGGCGCTGAAGGATCATCGCACGGGGATAGCGGAGGATTTCTTAACTAAGCGATAGCTGATACGGGAAACGGGGAAAATCGCTGGAGGGGTCGCTTGCAACGCGTGAGCCTCGTGCGACTCGCCGAGCGCCTCGATGCACTAGTGCGAGCCGCTATTGACGGACCGGCGGCAGGAGGGCATGTTGCGAGCCGGCGGTAAATTCCGAGCCGAACCCCGTAAGGGTGGTTGGCTCTCGGAGGGGCGACCCTGTTAGCTTGAGTGCGAAAATGGCGAGGTTGCGAAAGGGAAACCATCACCGGTTCGTGATAAAACAAAAGGCCCGCCCATTTTCAGGACGGCGCGTTGCAGAATATGGAGTGAAGGAATGAGTACAAACGAAGTCGATCTGAATGATCCCCTCAATTGGTATATTGCGGATTCCATGGATGAGTACGACGTTCGCCTCGATTCGAACACGGCGAAGCGATTAATGCATCGGCACAATGGATACCCAAAACTTGTCGCGGCTCTCAGGGACGCAATTGCCACCCTTGAGGCGCAGGGGTGCCATGAAAAAGCAGAGGGTCTAAGACGCGAATTAGAAGAACTCGGTGAGATTTAGTGTCCTGTCCCAGAAATAGCATGTCTGCTGGAAATCCGGATTGGAAGCCGTCTGCCCGGGGGCGGGTCTGTCGCCTTGGAAGTGGAGAATATGTCAGCGGCGGTTTCCCGGCTCAAAAGAAGATGGGCACGCGCCTTTTTTTGGTCCGATTGAAACACCCGTTTGCTACATTGCAGTTGTAAGGGACCCAGACGGAAACTCCATTACTATTCACCAAAGAAAATCAGGGTGAGGCTTCTCTGAAACCAAAACGATGTTTCCGGACCCGAAGCTGAAATTGCCAAGGGACTCCAGGCCCTCGGCGCCATGCTGGGCGATGCAGCCTTCGAAGACGGGACTTGCTCGTTAAACTTAGGCACTAAGTATAGTACATAAGCAGCCCCTCCGTGAACACCGTGCCCTCCGTGCGAGCCTCTCGCTTGATAAGTCTGAGCATCGGCATCTCTGAGGAGAGCATTTCTCAGCGCGCGTGCGAACAGAGAACCCAAGTTCTTTGCGCAAATCAGTGGACGCGTTCATGATCTGCGGAGCGCCAGGTTTCGCTGTGGGTTCGAAATTGAGTGCAGACTTGAGACTCTCACTGCATCGCGCCCGCGAATCGATAGCACAGGAATGATTCCTCGACTTTGAATTGCTTCTCCAGCCGTTTCGCTGAGCCAGGCTTCCGCGCACGGTTTTGTGTCGATCTCCCCGTCGATGACGACTTGTTGGATAGGCAGCCCCGAAATTTCGCCTCCCTGCCCTTCATTAAAATCCCATCCGGACTCTCCAAAGCTTTGCGACATCAGATAACCGCACAAAAATGCCGAATTGCCCCACAAATGGGATTCATGATCGGGGGCGGCATCAATCTCTTCGAATGGGAAAGTATCGATTGGATCGCTTCGAGTTCCATATGCCTGACGCAAAAGAAATCGTGGTAGAACTAAACCGAGATGATTCGCCTCCGGCTTGCTGCGGAGAGAAGCAAATTCGTCGTTCTCCGGCAGGGATGCTTCGCTGAGACGCCCGGTGCGCGAATGAAATGAGGTCCAGCCTGCCAGCTCAGGATCTGCCCCAGCGACGAATGCGGTTTGATGAGCCGCGCAGATCCGTGCGAGGCCGCTCAGCGTGAGATGTTCCTCAGGTGCGAAGGTGTAGATGCCGAGAATAAGAGCCGGACGGCATGCGGCCAACAATCCGGCCATCGGGGCATCGCTGGTATCGCCGTTGGCGAGTAACGCTGACAATGCGGATTTTGGAATGTCTGCCACCCGCAAGATCGTATCTTCGCCAACATTTCGGACAAGGAAATCCATTCCGCGCCAGGTTGCTTCAAGGGTCTGAAAGGCTGGGTGGTGAAGCGTATCGCGAAGGCGTCTCGAAAGTTCTTTTTCAAGAGCCGTTCGGAGTGCATTCTGGTCTTCACTCGGAATCGCATCCGAAGGGCTGCCTAGTATCTGTTTTATCAGGTGGTCAACTTTGGCTCCTGAAGAACTGCGGTAAGAACGGTCTGAGACAGCCTTGCCGAGGAGCCGGTTGAGGATGTCGTCAGCGGACTGAGGTAAAATTGTCTTCGGCTCTTCGGACGAAGTGTGTGAAAGTCGCAGAAGCTCTTGTATTTTGGGGCCCACGGCGCTTGCGGTCACGGGATCGAGCAGTTGTTTTCGCAATTCGACAAGTCGCGACAGGGGCTCAAAATCTTTAAGAAGCTTATCTGGATGAAAGTCGTCGAGACTCTGGAATCGAATTGTCAGGGGCGTGCCCTCGTCCGTTCCGAGATCTGCTATCGGCCCGAGGCGCGCCAATACCGAGTCGAAGTTGTCGTAGTCGACCCGAATACAATCAGCGTTCTTACCCGACTGAGGGAGCAACCCGGCTTGTCCACGGAAGTCGCCCAGCACCAATATGGGAAACTGATCCTGCTCGGTGCGCGACGATGAAATATCGGCGTTTCGAACCGAAAATTCCAAGCTCAGGGAACCTCGTCTTGTGGAGTCCGGCATGTTACAATTCTCTTGGACCGGGAGAAGCCTAAGTCACAGATTATCAATTTGGCAGCTGCATATCGCAATGAGGAATCGTGTCTGAATGGGAATAAAAACGCTTCCTTCCGGTCTAAAGACTAAGTGAAACTGGAGAATTGAAATGAGATACACAATTGCAATCTGCGTCGTCGCCGGGTGGACGGCATCGTCATGTTTTGCGGCGGGAAGTGGAAGTGCGGGAAGTTCCGGGCAAACGGTCGTCAGGACGGAGAGCCCGGCCGTTACGGCTTACAATGAAGGCGTTCGTTTGATGAAGGCGAAACAGTTTGCGCGCGCCCAGGCTAGCTTTGAGCAGGCGGTAGGACAGGATCCAGGCTTTGCCGAGGCGCATAACAATCTGGCTTTTTGCCTGCGGAAAGAGGGTTCACAGAATTTTGAGAAATCGCTTGAGCACTACAACAAGGCGATAGCGCTCAAGCCCGTGCTGGCTGCCGCCTATGAGTATCGAGGAGTTCTGTACATGGAGATGGGACGGAAGGCAGATGCCGAAAAGGATCTCGCGACATTGAAGAAACTCGATCCGCACCTGGCCGGCGATCTGGAGGCGTATATCAAGACGGGCAAAGAAGATGAAGATCTCTACAGTGCCAGCAAAGAGTGGCATTGAAAGAGAACTCCTTGGCTACGATTGGGATCACGATGGGCGATGCTGCTGGCATCGGCCCAGAGATCATAATGAAAAGCTTGGACCACGCCGAGCTTTACGACCGCTGTCGCCCGCTGGTTATCGGCGATGCCGCCCGGCTACGCAAAGCCGGACGAATCGTCCTCTCCCAGTCGGAGGTCAATGCTATTGATGATTCGATTGATGCAAAATTTAATCCGGGCACCGTGGACTGCATTGATCTGAAGCTCATTCCGGCGGACCTGCCTTGGGGCAAACTCTCCGCTGTGTGCGGCGATGCCGCGTACCAATACCTTGCCCGGGCAGTCGAACTGGCTTTAGCCGGCAAGATCGACGCAATCTGTACCGCGCCCCTGAACAAGAAGGCGCTCCATGCCGGTGGCCATGTTTTCCCGGGTCACACCGAGATACTCGCGCATCTGACCGGTACACCGGAGGTGTCGATGATGCTTTCCACTCCGAGGCTCAAGGTCATTCACGTCACGACGCATATCGGCTTGATCGACGCAGTCGCCAAGATCGAGCCCGGCTTGGTGGAGCGGACGATCATCCGTGGGCACGACACTCTCGTGCACGCGGGGAACAAAAATCCAAAAATCGGTGTTTGCGGCATCAACCCGCACGCGGGCGAGCATGGTCTATTCGGGTACGGCGAGGAAGAATCCAAGATCGAACCGGCTATCCAAGCCTGTCGGGCCCGCGGCTGGAACGTTGAAGGCCCTCTACCCGCCGACACGCTTTTCTTTCGCGCCGGGCGCGGCGACTTTGACATTGTCGTGGCCATGTATCACGACCAGGGTCACGGTCCGGTGAAGGTACTCGGCATTGAGGCAGGCGTAAACATCACGGTCGGTCTGCCGGTTATCCGCACCTCCGTTGATCATGGCACAGCCTTCGACATTGCCGGCACAGGCAGGGCGGACGAGCGCAGCCTGCTGGTGGCTATTGAGCAGGCCATCGAACTCGCCCAAAGATGAACGGCTCGGCCCGATATATCCGCGGTTTTCGGAACCGGTGGGAACGTACATAACATGGCGTCATCCCGAGCAGTCCTGAGAGCCGCTTCGGGCAATATAAAGAATGCGACTTAACGGATTGGGAAATCGGCCGATAGCTGATTAGGATGCGCAGCCTGTTCGTCAACCCCCAAATAGAGCCGGTCTTCCTTCTTTATAGAATCGGCGTTTTTGCCGCCTGTGCTGCGACCATCATCGCCGCCGGCGCGCTGATTTGGCTGACACACCTCCCGATACGAAACCCTTTTCGCCACTATTAGATTAAAATGTTTCGGAATCTCCGGTTTCTCTTTTGCCTCATTGTCAGCGCGGTATTCTTTTTTGCCGGAGCTGGCTTGCTGGCGCTTTGGGCTGTGATGGGTGCCAAACCCGCAAGGCTCACTTGGGATCCACCTACGGTCCGGAGGTCGATCATGAGTTTCGGATATAAGGTGTATGCGAATCCGCAGGTTAACGCAGGGAAATATTTTCTAAGCAAAGTAGTGTTGAAGAATTCGGGCGGAAAACCGATTCACGACCTCACCGTCAGCTATCAGGTCCCGGACTACATTCCGTGGACAACGCCCGAGGTAAGCGGGGATCTTCCACCGGGCAATTCCGTCGTAGAACTCTATTACCCGAAGTTTCCTGAACGAATCACGCACCTGGCGAATCAGACGCCTGCGACGCTGGAGATCAAACTGCAGTGGCGCGAGGAAGAGGGGGGACTCAGGGAACAGGTTCTTCGCGACGATTTTCTCATCTACGGGGTGAATGAGGTTCAATACAGTGATCTGCCTGCGGAAGACATGCTGACCTGGTATGACCAGTGGAACCTGGCGCAGTTTGTTATCTGTATGGTCACGCCTAACGACCCGACGGTAAAGGAATACGCCGCGGCGATTACCAAGCGCATCGGGGGTACGCTTGCGGGCGTTACCCAGGATCCGCGGCAAGTGCTGGAACTGATGAAGGCGACCTACGATTATATGCGCGAGACCGGTATGCGCTACGCGAGTTCGGAAGGCGTTCCAACGAGCATCGGGGACACACGAACCCTTGTGCAAACCGTTCGCCTGCCAAGGGATGTGATTAGTTCGAATAACGGCCTCTGTATCGAACTCGCGATTCTTTGGGCTTCCATACTCGATCAGCTTGGTTGCCAGACCTACATTCTTCTCCGCCCGGGACACGCCTTCACGATAGTTCAGGCAGGTGATCAGAATTTCCCGATTGAGTGCACGGCGATAACGCCGAAGGCGGTCGGCCAAAATAATGACGTA
>DASZHC010000108.1:0-7055 GCA_035938215.1 Chthoniobacterales bacterium
GAGTAACCTAGAAAAGGGCGCTTTTCCTGGGTGAGGAATGAACACTTTTTCCGGCCCAAAAATGTCAAAATCGCAACTTTTGCAATCTGCTCAGCACCAGTAAGATGCAACCAGTGTTCAAGTGTTCATTAGGAGCACGAGGACGACTTCTCAACTTCGGAATTTACTAAGATTTGGCGCGGGAAGTCAGTGGGACTACGAGAACAAAGTTCCCGCCCTCATTCGCATAACGGGTTACTACTTTTCGAATGCCGAGGGTAGATCCTGCACAGCGATGTTGCCTCGAAGTTCCAGGATGAACTCGGTCTGAGATGGCACATATACATATGCGCCATCTCTGAAAATAGCCTGCTTTATGCGTTCCTGATCCAATCCTTCCGAAAATTGAGTTCCCTCCAAACCTTCTTTGAGAGTCTCATCCCACAGCGTCGCGTCGACAGTTATCTGGTGATCGCTCGCGTAGAAGGTCCATTTTCCGCGACTCAGAATTCGACCGGCTTCAGCGTCGCAATAGCCTCGCCCGATAATCTTTGCCCCGGCCGGAATCAGAATTTTACCCGCTCGACCGACAACATCCTCATCCGCGACGGCTTCAATCGGAACATATATATCAATATTGTTAACCGCCCGCGCCGTTTTGCATCGGACCTTAAGCTTCTGTTCCTCACTCTCCGGCGTGACGTACACGGAATACATCGACGTTTCACCCGGTCGCCGAACAGGAGCGAGCTGAACAAGAGGTTGCTGCGAGCGCTCAGGAACAAATTTCTTTCCGGGAGCGCCTCTTTCTGCAGCCGTGTGGCTGCAGACTTGCGATTGCGCCAGTATCCAGAGAATTAAGAAAAGCGGTCCCACGATTCGGAGTCACGTTACAACTTGAGCCTCAGGGGCTCGAGTCTATCTCCCGTTCATACAGCACATCTAGAGCCTTGGCGACCTCACAAATCCGCTCCCGCATTCCAGGCAAAAGTCCTCGTCCCTCGTGCGCGACGAGAATGCAGACGTTCCCCGCGGAACAAAGGCTGACTGGCTGATCCAGGAAAATCGTGATAGCGGAAGGGTCCCGGGACTTCAATCGGTTCCCGAAATCCTGAACTGTTTTCAAGAGCTTCGGCGCCAATACAACGGCCTCGGACCGAAATTCATTCGGAAGGTTCCCTCCCATGAAGGTTCCATCGCCCAACAGAATCAATGTCCCGCTCACTTTCGGGAAGCGCGCGATCAGCGCAGCCACCTCTCGGGCATCGAGCAGATCTTCGCTCATGAAGATCTCCTGCAACCGTTCGAGCCCGGCTCTTCGAGGGGGTTTCCGCGCAGGCGGTTCAACCGGTGCAAGATGCTTCGCGCCACCGGAAACCTCGACGCCATCTTCCACCTCTTTTCTCTCCTGGTTCGCCGGGTGGTCCGATACCAATTCCGGTTCTTTACTTTTTACGACTTCCAATCCCACCTTTGGCAACTCGTCGGAAAGACTAGCCTTGGATGGCGGAGCGGGCGGCAACGCGGATTTTTGCGGAACCGGATGTTGCAATGCAACCTCCAAAGGAGGGACTTCGGACCCGACCTTCGCCGGATACGGTTTTTCGCGAATGAGCGGAAAACTCGGGTGATCTGCCGGGGTTAAGAAAGGTTCGGACGAAGTCTGTTTAGCTTGAGGCTTTTCAGCGGTCAACGATGGTTGTTGAGAAACCTTTTCAAGCTTGAAAAATCCTTCATCTTCGCGAGCCACCTGCGCAATCGGAGTATCGAAGTCTGGTCCTCCCGCCTTAGGGGCATCGGCAGACTTACGCTGCAATTGAGCCTGGATCTGGAGCACTACAGTTTTCAGGGAGACGGGAAAAAGAAAGTCCTCCTGGAAAGGTTGAGGGAGAAGGAGAGGACAAATCCGTTGCAGCGTTGATGCCTTGATCGTCACGCACCCGTCCGTTATTCCTTGCGTTTCCTTAAGCCGAACCGTGATTTGGCCATTCTCAATTCTGGACCAGTCCAGGTGAGGCCCTTTCGGATCGGCGGTTCGAATATCCTCCTGGCACAACAAGATCGGCTGCTCTTCAAACGCGGCGAATCCTCCAAAAGAATCGCCCGCCGGAGCCATTTCAGGCGATTCTCCTTTGAGATTTCGAAATAGGTAGGATCCGAACTTTGGCGACATATAATGGTTCATCCCCGAGAATTTTTATTCCCGACAAGTTCTCTCATGCGAGATTTTCTCGAAGCAACATCCATTTACTCACTAAGTATCATAACATGTCAAACGCTATGTTATTTTTACCGCCTCGTTCGGGAAAATCCTCTACCCTCCGAAATGTTCGGTTGATATGAGGCCGACTGTTAACAGAGAGAGTTTTTTCGGCCGACGAGTAGTCTTGACATGGATCGAATCGAAAATGACATAATGTCCTGCCTCGAAATAACATGACTAAATTCTTGCGGTTCGGCCCGTTTGTTGCACTCCTCCTCCTGGGGGGCTGCGCGGACATTGATAATCTCGCCTACGATTATATCCGGAGGCCCTCGGGTAAAGTCGCAATAATCATTGATCTCAGCGGACAGCACGCTTACCTCTACCGTGGCGGGGAGGTGGTTTTGACCGCGCCAGTCTCCACCGGCCGGGAGGGATACGATACTCCGGCAGGCAGATATAGAGTCATCGAGAAGGACATCGACCACCGCTCGAGCATTTACGGCGCCTATGAGCAGTACGGGCGGATCGTAAAGGAAAATGTCGATGTGAGAAAAGATCCTCGTCCGCCCGGGTCAACTTTCGTCGGCGCTCCCATGCCTTATTTCTTGCGCATTGTGGGAGGCGTGGGTCTCCACGCCGGCTACCTTCCGGGCTACCCGGCATCCCACGGATGCATTCGCATGCCGCAATCTAAAGCCGAGCGATTTTATGCGGCCGCTCGAGTTGGCACTCCCGTCACGGTCACCAGGTAGAGTCCAACATCGGCGCGTGCGCATTTCTCCCGGCGCACGAGAAATGCGGCCTAACGTCTTGCAATCTTCAGGATGCTGCGATACCGAATCAGTCCCCACAACTTATGAATTCAAACCAGATCATGATCTATGATACAACTCTGCGCGACGGAACGCAGGGGGAAGGCATTTCTTTCGGTGTCCACGACAAGATTCGTATTGCCGAGAAACTGGATGCGTTTGGAATTCACTATATTGAAGGTGGATGGCCGGGATCCAATCCTAAAGACATTGCGTTCTTTGAAGCGGCAAAAGGTCGTAAATGGAAGCAGTCCAGGATCTGCGCTTTTGGGAGCACCTGCCGGGCAAATGCCGAGCCGGCCAACGACTCGCAAGTCGCACTGCTTATCGCGGCGGAAACGCCTGTGGTTACGATTGTTGGCAAGAGTTGGCAGCTCCATGTGGAGCAGATTCTGGGGGTTTCCGTCGACGAAAATCGGCGAATGATCCGCGAATCCGTACGCTACCTGAAATCGAAGGAAAAGGAGGTTCACTTTGACGCCGAACATTTTTTCGACGGATACAAAGACGATCCGCAGCACGCACTAGCAACGATCGAGGCCGCAGTTGAGGGGGGGGCAGACATCATCGTGCTTTGCGACACAAACGGCGGAACGATGGTTCATGAAGTTGCCGAGATCACCGCCGCAGTAGTGCGATCGATTCCCGTTGAAGTCGGGATACACACCCACAACGATTGTGAACTCGGTGTAGCGAACGCTTTGGCCGCAATCAGGGCAGGCGCAGTTCAGGTTCAAGGAACTATCAACGGCTATGGAGAGCGAACGGGTAACTGCAATTTGACGAGCGTGATTCCCAATTTACAGCTCAAGCTTGGAAAGCATGTTGTGCCCGAGCTGAGCCGGCTCCGCGAACTTTCGCTGTTCGTCGATGAACTGGCGAATTGTCAGCACAATATCAGAGCCGCCTTTGTCGGAACGACAGCGTTCACGCACAAGGGCGGACTTCATGCCCATGCGGTTCAGAAATTAGCCAGAAGTTACGAACACATTGAACCGGGTCAGGTCGGAAACCATCAGCACATAGTTGTCAGCGAGTTGTCGGGGCAAAGCAATGTTCTGGCAAAGGCCCGCGAACTAGGTTTCAGCCTTCAGAAGGGCTCGCGGGAAGTGAACGCCATTTTAAAGGAAGTGAAACGTCTTGAACATCTTGGTTATGAATTTGAAGCGGCCGAAGCTTCCTTTGAACTTCTTATTCGCAGAGTTTTAGGGCCGGCTGATCCATTTTGGGAACTTCTGGAATATCACTGTACCTACATTCGATCGATCAGAAATGCATATGAAACATGCGAAGCGACCGTGAAACTCCGGGTTCTGAAGGAAGATGTATACACGGTTGCCGAAGGAGATGGACCGGTTAACGCTCTCGACGCGGCGCTGCGGAAGGCGTTGGTGCCGGTCTATCCCGTTATTGAGTCCGTAATGCTGGACGATTACAAGGTTCGGATTATCGGAACCAGCCAGGGAACGGGCGCGCGCACGCGCGTACTGATCGACTCAACGGATCATCAAGATAACTGGTGCACCGTCGGCGTTTCCGATAACATCATTGAGGCGAGTTGGCTGGCGCTTGTCGACAGCTACGAATACAGACTTCGAAGGTCATTAAATCACAAGTAGTTGATTTCGTTCATGTTGTGGCTTTTTTCCCGGGCCATTTTGGTTGTATCATAACACAACACATAACACTCCGATTTTTCTTTCGTTAGAATTTTCGCTTCGAACAACCGTCAATCTTCATCCTGCCGAAAAATGGGATGATGAGTTGCACCAGAGTCAAATGCGCTTCCCGCGCAGCCAAAAACAAGCTGTTTCCAGCTTCTGGCGTAAGGGAATACAATAGACTCCCGTTGACTCCATGCCCACCGTGGTGACCCGGCACTCTTTCAAACTGTTAGAGGGAGCTTGACAAGGGACGGGCGAACGCCTCGAGACGGGAGTAATGGGCCATTGCTGCTGATACCGAGAACCGGCAAGATCGCTCGAAGGCGTTGCTTGCAACGCACGGGCCTCGGCGACTCGCCCGACAAGGAATTCGTTCATTTTAGGGAGGGATGGCCTCCGTGGCGTCCCATTTTTCTCCTCGTTATGGAGCCAGAAATGATTAGTCCGACGGCACGGAGGCCGTCCCTCCCAGGAAAAACGAACATCGGCGAAAATGCCCAGAATCATGCACCGCGCGCACTATTCCAAGTTCCTTGCACAAGTCACAGAACCGCAGGTCTTTGTGAGCGCTAGCCAGGCCATTTTCCAGATCCAGTTTTTTCCCTTTTGGCCGATTTCCAGTACAGCCAGGGAAAACACGAAGAAGGACGGGAGCATTATCAAAAGGCGTTGCGCATATGCGACAATTCTTGCTGCAAAGGCATACCACAGCAGTTCAGTGACCTTCTCACAAATTTACAAAATTCGTGAGAAGGTCAGGCTATTGAAGCCTTAGTAAGAGTGCGTTAGGTCGTCAAATCGGCCCCAGTGAAACTCGTTCGGCTTTCCCTTCGAGTCCGACAGAACCCCGCCCGGCGAATTCGGGGGATTGACCGGCGCAAGTGCAGGAATGCCGGCAAAGGTGGGCATGGCAAAATTGTTCATCACAACCGTCGCAACTCTCTTCCCCGAGTTTAGCTTGCGATGCGAATTGATGAATTCGGAAGGCGCATAGTAATTCGTGTAGTCCCCTGCGAACATGGTATGGACCACCCCAATCGCGAGATTCTTATGCACTTCGAAGTGAAGATGAGGCGGATAGAGGCCATGCGCATTCCCAATTGTCCCGATCTGCGCGCCGCGAGCGACCTGCTGGCCTTCTCTGACCAGGATTCTATCCAGATGAGCGTACAGCGAATCAGCATACTTTATCTGGCCTTCCTCCATAAAGGCATGCCTGATGACAACTACATTTCCCCAAGCGCGGCGAAAATCCCTGGCAAGCGTGACAATTCCGTTGCCGGTCGCATAAACAGGATCCCGGAAATCTGTTCCGCTTCCCCCCTGTCCAACCCAGTCTTCGCCAAGATGGCCGTAAGGAGTGAAGCCTCGCGAGATGCGATACCCGTCCGCATTAGGTTTTCCGACCGGAAAATCAAAGCCGTCCGCGAGTCTTGTCAGGGCCGCATTAGGGTCGGCGAGGGCCGCCGCAACAATTAAGCCAAAAATGACAAGAACAAACGACTTTTTGCGCATGGAGCATCGTTTTAAGCGTGATCCAGACACCTGGCAAGACTTTCTGCCCTAAAAGAGTAAAATATCCGTCATTTTTGGCAAAGAGATACAATCGGGGCTTTTTCACGGCTCACTCATTTTTCCAGATTAGGACGCCGCGCCGATACCCGGTGATTGTAGAATCAGCCGGATTTCGATAGTATTGCTTCTTGAATGGCGCATATCTTCGTTGTTGGCTCGGCCTGCGGCGTACCGGTCCCAGGCCGTGGTCATTCAAGTTTTCTTCTAGCAACGGAAGACTTCCGAATTCTTGTCGACGCAGGAGAACCGTGCAGCCGAACTCTTGCCGAAATCGAATTCGATCTCCGGTCATTTGACGCAATTTTTCTTACGCATGGCCATTCCGATCACACGGGAGGCCTGCCAATGCTCATTCAAGGGGCATGGCTTTCGGACAGGACAGAGCCGTTGAATATTTTTCTACCGGCTGAGTTATCCGAACCCCTCAAAGAGTGGCTGAACGCGAGCTATCTCGGGCCCGATATCGTCCCGTTTGAAATCCTTTTTGTGCCGTGGGAATCTCAAGCCTTTTTCGAATTTCACGGTCTGAAAGTCCATCCTGCTCCGACCACGCATCTGGCGACTCTCAATCGCAGATCGATTCCCAACCGTTTCAAGGCATACAGCCTGCGCATTGAGCATCCGGATTTCAGGATCGTATTTTCGGGAGATCTCGGAAGTCCAAA
This sequence comes from Chthoniobacterales bacterium, assembly GCA_035938215.1. Taxonomy (GTDB): domain Bacteria; phylum Verrucomicrobiota; class Verrucomicrobiia; order Chthoniobacterales; family JAFAMB01; genus DASZHC01. The sequence goes on from DASZHC010000108.1 coordinate 6,902, forward strand.
CGACCTGCAGGGACAACTGAGCGAGCATATCGACCTTCTGATAACGGAGGTCGCGCACTTTCCGCCCGCTGAACTGTTCCGGTTTCTCTCCACAAAATCGATCGACAGGGTAGTGCTGACTCATCTGCCTAAGGAATGGACAGGAAAAGAAGAG
>DASZHC010000109.1:0-9712 GCA_035938215.1 Chthoniobacterales bacterium
CTTCAAGACCGAGATCAGAAGATCAAGATGTACAAAGCGGAGCTTGAGACAATTCCTTTGGAGCAACGGCGGATAGATCAACTCGTTGCTTCGAAAAACAGCGCTTTCGAGCAGACCAGGCAGCGTTTTCGGGATCTTGAGATGCACAAAAAGAGGTTGGAGCTGGACGCTCAATCGCGTCGGGATGCCATCGTCAAATACAAGAGTCAGCAATTTCAAACACGAAAAAACGAGGAATTTCAGGCGATCGGCCAGGAAATTCAGCGCTTCGAAAAAGAGATCGAGCGTATCGAAGACGAAGAGATTGAATTGATGGAGGAAGCGGAAAACGTCAGCCGCAAAGTCTCAGAAGCTGAGCGGGAATTGGTAGCTGCAAAGCGCCAGGCACAACAACAAGAAGCTGATCTGAAACGAAAGCAGCAGACGCTGGAAGAGCGTCTCCGTGAAGCGGAGAGCGAGCGGGATGGATTATCTCAAGGCTTCGATCCGGATCTGCTTTTTCGCTACACTCGCCTGTTTGCGACCAAGGGAGGAAATGCTGTGGTGCCCGTCGAGCACGAGTTTTGCATGGGGTGCCATATGAAGAATACGACGACGTTGGTTCATCGGGTGAAAATGAGCCGGGAGATTGTCCACTGTGAACAATGCGGCCGGATCTTGTATTATGCGGACTGAAATGCGCAAAGTGGAAGGTCTCCCCGCCATGTTTTCTGCTTGAGATTGAGTGCTTTAGACCTGGCGATTGCGTCTGCGCACTGGGTACGCGGATTCGTAATCGCTGTCGGTGCGACGATGACGTTCTATTTTTTCCTCCGCGTCCGCTGACTAGGTTCACAAATACCTGCGGATCTGTGGCTAGTGCAAGGAAGGGGAGGGACGGTCTCCGTGCCGTCCCATTTATCTCCTTCCCTACTCGAATTGAAAACAATTAGCCTGACGCCACGGCGGCCGTCCCTCCCATTCCTAATTCGTCTGCTTCATGGTAACGGCCGCCTCGGCGAAAGGTTTACAAGAGAGCCGATCCGGTCTACGGCTTTTCTATTCGATGGCAACAAGAAAAAAATCTGTCACGCCCGTTCAAGAAACGAGGGTCTTTACGGTGATCGGATCGGACGAAGGTGAAGCAAAGCGTAGAGCACGCGAGTTGGCGGTGCGATTGACACCGAAAGAGGGCGGGGATTTTGGCGTCGACACAATTGATGGTGCCGCGGATAACGCAGAACAGGCAATTCAGCGAATTCGTCAGGCAACCGAAGCAATTCAGACACTCCCCTTTTTTGGTTCCGAGAAACTTGTTTGGCTCAAGAACGTCAACTTCCTCGCGGATACGGTCACCGGCCATTCTGCCGGAGTTCAAGCGGCTTTGGATGAATTCGAGGAGTTTCTGGAGAGAGGATTGCCCAGCGGCGTCTCTTTTTTGTTGAGTGCCGCCGAGGTGGATAAACGGCGAAGTTTCTACAAATCGCTTGGAAAAATAGGGAAGCTTGAGCAGTTCGACAAGCTGGATACAAGCCGGCCGGGTTGGGAAGAGGATCTGGAGGTCATCACCCGCCGGTTGGCTGCTGAACGCGATTTGGAATTTGAGACCGAAGCACTGCAAGTATTTGTCAGACTTGTCGGTGCGGACACTCGACAGTTGCGGAACGAACTGGAAAAGATTGATCTCTACCTCGGAGAAAACCGAACGATTACCGTAGAGAACGTTCGCGACCTTGTCTCGAAGTCGACCACCGGCGTTATCTGGGAGTTGGGCACGGGCATTTCAAAGCGCCAATTGGTGCGGAGTCTCGCGCTGCTTGACCAATTGCTTTTCCAGGGCGAAACGCCGATCGGCATTTTGTACGCAGCCATTATCCCTACTGTGCGAAATCTGTTGGTTGCGAAGGATCTTCTCCTGAGGCATAAGCTTCGTCCTCCACAGGCGCCGTTCCACTTCAGTACGACCCTCAACAGGTTGCCCGAAGATGCGATTCGGCACCTGCCGCGAAAGAAGGATGGAACGATTAACGCCTATGCGTTAGGGCTTGCTGCCTTCGAAGCCGACCGTTTCGAGCTGGGCGAATTGGTAGACGCCCTCGATGCCTGCTTGAAAGCCAACGTTCAGTTGGTAACGACCCAACTTGATCCCAGATTGATTTTGGGCCAGCTGCTCGTGAAACTTATCGTGAGCAACGCGGAAAAACAGCCAACTGGCCGCGGCCCATAGGGTGCGATGAAAATGGGCCGGCGGCTGCGTTGCTCCTCGTTTATGCTATTTCGGGGACAGGACACTAGCGCAGCCCGTTGCACCGGGCATTCTAAGCTGGCGGTTCGGTACCGCATCGTTAGAATTCGCAGATGAGCACGACATCGATTTGGACCGCTCTGCGAAATCCCACGTTTCGCATTCTTTGGCTGGCGAGCGTTTTATCCGGTTGCTGTGTTGCGGCACATGATATGGCGGCGACCTGGGTGATGAACACGCTGACTACTTCGCCGCTTTTGTTGTCATTGCTCTCAACCTCTGCTTCGTTGCCTTTCTTTTTGCTCACATTCCCGGCGGGCGCAGTCGCAGACATGGCAAACCGAAAGACCATTTTATGTGTGATGCATATTTGGCTTTCCCTGGCGGCAGGCGGCCTTGCGTTTTTGTCGGCGCTTCACCTGTTAAGTCCGACGATCATCCTTGCCGCGGTATTTGTTTTGGGTGTCGGATTTGCATGTAATGCGCCCGCGTGGATGTCCGTTGTGCCTGATGTTGTCTCCAAGGAAGAGCTCCCTTCGGCTATTGTCCTTGGGGGCGTCCAGCTGAATATATCGAGCATCATCGGGCCGGCGCTCGGTGGCCTGTTGCTTCCTCTGATTGGGCCGACTGCGCTCTTCGGTCTGAATGCTGTTGCCTTTCTGCTCGTCTTGGCCTCCATCCTGCAATGGCGGCAGAAAAGAAACAAACCGGCGCTGCCCACTGAGAGTCTGGTTGAATCGTTTGTTGGAGCGGTAAGGTATGTACGCTACTCACAGACCATGCAGGTTGTGCTGCTTCGCGCCTTCCTGTTCGCCCTTCTCATTTCCGTTATTCCCTCGCTCCTGCCGGTGGTAGGGCTTCAGGCGCTTAAACTCAGTCCGTCCAGCCTCGGAGTTCTCTTCACCAGCATGGGAGCAGGCTCATTGCTGGGCGCGGTATTTGTCGTCCCTCGGGCCAGGGAACAATTCACTCCGAATCAAGTGACCATCTTGGCGAGCGTGTTGCTTGCTATCGTTTATTTTCTGATGGCGGCGGTTCGTAACCTGGAAGCGTTCATGCTGGTGGCAGCGCTTGCCGGCCTGGGCTGGACTCTGGCTGCGTCCGAGCTATGGGTCGCTGCCCAACAAGCCATGCCGGGCTGGACGCGCGGGCGCTTGAACGCGGCTCAATTGATGGTGTCTCAAGGCGGCATAGCGCTTGGTGGGCTCGCCTGGGGTTCCGCCGCGGCTTTCACCGGATTCGAATACACGCTGTTGTTGGCCGCGTTGCTTGTCTGTTTGAACCTCTCGGTCGCTGGTCCGTTGTCGATAGACTTTGCCCGAAGGGTCAATCCGGAGCCCGCGCGTCCCTTGCGGGCGCCCGAGTTCCCCGAGCCGCCACAGCTGGATGAAGGTCCGATAGCCGTTGTCGCCGAGATAACGATCGATCAGAAGAGCCGCATCCAGTTCCTCGATCTGATGCGCGAACTAAGACGGATTTATTTACGGAACGGTGCATCAAGTGTGCGCCTTTACGAGAACCTTTCTGAACGATCAATATTCAGGATGGAGGCGGTCGCGCCAACCTGGCGGGAATATCTGCTCCTTCAAGGGCACCTTACCAAGAGCGAACGCGACATCCTTGACCGCGTGTTGGAATTGCACGCCGGGACGAAGGCAAAAATTGAACATTACCTTTTGATCACCCGCGATCTCCTGGCCCCGAGCTCTGTTACTTCGATTGATGGAGCTTCAGATGGCTGGAGCTCCAAGAAGTTCACTGGTTAGCGCGAAAATCTCACAAGCCAAAGCGCTCGTGAGATTTTCGCGCTATAGAGCCGCTTAAGAAGCGGCTCGGAGGTAAAATTGATTTGAGTAGGAAGCGTCCGGGATGCGAGCTTTTCCGCAGGGTTCTATTACTATCTGTCGGTTTTGACACGGTGTGCGACGATTCTTGCTTAGGCGGCCAGGGCGGTAAGTTGTTGGGTGCCGGCCCCTTCCTCAGCGACGAGTGCGGTAATGACGGGCGTAAAGAGTGTCCTACTACGGCACCTGAAAAACAGGCTCTTAATCAGGCGCGCAGCGGCTGTTTAGGAGCTTTTCTAGCCCGCAATGAGCTCGTCGCCGCGGCTTTTGCGTGATTTTTGCGGGCTAGCGTCTCTTTGATTTGGCGGATCGGCGGGCTTTGCCCGCTCCATATTGCACAGGCCGTTTCTTCGGCTCAATCCTGCTGATCCCGCTTCCACTCTTGAGCTCCATGATCTGATCGCGCAGAAGCGCAGCCCGCTCGTACTCGAGATTGGCTGCGGCTATTTGCATTTCCTCTTCCAATTCCCTGATCATTTCCGTGATATTAAAGTCGCCGCCTCCTTCCTTTATCACTGATTCCTCGACCTCGCGGCCCCGCAGAATTGTGTGCAAGCTCTCCTGCACCGCGCGCTTGACGCTTGTGGGTGTGATCCCATGCTCCTCGTTGTAGGCGATTTGCCTGCTCCGGCGATATTCGGTGATTGCCACAAGCTTTTGAATACTCTCCGTATACGCATCGGCGAAGAGCACGACTTCACCATTAACATGACGTGCTGCGCGTCCGGTCGTTTGAATGAGAGAGGTCTGGCTTCGCAGGAAGCCCTCTTTGTCGGCGTCAAGTATACAAACCAGGCTAACCTCAGGAAGATCCAGTCCCTCGCGTAAAAGATTGATCCCAACCAGGATGTCGAATTCAGCGGCTCGAAGGGATCGCAATATTTCAACACGCTCGATCGCGTCGATCTCACTATGCAGATAGCGGACTTTGAGGCCGACGTCCCGCAGGTAATCCGTCAAATCTTCTGCCGTTCGCTTCGTCAGGGTGGTAATCAGAACGCGTTCCTGGCTCTCCGTTCGTCTCCGGCACAGTTCAATGGTTTCGTCGATCTGATGCTTAAGAGGACGTATCGTAATTTTCGGGTCCAAAAGCCCGGTTGGCCGGATGATCTGCTGAACGATCAAACGGCTGCCCGGCGTGTGCACGTCAAGCGTACCAGAGGAACGAGCGGTTAGCATTGGCACTAAGACCGGCTCGGTTTCCTCCTGGCCAATTCTGGAACGCGAGTGAGGAATGTACTCCCGGTTTCCTACAATGCTGTTCTGGATTTCGAACTCCGCGGGCGTAGCACTGATGTAGAGACTCTGGCCGGCCATCCTCATAAATTCAGGAAAATTCAATGGCCTGTTGTCAAGCGCGCTCGGCAATCGAAACCCATATTCGACAAGAACGGTCTTACGCGACCTGTCCCCTTCGTACATGCCCCCGATCTGGGGAATTGTGGCGTGCGATTCATCGACAATCAGCAGAAAATCTCTGGGGAAGAAATCCAGAAGTGTGTAGGGCTGAGAACCCGGCAGGCGCCCGCTCAGGTGCCTTGAATAGTTTTCGATCCCATTGCAGAAACCCATCTCCTGCATCATTTCCAGATCGAATTCGGTCCGCATCTTAATGCGCTGCGCCTCGAGGAATTTACCCTGTCCCTCGAACGTCTTTATCCGATCAACGAGTTCTTCTCGAATCGATCTAAGCGCCCGCTGCATCTTCTCGTGCGGCGTAACAAATTGCTTGGCCGGATAAAAAATAAATCGGTCAAGTGTTTCCTCCATGTGGCCGGTCAAAGGATCAAACCGGGTAATGAGATCGATTTCGTCGCCAAAGAATTCGATCCGAATCGCTTCTTCATCGAACGTAGCCGGATGCACTTCGACTACGTCGCCGCGAACGCGGAACTTTCCTCGAGTCAGAGCAATATCGTTTCGCTCGTAAAGCATGTCGACCAGCTTTGCGAGCAGAAATTCTCGAGAAATCTCCTGCCCGCGTGCTACGGCGCAAACCATGTTTGCATAGTCTTCCGGTGAACCCAGGCCATAAATGCAAGAGACGCTTGCGACTACAATCACATCGGCCCGCGACAGGAGTGAACTCGTCGCCGACAGGCGTAATCGCTCAATCTCTTCGTTGATGGACGAATCTTTTTCGATGTAGGTATCGGTGCGCGGGATGTAGGCTTCGGGCTGATAGTAATCGAAATAGCTAACGAAATATTCCACCGCGTTCTCGGGGAAAAATTGCTTGAACTCGCTATATAGCTGGGCTGCCAGTGTCTTGTTATGGGAAATCACTAGTGTCGGTTTCTCCAGGGCTGCAAGCACATTCGCAGCTGTGAAGGTTTTGCCAGATCCCGTTACGCCGAGCAATGTCTGATGCCGGTTCCCGGCCTGCAAAGAGCGCACCAATTGGCCGATCGCCTGCTGCTGATCGCCGCGCGGTTTAAACTTTGAAGAAAGCTTAAATGGCATAACACATGGGGACTTAGCCGGTCAGTCCAGAGTCTCGACTCTCGTGCTATCCCGTCTCCCGCGCAACAGCTTTGGTCACGCCGCGACGGAACTGCAGCCAAAGGCTCCGAGGACCCGCGCGAAGCGGAATTTGTCCATTTCAGGGAGGGACGGCCTCCGTGCCGTCCCATTTTTCACAGAGGCCGTCCCTATCCATAAACAAACGAACATCGGAGAAAATGGCCCTTCTCGGTGGGCGATCGGAGGTGCGCCCCTACAATATCCCGGGCCCACCGGAAGATCGCGATTCCAAGACAACTGTTTTTGATGTGGCTCGGCAGGTCGCATCTCCGAGGCGGCCGCATCAATCGGCCCGCCGAGAAGCTTAAATACAAGAACCGGTTTGATTCGGTAGTTTACATCAATTACTAGTTCCCATGCGGATCATCCGTTATCTTGCGCAAGAGGGAGATGTCCGGTTTGCGGCCGAACAGCCGGGAGGCCGCTGCTTTGATTTGTATGGCGACATCTACCAAACATTCGAAGTTACCGATCGCGAATCGAAAATGGTCAAAGTCCTGGCACCCATCGAACCGCGGGCGATCCTTTGTATCGGCCTTAATTATCGAAAGCACGCGGAAGAAACCGGGGCGAAAATTCCAGAGCGACCGGTGTTATTCATGAAGGGCCCGAATACCCTCCAAAATCCGGGCGATCCGATTGTGCTGCCGACCAAACTCAAGAGCGACGAGGTTGATTATGAATGTGAGCTGGCGGTCATTCTCGGCAGGGAATGCAAGAATGCTTCGCGGACTCACGCTCTCGATTATGTATTGGGCTACACCGCGGCTAACGACGTAAGCGCGAGAGATTGGCAGAGGCGTCTGGGCGGCGGCCAATTTTGTCGGGGAAAGGGCTTTGACACCTTTGCTCCCCTTGGCCCCGCGATCGTCACAAAGGATGAAATCGCGAATCCGAATGCGCTCCACATCGAAACCCGCGTCAATGGTAAGACTCGGCAGAGCTCGAATACATCAGACATGCTTTTTGATGTTCCCACTTTAATAGAGTTTCTCAGCGGCAGTACGACGCTTTATCCGGGAACGGTTATTCTCACCGGAACGCCCCAAGGCGTAGGCATGGCGATGAATCCGCCTCGGTATCTAAAGAAAGGGGATTTCGTAGAGATTGAAATCGAGAAGATCGGGGTGTTAAGCAACCCTGTCGTAGAGGAGGAATGAGCAGCGAGGCCGTGTTTCAGACCAGGGGAATCTAACCGGCATCCCTCACAAGCCCTGCGGAAAAGCCCGCACCCCCACCCTGGGCTGAACTTCTCTTACGCCTTCGGCGTGTTAAATTCCCCTGGCGCTATGCTCATCAAGACCTCCAGATTTCTCACCGAAAGAGCGCCTGCTCCTAAACAAGGTGGGAACCGGATGCCGCGGCTGCGCACTCAGGCTCATCATGCTTCTCAACGTGCAATTCCGAAGGCTCCGCCGGGGGCATCAGCGCGATGCCGGCCGCTTTCTGCGGGTCATCCGCGGCCTCTCCGATCGGGTCGGGCTCTGGCCGGCGCGCGGAATGATCCAAAGAATCGACAGCCGGGTCCGTTGTCTTCTCCCGGTCCTCAGCGGCAGTCGCCTGAACTTCTTCCTCCGAGCTCTCTTCAAATTCGTTGCCGTCAGCGATAACAGGTTCGTGACCCAGATTTTCTCCGACCTTTGCAGGGTCGTGCGTGGGTTGGTGCCCGGTGGCGGCAGTTCCCTTCTCGGGGTCGATCAGTTTGGGCGGCAACGGTAAATCGAGGGTTCCATCCGCAAACTCGATGACATGCCCAGCTTTAGCCAGCCAGATCAGATCGGTTGCCAACGCCGTCTTCGCGTGTTGGTATTCGGCGCTCGCTTCATCAGACAATGCCGCCCCGGCGAGTTTGGATAGAACTTTTTCTGCAAGCTGCTTTCGAGAGATCTTTGGGTATGATCTTATGGCGGACAGAATTGCTGAAAGATTGGAAGAAACAGATGCTTGGTTTGAATCAAATAGTTGCGGGCGCACCGTCGAAATATAAAGGATGCGCTTCTTGTGTTTAAATACATGCAAGCCCGCCTGATTCAAGCCGTGCCGAAGCGCGCCCGCAATCTGGGCCGGGAATCGGTTCTCCCTGTCCCTGGCCTTCCGAATCGCCGCGATGATCCCGCGATCGGGAAGATGGCGCGCTGTTTCGCCCGAAAGCTCCGCCGCCAGGCACGGACGAACTAAGCTGGGAAGATAGTGCGTTCGAAAATGCTGTTCCACAGCGGCCGGATTCTCAAATATAACAGGATCCTGCTGGTCCTTCGTCCGAAACGTCATTGCCTTTCGAGCTTCCTCTTTCCATTGCTCGACGATTTGCGGATTGCTCGTTATTTCGATCGTCCGCCGGTAATCGTCAAAAGACATCCGCCTGTTAAATCTCTGTTCGTAAAGCGCTCGAAGAGTGGGTTGAAACGCGTGATAGTTCGTAGGTCCGAGAAGTTTTCCTGTGAGCGTACAGCGTGCGACTGAAGAAAAGCTGCCCTTAATGGGTTCCTTTTCGACGATCTCAGTTTCGTAGTACTCGTCCTTCTTTTCGCTAAATGCATTGCGCTCAAGAGCGGCCGGGTCCATTGCCACTAGTCCATAGTCCCCAAATTGATAAATCATCGTGTGGTTATCAAGAGAACGCACGCGGATCCGGTGGCGTTCAGGCCGCTCCAAAAACATCCGGGCGAGACCAAAAAGGGGATAGGCGACGTGGCCTTGCTTAATTTGCTGGATTATTTTTGAGAAAGCCCGTTCTTCCGGCAGAAAATCGATCTGAACAGGTGCAGCTTCGACCTCCGGACGAGCCGTCTGTTCTTCCCGACGCTGAAATCTCGGACGCTCCCCTTTCTGCGGAAGTGAACGATTCTCGACCGGGCGCTGCTGCGATTGGACCGGGCGATTGCCTGCAGCCGGCTTTCTTTCCGTTTGCTCGTGTCGATGCCGCTCGGTCGGCGGGCTTGGCCGCCGGAGTCTGTCGTCCCTGCGTTCGCGCCGTCCTCGATGCTGACGATCCGGAGAATCGTCACCTTCGTAGTCTGCATAGCGATTTGCCGGCTCGGACTCCTTTAGCCAATCGGGCGTTAATCGAAGTTCTAGCGATGGAATGGGATCCGTCATGGTCGCATTAGAGGTAACTGCA
>DASZHC010000110.1:0-14417 GCA_035938215.1 Chthoniobacterales bacterium
TCATACGGGCCGAGAGAGCAACGCAGAAAAACGGCCAACTGGCTCCGGCCCGAAGGGTTGCGATGAAAATGGGCCGGCGACCGCGTTGCTCGTCGGTCACGTCCCGCCCCACTTCCATGCTACCCTCGAGACCAAGAGTACCAGGAATAAAGAAAGTGGAGCGGGATGCTCCGCTCCCCGCGCCTTGTCGACGGCCCATTTTGATCGCAACAAAATACATGCTATTTCGGGGACAGGACACTAGTGCATTGTGGCTCCGCCTGATCGGGATTGGCCGCGAAAGGTTCTGCTGGAAGGGGCGGGTGGCGCCCGTACTTATTTTCGGCAGCTTCGCGCAATTCTTCGCTCTTGTGGTTAGGGCGAGGTTCGGTCACTATTCGTGTAATGTCTCGACCTACCAAGCGTACGAAGATTGTGGCAACGATTGGACCGGCAAGCGACAGCGAGGAGATGTTGCGCCGGTTGATTGACGCAGGAATGGATGTTGCCCGCCTGAACTTTTCCCATCGCTCCGCGGAACAAGCCAAGCCTTTGGTTGAGCGGATTCGCGGCGTGGCTCAGCAAATGGGCGTGTTTATCGGTATCCTCGGAGATTTGCGTGGCCCGAGAATCCGGGTCGGCGAGATGGAGGGTGGCAGCATCGAATTGAAGCGTGGAGACAAGATCTTTCTCACGCCGGAGAATGTGGTCGGAACGCCAGCGAAGATTGGAGTGAGCTTCAAAGGGCTTTGCCGCGATGTGATACCCGCTTCGATCATCCTTCTGGACGACGGGAATATCGAATTGCAGGTGGTCGATATTAGAACGAACGGAGACATTCTCTGCGAGATTGTTCGGGGCGGCGAGTTGAAGAGCAACAAGGGAGTCAATTTAAGGAATCGATTGGTTTCGTTGCCGTCTCTAACAACAAAAGACTATGTGGATTTGGATTTCGCGGTCGAAGAGCAGCTGGATTTTCTGGCCCTCTCGTTCGTTCAATCTTCTACGGATGTACGATTTCTTAAACAGGCATTAGCCGAACGGGGGGCATCGATTCCGGTTATCGCAAAGATCGAGCGACAAAATGCGCTGAACGATATCGAAAACATTGTACATGAATGTTACGGAGTGATGGTTGCCCGGGGTGATCTGGCGTTGGAGATGAGTTTCGAAGATGTCCCTATTGCTCAAAAACGAATCATCTCCGTTTGCCGTGACGAAGGCGTACCTGTCATCACCGCCACTCAGATGCTCGAGTCCATGATAACATATCATAAGCCGACACGTGCGGAGGCGGCCGACATTGCAAATGCGATTCTGGATGGGACCGATGCGGTTATGCTTTCCGCCGAATCTGCCGTTGGAAAGTTTCCGGTAGAGGCTGTCGCGACGATGGCTACGATCGCGGCTCGCGCCGAGGCTGCCTGGACGAGCGGAGAATTGCCAATTCCGGTGACGATTTCGGACAGAAGCGATTTGGAAGCTGCTGTGGCCAATGCGGTCCATGTGATAGCAAATTCGGTCTCTGCGAAGGCGATCATCGCCGCGACCTCCTCCGGGGGGACTCCAAGGCGTGTGGCCTGTCATCGTCCGAAAATGCCAATTCTGGCGCTTTGCTCTACGAGCGAGGTTTGTCGCAGATTAGCTCTGAGCTGGGGCGTCGAACCGACGCTTGTGGAGCCGATCAGCGGCACCGCGCACGTTGTAAAATTGAGTGCTGAAGCTGCGATGAGAATTCTCGGCGCAAAAATGTCGGATGTCATGGCCATTGTGGCTGGAACTCCGTACAATGTGCCCGGCAAAACCAATCTGATAAAGGTGGAACAAATCGCGGACGCGCTTAGAGGCGATCGGGCAGGCGCCGACGAATAAGGTTACATTTGCACCACGGTATACCCGTCGCGTCTGAGTTGTGCGACGACGCCATCTTCCCCGACAAGGTGGCCGGCGCCGACAATAATCAGATAGTTTTCGTTCTTGTGCGCGATTGCCTCGATCTGCGGTAGCCATTTGGTATTTCGATCAGAAAACAATGCTTTGTGCGTCACGGGATCCGCATGTTGGTCCTGATTGAGAATCTGGTCGAGCAATCTCACATCTCCGTTCTGCCAGGCAGTCACTAGACGGCCTATCAAGGCAGGGTATGTTGCAAGCGTCGCCAGAGTTCCTACCAGATAGCGCTCATTCTCCTCGTCGCTGAAATGATCGAAAATCTGCGCCTGGTCACGAATCGTTTCCAAGCCGAGAACAGGTTTACCGGTTGATCTTGCCTTTCGGAAAAAATAAACATCGACGCCGAGCGTTTCTGAAAACCCGGCCATTTCGAGCGTTCGAGAGCTCAACCATTCTGCAAGAAACCAGGGTTTCAGGCGCTCAACTCTCTTGAGCGTCAGACCGTATACCGGCAGTACTACCTTCAGCAGCTCGACTGTTTCTGGCGAAACCTTTTTGGAGAGCGATTGTCCGGTCGGATAGAACGCAGTCCGCCTGAATTCCCGCGTAAGCCTCGTCGTGGTGAAACGGCTGAGGTCGATTTCAAAAACGATGCGACTGGAGTCTTCAAAAGCTCGATTCAGCGCAGCCTTGAGCGGATAGCTTTTCCGGGATAGGACGTGAACGGAGCCGAGTAGATAAATTGTGTTGTGATCACCCCTCAACTTCCAGAGCGTGTCTTTCGACTCACCGATCTGATGAATTGTCGAGCAAGCAGCCGACAGCACCGATAGCGCCAAGGCGCAGAATGCCATTCGCATTCCCGCGCAGAGGAGGGTCATCAAGCTCCCAGAGTCAGTTGCCGGGGGCGAGTCCGAGCTGTGGCTTTGAGTTGTTGGCATTGCCAGCCCGATCGTCCGAGACCGTGATGTTCTTGCCAACCACACCCATAACTCCCTCAAAAGCTTCCTCGGAGATTCCATGAGAGACTTTCACCCGAAACCTATGCCAAAGGAAATCCTCCATGCGCATCCATCTGCCATTAAAATTGACGCGTTGCGTCCATGCGCAAATCGTAATAATGCTTTGGAGCTGCCGGATTTTCAAAAGCAATATGCCGGCGCCAATAATAACTGCTGCGCTCACCGACAATAACACGGTCGACACAGTCGCGCGCGCATCTACGTCGGACTGAGTTACCTTTTTTCGGACAGACAATACCTGGTCCTCATCTGCCTGCATTTCCCGGATAAGGGCGCTGATCTGGTCCGGCGGGTTTGCGTCTCGAGATTCGTGTAAGATTTGCACTTCTTTTCCGGCGGGACCCGAATCCTTTGACAAAGCGGAACCACGATTTTCTGCCAACGTTTTCTCGATCAAGGGCCGAAGACGACTTAGACGAGCCGATTGATCTGGGCGATCGGCTAGAAGAACCGAAAGATACTGCAAACGGACAAAGGCATCGCTTGCGGCGAATAAGGAGGGTTGGAGATAAGAATGGCTGCCTGTCAAAAGGAAGATACTTTGTCCCGCTTCGGACTGAATAAGATCATTGCGCAGTTCAAGAAGCTGTTCGCGAACCTCGTAGCTGTGCTTAACGAGCGTCAGCCCCTGCTGCTGATCGAGGTACATCTGTTTCAGGAACAGAAAAACCAGAATGGCGACCAGTAAGGGTACCGCGATAAAGACAATCAAAGTCGCCTTCTCGCTGCGCTTTAGGAAATTGCCATTCATTACGGAAGATGAGTTCGTAGTCGAGTGCGTCTTACCTGGGAGCAGGGTCTGTGAGGTCCTGTTAATGTCTTGGACCCTCCCGGTCGAACCTCACCAGGCTCTCACCAATTAATCGGTAGTCTCACTCAAGAATTAATAAATACAATAGAAGTCATCAATAAGATGGGCTTATTTTATTCAATACGGAGTTGAAAGGGAGGTTGTTGTTGCGCTGCGGCGCGTTCTGGTCCAAACCAAACCTGAAATGGGTGTTTATCCTGATTCGGTTGCCGATCGGCTGCGACGCGGTCCATCGCAAAATGCAAATCCGCGGAAGGTGCGACTCCTGGCCCTGATTGCAATACTTGGGATCGCCGCAGTCGCTGTCCTTTGGTATTACTACGGTGCAGCCAGAAAAATCCCAGCAGCCGGAGGTCTTTACTTTTTTTCGAGATTGGAACTTCCCGTGCATCGATTTGCGCAGGACGATCCACGTTGGTCTGACGATCCGCTTGGACCAACGCAGGCAACCATGGGAGCTGAAGGTTGCGCGGTCTCGTCTTCAGCGATGGTTCTGGCATTTTATGGTCAAGACGTCGACCCAGGCCGCCTGAATGCATTCCTCACAATGAATGGCGGATTTACGCCTGAAGGTTGGTTGTATTGGGAAAAGGCGGCGGACTACGTGCCCGGAACGGTACGGCACGCCTATGAAGATCTGCCTTCTTATTTCCTCATTGATTCAAATCTGTTGGGGGGGAATCCCGTAATCGTGCGGATCCACTTGCCGAGCGGTATAACGCATTTCGTCGTCATAATTGGAAAGACCGGCTTTGACTACCTGGTTCAGGATCCTGCCTCCGGCGGAGAATCTGGGGTGTATCCGTTGCGGAAACTGGCGCATGAAATTGATGCGCTCAGATTCTACGAGAGAATTCGAAAGAAGTAATCCTGCATTCTTACCTCCTTTGATACTTTTCATTTCGTTCCGAATGTCCTGCCATGCGCAATCGTGCTCTTTGCCTCGAGGATTGATGAAGGTCCTCCGTTCCTGAAAGTGATAATGCGAATTGATCGTAGCCTTAGCAGCAAACAGAGGCGGGCGATTCTAACCATCGTACTCACTTTCTGTTTGTTTGCGCTGAGCGGGGTAGGCGCCTTTTTGGTCCTCTGTCAATGGTGGGTCTACGCAGCCGGCGATAATCGAATCTTCAAGAGTGCCGATGACGTCCCTGAAAACGAAGTTGGCTTGGTACTCGGAACTGCAAAATGGCTTGGTAACGGGAAGCTCAACCGGTTCTTTTCTTTCCGAATGGATGCGGCCTGCCGCCTTTATAGATCCGGGAAAGTAGGTAGCCTTTTGCTGAGCGGAAATGGGCTCACCCCGGGCCGGGGCGAGCCGGAGCAGATGAGAAACGAGTTGATTGCGCGCGGCATCCCCGCCGGCGCGCTCAAGCTAGACAATGGCGGTATTCGGACCCTTGACTCCATTCTACGAGCCAAGCGTATTTACGGTCTGAATCAACTGACGATTGTGTCGCAGGAATTCCACAATCGCAGGGCCCTCTTTTTCTGCCGCGCATATGGAATAGACGCAGTGGGTTTCAATGCGGAGGATGTCCCGGCATCGGAGGCGCTCCGGACTTTTCTACGAGAGTTTCTTGCTCGTGTCGACGCGGTGCTTGAGATAACTTTACTCCGTCCCCGCCTCTGACCAGCGAGATGTAAGGATCTCAAGGTCGCGTTGGGAGCAGCGCCGCTGGAGCGTGACGCTCGATTGAGATGACAAATTTAAATTAAAAGCTACTTTGCGAGCCGTGTATATCTCGTTGGTAAAGTCTAAAATTCATCGAGCTGTCGTCACTGGAGCAGACGTTAATTATGAGGGTAGTCTTGCTATCTCCGCCGATCTCGCCGAGTTGGCGGAACTCGAAGAATATGAGCGCATTCTCGTAGGGAACATGGCAAATGGCGAGCGATTTGAGACCTACGTCATCTACGCAGGAAGGGGCAGTGGAGCGATTCTTCTGAACGGGGCGGCTGCGCATCTTGGAAAGCCCGGGGATCGTCTCACGATTATGAGTTTCGGGTGGTTTACCGCACACGAAGAAGCCAGGACTCACCGTCCCAAAATTATCATTCTTGGCGAAAGAAACGAAGTGCTCCGTCATAAATAACTTTTTGTGTATCCTCTCACATCGCTGATCTTCATCGCGGTTTCAGTGGGGATGTTTTCGGCTGTAGGCCAGGAAACGGTCGGTGTTACTTCTTCGATTTCCCAGGTGACGGCCTACCTTGATCGCGCCCGGGTGACGCGCACTGCGAACGTGGATTTGCCTGCGGGAACATCCATTGTCGAGTTCGGGGGTCTGCCCGAGAACCTGGACGAAGCATCTGTTGCTGTAAGCGCAAAATCTGATGGAAGACTAACGATTGAGGGAATAGAGATTCGCCAACGGTTTTTGACGGAAAGCGCCAACCCCAGGGCACAGGAGCTAGAGCGCCAGATCCATGAACTGCAGGACCGGAAGAAGTCGCTTGAGGAGCAGAAGAGCGTTATTGGAGAAAGGCGAGAGTTTTTCAAAAACCTGAGTTTGGGACTTGGCAAGGGGGAAAAGGAGGCGATCAACCTCGACGATATCCGCAAACTTTACGCTTTCTATGGTGAGGAGGTTTTGAACCTGGCGGAGAATATCCTTTCGATTGGACAATCGGAGGCCAAGCTCAATGTTGAAATAGATCGGCTTCAGAGGGAGCTCGACGCATTGCGCGGCGCGGCGCAGAAGGCGCAGCGGGCGCTTCTGGTAAGCATCAAAGCGGAAGCAGCCGCAAAAGCGGAATTCGCCGTTCGTTATGCGATTGGCGATGCTTCCTGGGATTCGAGTTATGATGCGAAAGTTGACTCGAGTACAGGCAAAGTGACTTTGCTGTATAACGCGTTCGTGCGCCAAAAAACGGGCGAAGATTGGAGCAATGTTCGGCTTGGGTTATCAACGGCGCAGCCCGGCAAAAATGGGCAGATGGCTGAGCTTACGCCCGCCTTCCTTGACATGCAGGCCGATCATCCAGGGGTCTACGCGATGGCAAGAGCGCTACCGGCGCCGACACCTGCCCCGGGCCAGGCGGCAAAAGCAAAGGATGAGTCTGCTGAGGTTACGGAAGCTCAGGCTGAGATCCGGCGCATGGGCGTTTCTGTTAACTATGATGTCGGATTTCCGGTGAGGATCCCGAGCGATGGGCAGCCGCATCGCACGAACATCATTGTACTTGATCTAGCGGGGGCCCCGCAATACGTCACAACACCGAAACTTGATCCGGCAGTTTTCTTGAAAGTGCGTTTGACCAACAGCAGCGAAGCGCAATTGCTTCCGGGACCGCTGAACCTCTTTCGGGACGGAGAGTTTATCGGCAGCGTTCCGTTGGGTCTGGTGCCACCCACGTCTGAATTCGATCTCTACGTCGGACGTGATGATTCAATCAAGGTGGAGCGAAAGGAGACGGCCAGCAAAAGGTCAGAGACGGGTTTGCTGAATCGGAAAGAGGTAGAGGAACGGAGGTATCAGATTACTCTGCAAAACTTCAGGCCGGGCCCGGTTCGTGTGGTGGTTTACGATCAAATTCCCGTGTCGAAAAATTCGGATATTACCGTCAATCAGGGCGACTTTTCGGACAAACCGACGGCAGTGGACAAGGACACTGGCAAGTTGACCTGGGAAATTGAGCTTCCGCCGAAGTTGAAGAAGGCAATCGAGTTCGGCTACTCGGTAGAATGGCCCAAGGGCAAGGAAATCAGCGGCGCGCCTTGAGAGTGGTTTCGCGTTCTAAAGCGATGGTTGGCAGGCTATGCTTTGAAAAACAGCGCGGCGAAAGCGCCATCAAAATGGTCGCGGATCGGCGTATAGCCTTTCGAGCATACAAAACTCAACTCCGGGACTTCCCGGTCAATATCCGCTACGACGCTTTCGTTCTCTTCAGGTTCAATGCTGCATGTACTGTAAACCAAGCGGCCACCGGGCTTCAGGAATGGTATGGTCGCCTTGACGATTCTCCATTGAAGCTGGTGCATCCGCGAAAAATCCAGCGGCGTCAATCGCCACCGGACATCGGTCCGCCTTCGGATGACTCCTGTGTTTGTGCAGGGAGCGTCCACCAGAATTGCATCGAAAGTTTCAGGGTTAAAAGGCGAGGAATGCTGAAGCCAGTCCAAGAGGACAACATTTGAATTGCTGACGCCCAACCTGACAAGGTTTTGCTGAAGCCGGGCAAGCCGGCCCTTGTCGTAGTCACATGCAATGAGGTTACCCTGATTTTCCATCTGCTGTGCCAGGTATCCGGTTTTGCCTCCGGGCGCCGCGCACGCGTCGAGTACCACGTCTCCGGGCTTTGGGGCCAAGAGATCACAGGCCAGAAGCGTGCTGGGATCCTGCACGTAGCCTACCCCTGAGACAATCCAGGAAAGCGGCAAGCGCGTGACCTCAAGGCAGTCGGGGTGCATCGCAACAAATTTGGCGCCTGGGAAACTATCGGCGAGTTCTCCCGGTGTTACCCGCAGGAGGTTTGCGCGTACGTAGATTTTGGCCGGCTCGTTGTTCCACGCGCAAAGTTGCTGAGCCAGTTTGCAGCCGTGCCGGGATTCCCATTTCTGCCAAAGGAATTCGGGATGCGAATACCGTATGTGAACCGGCGCCTCTTCGATCTTTTGGAGTACTTCGGATTTCTCGGTGATCGCTCGGCGCAAAATTGCATTCACAAGCGTTCGCGCGGGTCCTGCGATGTTTACCGTTTCATAGACAGCGGCATGATCTGGGATCCGCATTTTGTAGAGCTGATAGATACCAAGTCGCAAGACTTGGCGCGTGGGTAAATCCAAGCCGGAAGGGCGAAATTGCTGGATTATAAAATCGAGGTAGGAGCGATTTCGAATCACTCCATAAAACGTCTCGGTGACGAATGATCGATTAACGCTGTTTAAACCCGAGTGCTGGAGTGTTTGATGAAGAACCTCGTCTGCAAATTCTCTGCCACCTTCCCAGCGTTGCAGCGCCTTCAAACAACAGAGACGCGGATTTTTGCCAGCCATAGAGCCTCTTCAGGTCCCGCGCTGATCGTCCTCTGGAGTCACAGAAATGAGGAGCGGAACGATATTCCAAAGATCCCACAAATCCGATCAAGTTCTAATTAAATCGTTTCAGAGCAAGCGAGGCCGCGCCTCAGACCGACGAGACGTAAGGATCTCAAGGTCGATTGGGAGCAGAGCCGATTGGGTCAAGCGGCCTCGCTATAGAATCCTTGAAAAGCAAAAACCGCCTAATGATTAATGTGCGGATACAGAAAAAATCTTGACTCATCTGCAACCGATTTTGCTTTTCAAGGATTCTAGTCTGAGTGCGGCGACTTCAGATGCTCGTGCTTCGGCCGACTCCGTGATACGTGAACCCAAGCTGTTTCATGGTGCGCGGCTCGAAGAGATTTCGCCCATCAAAGACGATGGGCGTATGCATAATCTTGCGGACCCGCTCGAAATCAATCGCCTGAAATTCTCGCCATTCGGTCGCCAAGATTAGCGCTTCAGCATTTTCAGCCGCCTCAAGCGCCGAACTGGCAAGCGTCAACCCTTTGCAGAGGTTGAGCTCCAGCACTTTTTCCATTCCCTTTGGATCGTAGGCCCGGACCGCCGCACCTTCGTTCAGAAGGTCATTGACGAGGTCGACGGCGACCGAGTTGCGAACATCGTCCGTATCGGGTTTGAAGGTCAATCCCCAGACTGCAATACGCTTGTCCTTGAGGACCCAGAGGGTGTCCCTGATCTTTTTGACGAAGCGTTCTCGTTGCAGCCTGTTCACGCGTTGGACTTCCTTCAGGAGCATGAACGGCGCTCCCAGTTGCTCCGTTATGGCAATGAAAGCTGCGACGTCCTTTGGGAAGCACGATCCGCCGTAACCAAGTCCCGCGCTAAGAAAGTTTCGGCCTATTCTTTTGTCTGCCCCAATCCCGTCGGCAACCATCTCCACGTCCGCTCCGGTTGCTTCACATATCGCCGAAATCGCGTTGATATACGAAATCTTGAGCGCCAGAAAGGAATTTGCCGCGTGTTTGATCAATTCGGCGCTATTAATGTCGGTAACGATGATTGGCGCCATGAAAGGTTCGTAAACCTTTTTCATAAGCGATAATGCGCGGTCGCTCTTCGATCCAATCACGATTCTGTCCGGATTCATGAGGTCGGAAACCGCGCATCCTTCCCGGAGAAATTCCGGATTGCTGACGACGTCAAACTTGACATCCGCCTTATTGTAACGCCGGATTGTCTCAGCGACCTTCTCGCCCGTTTTTACAGGCACCGTACTTTTATCGACGATCACCCGATATTCCGTGAGAACCTCAGCAATCTCTCTTGCGACTCGCTCTATATAGGTCAGGTCCACGCTACCATCCGCCTGAGGAGGCGTGGGGACCGCGATAAACACAATTTGGGAGTGGCTTACGCCGTCTTCGATACTGTTGGTAAAGCGGAGTTGACCTGCCGATACGTTTCTATGGACGACCTCCTCAAGGCCGGGTTCATAGATCGGAATCCGTCCACTTCGCAGTGCGTCGACCTTTCGCTGATCGTTGTCTACACAGATGACGTTGTGACCGACGTCGGCGAAGCAGGCGCCGGTCACCAACCCCACGTAGCCTGAGCCGATAATCGAGATGTCCATATTTTGTGTCGGAAAGACGAGCATCTCAGATAGCCGAGATCTCTCGTTTGTCCAGCAGGACGTACACTGTCTGGGTCGATGGCCTCTCAACTGTTCTAATGAGAGCAGTTCAACCGGCCCGGAAAGGAGTTGGTTACTGGGCGCGCTCTTACCGATGGGGAGCTGCGGCTTTGCTGAGCTTCCCAGCCCGCTCCAATCAGAGCGGCGCGCTTAGATTGAAGGGCAAGCCGCTCTACGCTTATGCATGGGTCGACACTCTTTCATGAAAGAGATTGAGCAACCGGTCGACCTGAAATAAACCAATAATTAGCTAAAAATTAGATCAGTGTAACAAGGTCCCTCAACCCATTCAACGGCTCTTGGGAGGCTTAACGTCCAATCATGGCGTCTCTACAATTCAGCGAACGCTTAACGTTGGTCTCAATTGAATCCCGGCTATCTGAAGCGGAGGCGGCAAAGCCAAGCGTTGCGTTACCTTTGCGGGGTTCTTTTCCCTTCGATTTGCAACATTTTCCTGGTGAACGGCGCCCCAATGCAATATACAATACCCTGATCGGCTCTTTCCTCAGGACATTTGTTTGGAGGTTCAGTTTCAACTAAAATCCAAGTTAGCAAAAAAGATATGAAACACTCGTTTTCCATCCTAAGCCTTATCGGCACCGTTGCCCTTCTCGTCCTAGCAGGAGGCTGTGCTACTACAGGGCCGGGCCCGATATCGAGCGCCGCAACACAGGAAGAGAGCTTGCTCTCATCTGCAGGCTTCAGGGTCAAAGTGGCCAGCACTCCCCGCCAGCAACAACACCTCAAGACGCTCACACCATATAAAATCATGGTTGTGCATCGCGAAGGGAAGACCTTTTACGTCTATGCGGACCCGGCTCACAACCAGATCTACGTCGGCAACCAAGCCCAGGACAAGAGGTATAAACAGCTCCGCAAGGCGAACAATCTAGCTGAGGAACAAAGCTATTCGGAGGCTATGGGCGACTGGGGCGCGTGGGAGCCTTTTGGTTATTGAGCAAGTTCCGAGATCGCAGAGTGCGCAAATTGTCTGGTTCGTTAGACGCCCAATGGTCCAACGAATCGGCTTTGAAGTATGGGCCGGCATGATCATAAAACGCTGGAATCCATGAAAAGCAAAACTGTTAGCGGATGAGTCAAGTTCTTTTCTGTGTCCGCACATTAATCATTAGGTTGCTTTACTTTTCAAGGATTCTATGGCGAGGCCGCTGCGCCCAATCAGCGCTGCTCCCAACGCGACCTTGACATCTCGCCGGTCTGAGGCGTGGCCTGGCAAATGACAGCGTAATGTTAGTAAGAGTGGGTCGGCATGAGTCGACCTGCTCCTGGATGTAGGCGAACCGTCTCGTTTGCACAGTCTTGAAGCGTGCAAAACGGGACGCTTCGCCTACCTCAGGCTTTGGATCCCCTCAGCCCCGACTTTGGGGCGGGATGAAACACCAAGCGCAGCAGCAGCCAGAATGAAAGTAGAAAGGTGAAGCGCGGTGCAGACCTGCATCCCGGCTTCCAATGCTGCCCAGGGGCCGCGCCTTGGCTGGTATCAGTCGCAAAAGAAAAATTGAGCTGTAAGCGTCACGGCATCTCCACCTCTACCTCTACCAATTCGCTCTCGAACTTTTCCGAACGGTTCGCATAAAAGGGATAACGGCCCGCGTCTTCGACCGCGCGATATCTCCAGTGTTTATAGAGCCAGAGCCACTGCTCCGGACACTGCCGGATCGTTGGTTCAAACCTCTCCCAACAGATTTGCGCAATCTGTTGGTAGGAGGCCTCTTTACTGACCTCAAGCGGTTCGAGAAGCCGCACCATGTATCGTCCATCTGGTTGCAATAGTGTGATAAAGGGTTGGATGAGGGCGTTTGTGCGCTTATGGAGGATGGCGTGCATCATTGTGACTCGCATTCGGAGACCAAATGAGCGAATTATTACCGCAGGCTGTGACATCTTCATGGTTAGATCAGCCAAGATCCCTACTGGCGTTCCGCGCAAAAGCATTTTTAGAAAACGAGTCATTGATAATTCCTGAGTAACCGTCTTTTGACCTGAGGTTTCCCGCAGTCGACGGAAAATCGGAGTTAGCCGATCATTCTTAAAGCGCTGCGTCAGTACACAGCCTTGGTAACCGCGCAGAGCAAACAAGGCGCTCGCCCACTCGAAGTTACTGAAATGAATGGTCAGAAAGATCGGCGCAGGCGGTGAAAAGCTCGAACAGCGTTCCTTGACAGCGAAGTCATCCTCAAAATAGAGAAAGCGATCGACGTTGCTTGCGTTCAGTCTCGCGGACCAGAATAGCTCCAGAAAGCTGCGAGCGAACAGCTGAAGCGATCGTCGGGCTATCACTTTGCGATCCGATAGATCTCTTTCCTCGCCAAAAGCGGCTTTGAGATTCGCCAATGCGACTGCCCGACCCTTCCTGTCCAAGTGAAAAGCCAGCCATCCAGCCAAATCTGCCAGAAGACGAAGCAGAGCCAATGGCAGCAGCGGAATAATGCGGGCGCACAAGGCAACGCCAAGCCATTCGAACCAGTAACGCACCACCTTATTCCAATTCACTCTAGTGACTTTTTTGTCATTCATAAGACTCGTTTGTTACAAGGAATCCCGAATGGAGAGAATATTACTCAGACCGATGCGGCAGTCGCGCCATTAAGTGATCGCTTTGGCATCCCTTTCCTCAAAGGGAGCGGCGAACGCCTGCGCATTTTGATCAGTATCAAAGCCGCGACGAAGCGGCATTTTCACTATCCGCTATCGAGCATCAATTTCCACAAACGTATTCAACCCCGGGTCAATTTGTTCCGCCAAGCCGAGCACGCTTTCGGAATCAAATGCTATCTTGACCGGCACAGTTTGGGGCGGGTAAATAAATGCAAACAGCGAAAAAAGTAAGGCCATTCGTCCGCCGCTGTCACGTGCGGCGGGAGCAATATGCACAACTTCGCCATGGAACGTGCGTTGTTTAATTGCCTCAATTCTGATTGTGACCCGTTGACCCGGCTTAATGTGTTTCACCTGATTTTCAGTGAAACTTGCAACCACCCATGGGTCGTCTCCGACTAGCTTCAAGAAGGGTTCGCCCGCCGAGAAGCGTTGGGCGAAGTTGGTTTTGTCAAAAACGACGTGTCCGTTCGCCGGTGCATAGACCTTGGTAAGCGAAAGGTCGGTTTCCGTTTGCCGCACTGTTGTCTCAGCTGTCTGCATTTTTGAAGCGTTCGTATCCCTCAGCGCCTGAACTTCTCGCACACGATCACCCGTGCTCACGAGCATCATCTTCGCGCTCAAGTATGCATTAAGCGCGCTTTCGTACTCTTTTTTTGCTCTCGAGAAGAGCAAAGGGGAAACACCTTTCTTGGTTCGGATTTTCGAGATGTATTGGTAATCGTTTGTCGCATCAGTGAGTTGCCTGTTGCGATGAAACATCCGCGATTCTGCTGTCTCGAGTTCTGCTTGAGCCCTCGAAAGCTGGGTCTCAATTTCGGGCAACATCGTTTTTGCCTGAACCAAGTCGGTACGGGCCGCTGTCAACTTCGCCTGCAGATCCCGTTTATCGATTTCGGCCAAGAGGTCGCCCGCCTTCACATATTGACGATTTGATACGAATATTCCTGCAATCATTCCATCAATCCTGCTGCTAACGGGATAGGTATTGCCCTCGACAACAGCCTTCTCTGTCGTTGGCGTTGCTTCCCATAATAAATAATAGCCGGTGCGTGCTATGATACCGACACTAATAATGCCTGCGCTGATTAGAATTAGACGCTTGCCGATGCCAGGCTTCCAGGAAGGAGCGCGATCGCGTCGGGTCGGAGGCGACGGAAGGGCTTCAGCGCCATTGGAAGACGTGACCGGGCCCTTGTCAGACCGCGCAGAATGCCCGCTCCCCCCGATAAGCCGCCTAAGAATCTCCGACATATCCTCCTTCCAAAGAGCAAACTTTGGCCGGAATCATAATATACCCGGGACCAAATAAAGAGCTATTGGCGGCCACGATTTCGGGCGTGGCCGAAAAAGAAGGAAGTTTCGCGCGGGTTCCGTCCGACCCTACAGATAGCCAACGCGTCTCAAAAA
>DASZHC010000111.1:0-40767 GCA_035938215.1 Chthoniobacterales bacterium
GATTCCTGACAATGTCGACGACGTGAGTGCCGCAGGTATTCCGGTCGCGTATCTCACCGCGCAGGTGGCTCTTACTCTGGCTGGTTTTCGGGCAGGCAAAACTGTTCTGGCACCAGCGATCGGAGGATCGATCGGCAATGCAGTGACGCAATTGGCGCGCGCCTTGGGCGCAAAACACGCCATGTCAAGCACGACCAATCATGCGAAGGCAGAGCAGGCGAAGGTGCTCGGATTCAATGAAGTCGTCGATACCTCCTCGGAGAAGTTGGGTGACGGCGTGCGTCGTATCACGAGCGGTTATGGCGCAGACATTGTCGTCGACGGGATCGGTGGTGAAGTCTTGAGCGAGGCGCTCGGAGTACTCGCGTTGGGAGGAAGCCTCACAACACTGGGGTATTCCGCAAGCCGCAAGACAACCATTGACGTGACAAATCTCATAGTGCCACAGGCCAGCATTCGGGGTCTCAACATGTTCGCTCAGCCGCAGGCGGCCATTACTGACGCATGGAACGTTATTGTCTCTCTGCTTAAATCCGGTGCGATCAAACCGATCGTGGCTAAGACCTTTCCGCTGGTAGAAGCGGCTGCCGCTCTACGTTACCTAGTGGAGGGCCGACCCTTCGGCAGGGTCGTCCTCACAATCTGAAGAACGTACGCTGATAAGATAAGCTCCGAGCAGAAAGGAAGACGAAACATGAAAGAGAAACAGATCAAGCTTCCAGGTCCGGATCATCCGATTTCCATCCTACGCAATCCCGCTCGTGTTGTCGTATCGGTGGCGGGCCGTGTGGTTGCCGATACCCGCAATGCCCTGACGCTTCGCGAAGCGGCATATCCGCCGGTTCAATACATTCCACGTGAGGACGTTGATTCCTCGCAGTTAAAAAGGACGGATCACGCTACCTACTGTCCGTACAAAGGCGATTGCAATTACTACAGCGTTCCCGCTGGAGGAAGGAAGTCGGTCAATGCCGTGTGGTCGTATGAGGATCCGTTTCCTGCTGTTGCGCAAATCAGGGGGCATGTTGCGTTCTATCCCGACCGGGTCGACGAGATAGCAGAGCAACTTCCAACTACTCGTGAATCGTCAAAGAGCGGCCTTCCCACGTTCGGCGACAAGTTTGGGGCGTAACGTTGAATATTGCTCGCTCACAGCAGCCGCTTTTCACTCCCGTTCGCATGGGCGTATTGGAGCTACGGAACAGGATCGTAATGGCACCGCTTACCCGCATGCGCGCAGCCGACGCTCAGCATGCGCCCACCGAACTTCACGCCGAATACTACGCGCAACGCACCTCGGCCGGTCTCATCATCGGCGAATGCACCGAGATCAGCCCCGATGCTTATGGTTGGGCTGATACTCCCGGTTTGTGGAGCGCTGAGCAGGTTCGGGGATGGCGCGGGGTGACGGATACAGTACAAGAAGGGCAGTCTGATGTACGCCCAGCTCTGGCACACTGGCGCAATGTCACATCCGGACTTCTTCGATGGGGCGTTACCGATGTCCGCGTCTAATGTGAACCCCAAGCAAGAGAGTGTTGCCCCCTCCGGGAAGAAGGCCACCGTAACGCCTCGCCCAATGAGCAAAGACGAAATTCGTCGAATTCGTGGAATCGGGCCGAGTCGGTATCAAGATCGGGCCGATGAATATATCGGGGCCTTTCGTTGCTAACGCCGACACTCTGCCCGATATGGAGTACGTAATAAAGAAGCTGAACGACTACGATCAGGCGCACCTGCTAATGATGGGAGCAACTACGGACTTCACTGGAGGTCCGCTCGAACACCTGGCGGGCGACGGCATGTTCCAACACTTTCGGCCGCTCTATAACGGACATCTCATCGCAAATGTCGACATGACCCAGGAGCGTGGAAACCGCCTGATAAAAACAGGATTAGCCGACTCCATTGCGTTTGGTCGACCGTTCATCGCCAACCCCGATCTACCGGAACGTTTTCTAACTGGCGCTACCCTCAACCAAATCAGTTGGCCAACGGTTTACGCATCAGGGCCAGAAGGGTACACCGATTATCCCGCGATGCGAGGTTCTTCTACAGACGAAGATTCTCCGAAAAGAGCACGGAGACAACCCCGAACTACTACCGAGCTAATTAAAGGAGTTACCCTCATGGCTAGTCTTACCAACAAAATGGCGCTTGTTACGGGAGCCTCTCGCGGAATCGGTCGCGCTACGGCATCCGCGCTTGCTGATGCCGGTGCGCACGTCCTGGTTCACTATGGCCGTTCTGCGCAGGAGGCGGAATCTCTCGTGGCCAGCATTCGCTCAAAAGGGGGACGCGCGGATGCGATCATGGCGGACTTGGGAACTCCAGACGGAGCAACCTTGCTGGCCAAGGGCGTTCGCTCGATTGTGGGCGAGCGATTGGATGTGCTCGTCTCCAACGCCGGAATCAGCAAGGCTGCCACCGTTAAAGGTCATACTGTGGAGGACTTTGTCAATCTCTTTGCAACAAATGTCCGAGGTCCGTTTTTTCTAGTGCAGCAACTCCTCTCTCTCTTCGGTGAAGGCTCGAGTATCATTGTGATCTCTTTTGTCGTAGCTCACGCCGTAGTTGGCAAGCCCGGTTTGGACAACCATTCGATCCTCGCGGGATTATGCGGCTGCTGAGAAGTATTGGTCGCCCAACTATATCCAGCACAGTGCACACATCGAACCGGGTCGCGACGGACTGTTCAATTTGATCAGCAACGCCCCCGATATTCTGCGTTACGAACATCGGCTCATCGTCGCGGAAGGCGACTACGTCATTGTCCATGGACGTTTTTCAGGAAACGGCCGGCCCGTTGCCTGGGTCGCCGCGGATATCGTCAGGATCGAGAACGGCCGCCTCGCCGAACACTGGGATGTCTTACAAGATGAAGCGACCAAAGCCGAATCGAAGAGCGGCCTGCCGATGTTTGGCGATCGCTTCACTGCCTGAACCAACTTATCCATCCATCTCAACTCAAGGAAACCTCAATGAAACTCACCGAAAACACCATCTTCATCACCGGCGGAGGCACAGGTATTGGTCGCGGTCTCGCCGAAGCACAATACAAGCTCGGCAACAAGGTCATCATCTCCGGCCGCCGCAAGGAACATCTGGATGCGACGACCAAAGCGAATTCAGGAATGGATTCTGTCGAACTCGACATTTCGGAGCCCCGCGAATATCGCAGCGGTTGCGAATAAGCTGGTCGCAGACTACCCGGCGCTCAATGTGTTGATCAACAATGCCGGGATCATGCAGATCGATGACGCCGCGGGAAAAATCGACGATCAACTCCTGACATCGACAGTCACGACGAACTTGTTTGGGCCGATCCGTCTGACGTCGGCCTTGATCGAGCACCTGAAGAAGCAGCCAAAAGCGGCCGTTATTTACAACACCTCGGCGCTGGCGTTTGTTCCCCTCGCCTTAACCGCGGTCTATTCGTCCACGAAGGCGGCCCTGCATTCGTACGTCCTTTCGCAGCGCTACAAACTCAAAGGTACTTCAGTCCAGCGTTCTGGAAATCGCTCCGCCGTGGGTCCAAACCGACCTTCTTAATAGTAAAGAGGAACCACGGGCCATGCCGCTGAAGGACTTCATCGAAGAGACCCTGAAAATACTTGGCACCGACGCGGAAGAGATCCTGGTCGAACAGGCGAAACCTTTCCGAAACAACCACGGACCAAATGAGAGCGCACTCGTGACGCAGTTCAACGATTCGATGATCGGCACGCCGCCACAGTGAAGATCGAGGATCAGGAAATGCGAAATACTCACTCGTGTTGTGAGACACATTTCCGGAATAATTTCTAAATTCGCCGGCGAACATTCGAGAGCGGTGCACGACAGCCACATTTTCACACGGCGTTTATGAACAGTCTGTTGAAACTCGCAACCGAGACGCACGGCGGAGTTGACCATTGGAATCATCTAGAATCACTGAAGGCACATTTGTCGGTCACAGGTGTGCTTTGGCATGCCAAGGGACGACCTGATGTATTGAAGGATATTCGATTCGAACTTCCTCTTCACGAGCAACGTCTGACCACCCATTTTGTCGGACAGAACAAGCGTTCCGTCTTCACACCACATCAGGTCTCCGTAGAAGACGAACAAGGACATATCATCGAAAGTCGCGACGATCCTCGGCGTGCCTTTGAAGGGCAATCATTTGAGACTCCCTGGGATGATCTGCACGTTGCCTACTTCAACAGTTATGCGCTGTGGACATACCTCACGATTCCATTTCTCTATACCTATCCAGGTTTCATAACGGAAGAACTGGAACCGTGGCACGAAGACGGGGAAATATGGCGAACTCTTTGCGCGACGTTTCCAGAAGGGATCGCGAGCCATACTCGCCAGCAAATCTCATATTTCGGGCCGGACGGCTTGTTGAGGCGACACGAGTATATGGTCGATGTCCTCGGCGGGGCCAGAGGAGTGAATTACGCCCATGACTATCGCGAAGTTGATGGGATCTATGTTCCGATGAAAAGACGCGTCTATTCATACGATGCTGATAAACGTAAAATTCCGGAGCCGGTATTGGTTGCGATTGATGTCCACGCGATCGCGTTCAACTAGGGTGTATGAAAGACTCAAATCCGCGCGAAATTCCCTTCAACGGCGTCCGCCTCAGGTTCGATAGCAACAAAAGTTTCGACGAGGTCCTGTCGTCCCTTCTGGCAGATGTAGGCGACAAGCCGCTGCCGATTGACGAGATTGCTGCCAAGTTTGAAAGCTGGGATTCATACAGGAAAGAAATTGAGTCTCACGTAGGGCCGAGCGGTTTCATCCTGTTCGCCAAGATCGATCACGGCGCATGGATCAAGAAAGTCGGTATCCGAAGCGAAAAAGCACCGATTTTGCCGGTCAACGCTGCCAAAAAGCGCTGATTTCTCTGGTCATTTTCTAGCCATTTCTGCTCAAGAAAACGTGGTTGTTTGTTCTTCTTCCTTCGCTAAGTTTCGGCAATCTTCGCATCCAAGGAATTGTGCGCCGTCTTTATAAGTTGCTCAAGTCGAGCTAGAAACTGCTTAAATACTACGGTGAGGGAGGGATTCGAACCCTCGGTACCCTTTTGAGGTACAACGCTTAGCAAGGCGCAAGCGACGATCATATCTGAATCGATATCGCCGCGCCCGTCGGTAACCGGTTTGGGATTCCGGACAAACGAGAACCCAAAAGTGGCTAAGAAACGGCTAAGCCGTATCTTTAGAGGGCGTCGGAATTCTTCGTAAGTCGTTGATACTGAGGGATGCACCGTGTAGGAATCGAACTACAACCCAGTGATTAAGAGACTTTTGCTTAGCGAGCGCGTCGGTCCTGTTTGAACTTCGCAGGAGTGCGTGGCGATGAGCTCCCAAAAAGTTGAGGCCGAAAAATGCTGACCAAATTAGGACCTGTTCATCCGCGGCTTTTCGTAAGTGCCTCAGCCTGAACCGTGCACCCGACACGGCTCGAACGTGTAACCTACAGTTCCGTAGACTGTCGCTCTATCCAATTGAGCTACGGGTGCTTTTTACTGAGCCGTTGACGATAGGATACAAGATCATTTTGGCAAGGGGAAAATCGTTCGCGCCGAGGCCCAGCGGAGCGGCGAAACCGCAACCAAATCCTCATCTCGAGCTCTATGCCCAACGCGGGTAGCAAAAGGGAAAGGAACATCACGCGGAGGTCGCACTGGAACGTTTGGCTTAAGAGCGGACATCGGGAACAATTCGCCACGCCAGATCTTATGCAGGGAAGGACGATGAGGGCTCCCTACACGGCGAACGATGAACGGCGAACATCCCCGAACCCCCGAACTCCAAACCCCGAATCGTGAACGCCGTGGCTCACGCAGAGGGCGCGGAGGAACGCGGAGGT
Organism: Chthoniobacterales bacterium; assembly: GCA_035938215.1. Taxonomy (GTDB): domain Bacteria; phylum Verrucomicrobiota; class Verrucomicrobiia; order Chthoniobacterales; family JAFAMB01; genus DASZHC01. The sequence goes on from DASZHC010000111.1 coordinate 5,866, forward strand.
CCTTTGCCGTTATCAACAACGGGAGAGACGGGCAAGAGGGACGCCCGTTTTCACGTGCTTCCCCTGCTTCGGCTGGTAAAGAGCACCACTGTGCGCGAAGACATGGGCGGTTCGCAGTTTCGCAGCATTGTGACTCTGCGCGAACACTACCCCTCAATGTACGGAGCGAGCAGGGATAGATCGGCTTTGCTGAGTCTCTCTGTTGCCGTCTTTGCCTGATGCCAATAAGGGTAAAGCAAGACCGGTTGGCTGACTGCATCCAGCCGGGCGCGTTCCTCCGCCGTTAACGTAACGTTGGCAGCCGCAAGGTTGTCGATTAACTGTTCTTCCGTGCGGGCGCCTATGATGAGAGAGGTGACTGCCGGACGGCCGAGGAGATAGGCTAACGCAATCTGGGCAGCGGACACTTTGTGGCCTTCGGCGATCGCAACAACAGCTTCAATGATATCGTAGAGCTTGTTCTCATCATGGATCGGTGGTTCCCCCCATTTATTGAAGTGCCGGGTACCTTCCGGCGTTTGCTGACCCCGGCGATATTTTCCGGACAGAAGGCCGCCGGCAAGCGGACTCCAGACAAGAATGCCGATTCCCTGGTCAATGCTGATTGGCACGAGTTCGTTTTCAGCATCACGCGCCTGCAGCGAATAGTGAATCTGCTGGCTAATAAATCGGTGGAAGCCGCGCCGCTCGGAGATGCCGAGTGCTTTCATCAAGTGCCACCCGGAATAATTTGAGCAGCCGATATAGCGGACTTTCCCGGAGCGGACCAGCGTATCGAGAGCGTCCAACGTTTCCTCCAGAGGCGTTTCGCCGTCCCATTCGTGCATTTGATAAAGATCGATATAATCGGTCTTCAAGCGCCGAAGACTGTCTTCGCATTCCCGAATGATATGATGCCGGGAAGTGCCCCCTTCGTTTGGTCCGTCGCGCATCACCATTCTCGCCTTGGTGGCAACAAGCACATCGTTGCGGCGACCCTGGAGCGCTTTACCTAAAATCTCTTCGGATACGCCATGCGAATAAATATTAGCGGTATCAAACAGGTTGACACCTGCCTCGATGCAAAGATCAACTTGCCGGCGCCCACCATCGATGTCTATAGCTCCTACTTTGCTGAATGCTCCGCCGCCTCCAAAAGTCATCGTCCCCAGGCTGAGCAGCGAAACGCGTAAACCAGAATTTCCAAGCTGACGATATTCCATTGGGAATCATATAGCAGCGCATCGCTGGAGAACCAAACGGAAGATCAATCTTCGAAGCCGAAAGGGCCATTTATACCGACGTTGCCGTAGGGGTTTGGGGTTTGGGGTTTGGGGTTCGGAGTTCGGAGTTTTGGGGCGGAGCTTTGTCTTCTGTCTTCTGTCTTCTGTCTTCTGTCTTCTGTCTTCTGTCCTTGTTTGCTTCTCGAGCGGCGACGAGGGTGGTAGGCTCTTAGGGTTCCCTCCGGTTCTGACGGAAAAAAGCGTATTCAAATGTCTTCTTCCCAAAAGCAAGGCTCCCGTCGCGCGACTCGCCATGAATTGGATTCGCTCGTCGTCAATATAGAGTTGACGCTGAGCAGCATCATCCAGGGGGTGGCCCTGTCGGTATTAACGGAAAGCTCAAGAGGGCCGCTTGGCGATTTGCGGGTTGATCAGTGGCCCTATGTCCTTAATGGATTGCTTATCATTCTCTTGTTCTGGTCTCGATCTGTTTCGCATACCCTGACGTTGATTCGTTGGCCGTTGGAGTTCGGGCACAATTTTCTTTACATAGCGTGTACACTGGTCGAGGCGATCACGTTTACGGACCTTACCGATCCGTTGCGCTGGTACGCGTTCAACGCCGTCTTTGCTGTTCTGGCCTGGTCGATTTTTCTCGTCGATTTACGCCTCATCCGGCAACGCCAGGAGGAAGCGCGAGGATCGGGCGAACGGGAACTCTACGGGTTGATCCTCAAAGATCAGCGGCTGAACATATTCCTGCTCCTGCCCGGGATGATCCTGTTTCACTTCGTCGCCACGGCAGCAATCTATTTGTGGCCCGAACTTCTTATTCAGAGAAACGGACACTTCGCGTTTGCCGTCGTACAGAGCATCTTCCTGGCCGGGTATCTTGTGTATGTTCTGCGATTTTTTTCGGGCATCGCACCGAAAATTTTGAAAGCAAATCTGGAAGAAACAACGGAATAGCCTGCACGATCCTTGAGAGAGCACGGAGGGAATTTTACCACAGAGACACAGAGGACACGAAGCAAGGCAGGAAAATGGGGCTTCTGATGTGGGGAACCCGCTTGATGGTCTTTCGCCCCTGCACAACCATTCCCGCGGCTTGGCGCGCTTGAAGACTTCATCGTTGTTCTTCGACATGGCGTTCAATAAAAAGGGGGGAACGTCATGCGCGGGGCGGGGAATTTCACCACCGAAGCGCAGCGGGTTAGTTAGCGACCGTTTATCTTCCTTCGAACTTTGTGCCCTCTGTGTCTCTGTGGTGCAAAAGTCTTCGTACGGCCTGCTATGCCTGGCGATTCTGCCGCATTTTTGCAGAGAAGACTTTCAAACAGTTCTATCGAAAGTGCTCATGGAATTTATATCTTGCGCCGATTTTTTTAGAATGCCTAAAAAAATCGGAAAAATGAAGAATTCTTCCTCAATCGGTCTGGTTGAAACCGCTTGAGAACGGGGAAAGAAAGCGGGTAGAAGATGGAAGGCAGGATTCCTAATGAAGTCTTGCGAAACCAAAGAATTCGATGTTAGAGGTTGAGCTACCGTCACGTCAGCATTTGTGCGAGGTGAGTATTAAGATAGAAACGCCTCAAATGCCCCCCAAACCGCAAAGTCCTCCAGATCCGGCCGCTTCAGGGCCGAGCGCCGCCCCGGCACCAACTCTGGCTGCATCCGATGTCTCGAAGGCATTCGGTTCGGTTGCGGTATTGAAATCGATTACGCTAAGTTTTCAACCCGGAGAAATCCACGCGATCGTGGGAGAAAACGGTGCCGGTAAAACCACTTTTGTCAAAATCCTGGCCGGGATGATCGAACCAACTTCGGGAGAAATCTTCTTTCGTGGCAACCGAATCGAAATGGCAACCCTTCGCGGGATGGAAAGCCTCGGCGTACGATTTATTCACCAAGAACTCAATCTCGCCGACGATCTTACCGTCCTTGAGAACATTTTTCTGGGACGAGAAGTCGCCAAAGGACCATTTCTTGACGAGGCGACGATGCGGGAAAGAGGCCGAAAAGTGCTCGCGCAGGTGGGCGCCGATGTCGATCTGGACGCCAAAGTCAAGGACCTCCGAGTCAGCGAGAAGCAGCTGATCGAGATCGCAAGAGCCATCGCTCAGCGCGCCACTGCGCTCATTCTGGATGAACCGACATCGGTTTTAACGCAGCGCGAAGCCGATCGGTTATTTCAAATCATCCAACAATTCGCAGAATCGGGAGCGGCAATCATTTACATTTCGCATCGGCTCGAGGAGGTCAAACGCCTGGCTCATTGCATTACCGTGCTTCGCGATGGGCATCTGATAGCCACTCGGAAGGCCGGCGAAATTTCACCCAGTGAAATTGTTCGCCTTATGGTTGGGCGCAGCCTGCAGGATCTCTTCCCCAAAAAGAACTACAACAGGGATGAAAAGTATGTGTTGGAGGTTCGTAATCTCTCAGTTCGGGGTTACGTAACAAACGCATCATTTGGCCTGAAGAAGGGCGAAATCCTTGGATTCGCCGGCCTCATCGGAGCGGGGCGGACCGAACTGTTTGAAGGAATCATGGGTCTTCGGAGCGTCTCATCGGGGATGATCTTTAAGAATGGAAAGCGGATAAAGCTCTCCGATTATCCCAAAGCGTTGCGAGCGCTTTGTGCTGTTTACCTGCCTGAAGATCGCAAAGGAAAGGGCTTGGTGGTCTCGTTTGATGCCCAAACGAATTATTCCTTGCTCGGTTTGGAAAGATTTGGCGCCTATTTCGTTAATCAACGCGCCGAGCGAGCGGCATTTAAAAAGGCGATCGAACGATTACAGATCAAGGTTCCGGACCGTTTTATGCCGGTGAGCCGCCTCAGCGGCGGCAATCAACAGAAGGTCGTCCTTGCCAAAGTCCTCGCGACCGAGCCGGAAATCATCGTCTTTGATGAACCCACCCGAGGAATCGACGTTGGAACGAAGGCGCAGATCTACCATCTAATCGCCGCGATGGCGGCCGAGGGGAGATCGTGTGTCGTCATCTCATCGGAATTGCTCGAGATCATCGGGCTTTGCCATCGTGTCATAGTCATGCGGGCATCGCGAATCGTGGCCAGTCTCGAAGGAGATGCAATAGCTGAAGATGAGATTATGATGTACGCAACCGGGTTGAAACAGGCGCATTCCCCCTTCGACCAATGAATTCCGCCCAGGCAGTTGAGACCAAATCCGATCAGCGGACGCAAACCGGATCAAACTGGCGAACCGTTGCAAAGTGGGCGCAAACACTCGGGCCGCTGATAGCGCTGCTTTTGCTTGTCGTTATCGGGGTTTTGTTGAATCCCAATTTCCTATCATGGAACAACTTGAGCAACGTTTTAACGAGAAGCGCGTTCATCGGGATTATCAGCGTTGGGGGCACATTTGTGATCGTCACCGGACAAATCGATTTATCTGTAGGGGCGATGGCGGCGTTTATTGCGAGTTTGATGATCATTGTCATGAATCGACTCGCACAATCGGGTTGGCCGCTTCCTACTGCGTTGATCGCGGGCATGATTGGTGGGCTTGTTGTCGGCCTGCTTGCCGGTGTCGTGAACGGGCTTCTGGCGACCAGGGGCAGAATTGATTCCTTTATCGTGACGCTTGGCACGATGGGGATTTTCCGGTCGCTCGTCACTTTCATGGCAAACGGCGGTACCCTGACGCTCGATTCGGGAGTTCGCGAAGCCTACCGGCCGGTTTTTTATGATTCATGGCTAAACGTACCTATACCGGTCTGGGTTCTGGCAATCGTTGTCGTGATCGGCACGATCGTCCTTACCAAAACGCGGTTCGGCCGGTACTGTCGCGCGGTTGGCTCCAATGCTGAAGTCGCTCATTATTCTGCCATTCGCGTAAGCCACATCCGCGTCATTGCATTCGTTGTACAGGGATTCTGTGTTGCGTTGGCGACGCTCCTTTATGTACCTCGCCTCGGATCGGCCTCGTCTTCGACGGGCGTCTTATGGGAACTCGAAGCGATCACGGCTGTCGTGGTGGGCGGAACCGCGCTTCGCGGAGGATCGGGGCGGGTTTGGGGATCGATTGTCGGCGCGCTGATCCTGACGCTGATTGGTAATATTTTAAACCTGACAAGTATAATCAGTGTTTACCTCAATGGCGCCGTGCAAGGCATAATCATTCTTGGAGCTGCACTTCTGCAGCGCAGTAGCAGGACGCGCTAGAATCCTTGAAAAGCAAGATCGATTACAAATGAGTCAAGTTTTTTCCGTGTCCGTGCATCAACCATCAGATGGCCTCGCTTTTCAAGGATTCTATAGAGCGGGACCGAGGAACCTAAGGGTACCGGATTCCCGCGTCAGTTCTACATGCACGCACAAATCAAAAACCCAAACGCAATACGCTGCGCGCGGTGATTTGCCCAGACCCTTAACAAAATTTCGGTCCCGCAAAAGCGAGGCCGCTTCACCCAACCGACGCCGCTCCCAACCCGACCATGCTAACCCTAGATCTCGCCGGTCTGAGGCGCGGCCTCGCTGTTTTAATCCCCCCATAATAAACATGATACGTCTCAACAAATACATAGTTGTCGCTGCTTCTTTGTGCGCAGCGTCTTTTGCGGTCGGCGCAGCAAAGGCCGATGAAACCGTTAAGATTGGTGTTTCCATCCCATCAGCCGATCACGGCTGGACGGGAGGTGTCGATTATTTCGCACAGGAAACAAAAAAGAGGATCGAAGCCCAATACAAGAACATCCAGGTTGCAGTGGTGACCGCGACGAGCGCCAGCGATCAGGCCAACAGCTTGGAAGATCTTGTGGCGACACAACAAATCAAAGCGTTGGTCATTCTCCCGTACGAATCCGCGCCGCTGACGGATCCGGTTCGGCAAGTGAAGAAAAAGGGAGTTTACATTACCGTGGTCGATAGGGCTCTTACGGATTCGACCATCCAGGATCTCTACGTCGCAGGTGATAACCCAGGAATGGGAAAAATAGCGGCAAAGTACTTTATCGATAAGCTGGGCGGCAAGGGCAATATTGTCGTTTTGCGAGGCTTACCGACTGTTATTGATAATCAGCGTTTTGATGCGTTCATGGACGACATCAAAGGCACCGATATCAAGGTACTCGATAGCAAATACGCAAACTGGAACCGTGACGACGGCTTCAAAGTAATGCAGGACTTCCTGACCCGCTTTCCGAAGATAGATGCGGTGTGGGCTCAGGATGACGACATCGCACTTGGAGTCCTTGACGCTTTGCGGCAGGCGAAGCGAGAGAAGGAAGTGTTTGTGGTCGGTGGTGGGGGGATGAAAGAAATTGTCAAACGCGTGAAAGACAAGGACGTCCTGGTGCCGGTCGACATCGTTTACTCCCCAAGCATGATCGGAACGGCAATGGAAGTCACAGCTCTGCGTTTCGCAACGAAGGTGGCCATCGACGGGACCTATATTCTCAACTCTCCATTGGTCACGCCGGAGAACGCGGATCAGTGGTATTTTCCGAATTCCCCCTTCTAAAGCAAGTGATGACGATCGGTCTTGTAATGCTCGACGTGCAGCCTTTCTGGCAATATATCGTTGTCGGCGTGGTTGTGATACTGGCGGTGCTCATTGATCAGGCACGTGACCTCGTCATCGGCAGAATGGAAGCTGGATAGGGTTATGGAAGCGGTGCTCTCCGTCAGAATTCTGGTAAAGCGGTTTGGCGGTCTGACAGCCGTCAACGATGTCAGCTTCGAGAGACGAACAGCCGGGAAATTGTGCGGGAGAGGACTTGGCGCCGGAGTTTTTGTCCCGAAGGGACAGGAACACTGAGCCCGGTGGCCTCTGTCCCAAAGGGACAACGGGCCTCAGCCCGGGGTTTTAACCAGGTTTTAACCCCGCGGAACAGGCCCATTAAGCGAGTCGCCCTGAAAGGGCGTCAGATTGAGGACTGAAAAATAACACCAAAAGATTATATAGTTTATTACGCCTCAAACGCTTGCGCCGATCGTTGCTGGAAAAACATGGCATTGCTTTCGATTAGCGCTATGAATTGGGGCTCCTCCTTCTGAATCTCACGCCCTTTCAGGGCGACTCGCTGTGACGGGGAGGTTCCCCGGGGTTTTAACCAGATTAAAACCTGGTTAAAACCCACGGGCTGAGTGCTCGTGTCCCTTTGGGACAGTAGCTAAGCTACGGCGGCGAGTCCCTTTCCTGCACCCTTTGAGGCAGAGCATTGTCCAAAAAGCCGCTAAGTTAAGTTAAGTTAGCGCTTATGGAGATCCGACCCTGCCAGTCTGCTCCGAAAAGAACGGTCGCTTCGCAGAAACGGGTCAGACGAGTCGCCCGGTAAATTCGAAATGTCATCCTTTTTCGCGAGAAGAAATCCTCCGGGATCGCGGTAGCCCCCGTGCGAGTTTCTTCTGTCTACATCATGCGAACGGGCTGGCCCGTACACTCCAGTACCGCCTGCCAAAGATCTCCATCGGGGTCCACACGGCGGCGTCCCTGCGTCACCAGATTAAAAGGGATGTGGACAAACGTGCTATGCCACCGCCCGATAAGCATGTTTGTCTTGCCGGCCATAGCCGCGTGAACCGCGTTCTGAGCGAGTCGCGTACAGTAAACATTGTCCTGCGGCGAGGCCGCTACACTTCTGATAATATAACTAGGGTCAATATATTTCAGATTTGCTTCGATCCGGCGTTTGCGGAAAAATTCATTTATTTTGTCTTTCAGAAAAACTCCGACATCCCCCAACCGTCGGTTGCCCGAAGCATCCGCTTTGCTTTGATTCGCCTCCATAAGATCCTGACCAGCTCCTTCCGCGACCACGATCACAATATTCTTCCGATGGGCTAATCGGTATCTGAGCTCTTCAAGAAGCCCGCCCGGACCCTCCAAGCGAAATGGAACTTCGGGAATGAGACAGAAATTTACATGCTGTCCCGCCAACGCAGCAAAGCTGGCGATAAATCCTGAGTCGCGCCCCATGAGCTTCACCAACCCGATGCCGTTCATGGCGCCGACAGCCTCCACGTGCGCGCACGAAACCGCTTTGACCGCTTCGGCAAAAGCTGTTTCAAATCCAAAGCTCTTATCGAGGTACATGATGTCGTTATCGATCGTCTTGGGAATTCCGATGACGCTTTTTTTCAGCCCCCTGCGACGTATCTCAGCGTTGATCGCGGCGCCTCCCTTCAGCGTTCCATCTCCCCCAATGACAAAGAGGGTGTCAACATCGAGTTCTTCGAGATGATCAACCATTTCCACGACATCCTGCGGGCCGCGCGAGCTGCCTAGAATTGTTCCGCCGAACGTGTGAATCGTCGAAACAGAGTCCGGACGCAACGCTACAGGAAGATGACCGTATCGAGGCACCAATCCTTCGTAGCCGTAGCGCAAGCCGAAAATCCGCGTCACGCCGTACCGCTGATAGAGCTCCATTACAATTCCGCGGATAATGTCATTTAACCCTGGACAGAGCCCTCCACAGGTCACGATTGCCGCTGACGTTTTCGCGGGCTCGAAATAGATCTTCTCGCATGGCCCGGCCATCTCGAAACTGAGCGGTTTAAGTCCGCGTTCGAACATGTCGCGAACCCCCTCCATAGAGTCATCATAGATAACGCGGTGTTCGTCCGTTCGAAATTTTTCCGATCCGATGTGTCGATGCCGGAGCGGTGATAGAAACTGGCAATCCCCTAGTGATTCAATGATCGCTTCCATGTCACTCGATTCGAGATAAACAGCACAATCCGTGCAAGCCAGAAATCAAATCGTTCCGGTCCCCATAACAAGGAGAAAAATGGGACGGCACCGAGGCCGTCCCTCCCCAATGACCCTTCGAACGAAGGGCCATCTACCAGGTCTCAGGCAACTCAGAGTTGCGATTACTGAAGCGGGATACCGCGATAGATTCGTTCACCGCTGAACGATCGTCTGAATCCTTCAACCGGAGGAGGCCCATTCCGTTGTCCAGGCAAAGCCCTGAGCTCATATAACGTGTCGCTGTCGAGCCGCCCCGTGATCGGCATTCCTTCGTCTTGCTGGAATCGTACAATCGCATCGGTAGTTGCAGGGCCGAGCTGTCCATCAACGCCGCCGCGATAAAAGCCTCTTCTTAGCAATTCCCCCTGAACAGCAAATAGCACATTCTCCTGAAGCCCAGCGGGAACGCGCTCATAAACGGTTCCCGCGAACAGCGCAGGATAGGTTGTGGCAACTCCGGGCGCACGATAGTAGGGCGGCCGGACATCCTCATAGTCATCCGGAACGCGGCCTTGCTGTTGGCTATATGGCTGAACCGGCTGCTTCCGGTAATATTGGTAGTTTGGCTGTTGATCGTAGTATTGCCGATCGTCTTGAGATTCCGGCGCACGCCGTGCACCGCCGTCACCCGCCATTCCAAGCGAACGAAGGGTCTCATCGTTCACCTGACCAGTGACGCGCAGACCGTGCCGAATCTGATAGCGGCGGATTGCCGCGCTGGTTTCTTCGCCTCCACGGCCGTCCACGTCGCCGTAGTAAAATCCCTGCTCCCGTAACCGTTCTTGAATAGCTCTCGTTTGTTCGTCGGCCAAAAGTGATCCGGTTATAAAGACGAAGAGAAAGAAGACAAACACGTTCCTCATTGTGGAACTCCTGTTATAACGCTGATCGGTCGAGAGGTTTGCAAAGGCTCCGTTGATTTATCGCCCTTGTCCGAAACTATCGAAAAGTACGCTTCAATGCCCGCTGCGAGCGACTCCGCCATTTGCTGCCGGTATGCCATACTCGCAAGGCGCCTGGCCTCGTCGCCGTTGGTCAAGAACCCGGATTCAACAAGCACCGCGGGATAGGTCACGTTTCGAACCACGAAAAAGTTTGCGGTTTTTGCCCCTCGCATTTCGGCATGAACCGTTTGAACTACGGAATCGCCAATGCATTGAGCCAGACGTTCTTCCGTTCGATCCAACGTCTCCTCTACGGCGCCAAATTTCACAAAAATCTTTTTTGTCCCATTTTTTTGAGAGCAGCGATAGATCTCGATTCCCCGCGCCGTCGGGTCCGACGTGAAATTGCAATGAATGCTCACGAAGATTGCGTTCTGAATGCTGTTCGCAAAATTGACTCGATCAGCGAGCGAAACGTAAGTGTCCGCATCCCGCGTAAGCAGAGTTTTGAAACCGGACTTCTGAAGTTCTTCGGCGAGTCGAACCCCTAAGTCCAGAGCGACAACTTTTTCGGTGAGATTGTGCGAGGAAGCACCGCTATCCTGCCCCCCGTGACCTGGATCAATGACGACGGTGTCAAATACGCCAGGGATAACCTCTCGTTGCTCAAGCTGGGGTAACTGAAGAAAGGAATCAATCTGCCTGTTCAGGAAAAGATCAACCAGGCAAGCAATCAACAGACCGAGGCCGAGCCAAGGGAGGAGCCTAGCGACATCCCGGGGCTTGCGTCTGCGATTGAACATAGAGGGACACTAACTAAAATCGGAAAGGACGGCTTCCAGATCCGGCTCGGGTACTTCCATAAACGCCCCCCGCGATTCAGCGGCTCTCCGGTCGAGAAGTGCCGCCTCAACCGTGTAATGTTCCAGCTTGGATTTTACAAACTCTTTTAACGCCGAATCCTCCGGAACATCCGGGTGATCCTGATCCGCGGTATAAAGCCCAACGCCCCACGCGTGAACAGCTGCTCGCAAGGCGCTTCGAAGATCGGAAAAGTCCGCTCCGTGCAAAAAGTTTTGGACCTGTTCAAGCCCCCGCCGAGTTCCCGCAATCGCTCCAAAACCTTCACGGCGTTTTCCTACGTTCATTGCGCTCGCGTGCATCGATCCATCATAGTCAAGGCGGACAAAAAGATCCTCGTCTTGAGCCGAGCCAACTTCGGCAAACAATATTCTGGCGAGGTATGGCGGCCCATAGATCTGTTCGAAAGCCTGCTTCAACGCAGGACTGAAAGCGTACGTTACCATTCGGCGCAGAGAAACATCCGCAGCGGATCGCGTAAAGCCTTCAGTGCTAGCAAGTTCGATAGCCATCATTCGGAGCCGATCGATATCGCCCGGATGACCGATTCCCCCAATTGCAATTCGATCGTAAATCTCAAAAATCTTCCGCCGATCTCGACCAAAAGTCAGGAGCAGGATTCCATCATTGAAACTCAGACCAACAGTCGGACTACCAGTCGCAAGTTCATTTTCAATATATTCGCGGCGATTCGAGATCGCTTCGACCCAACGATACGGCTCGTCAATCATGCGACTTGAGTCTGGAACAAATCGGAGAGCTTCTCGTCAGCGACTGTCTCGATGCCAGCGTCAGCGACGATCTTAACGATCGGAAAAATCTTCCCGTGCCGATCAACGCCCCCCGTCGCTGTATCCGCTTCCGCCGCTGTGTCGAGCGCTTTTAAGGCCAGCAAAATTGCCTCTTGACGCGAACGCTCACGCAACCGCCGCGAGCCCCAACTATTTTCGTAGTAGAGCACGCTTCTGACCGCGGACGCACCGGAACCGCTTGATGCAAAATCTGTCGCCTCAAATTGAGCTCCCATCGCGTCGTAAAAGAAGAGCTTTGCCGGTTCCGAACTCCTTTTTTCGAATGTTGCGAATAAAGGAACAACGACACCGACTCCTTGCATCACCATTCCCAGATTATCTCTAAGCAATTTCGAGAGCGCTCGTACCTTGCCTTCGACGCTCATCTCCTGCAACTGACTGCGCCGGTAATATTGAAAAGAGTGTTCAAGGATCCGCGCCATTTCCCACGCGGTTGCAGGCGAACCTGCGATTGCCATCACAGAATGTCGATCAATCTCCAGAACCTTGTCGGCTCGATCGTACATTACCACGTTGCCTGCGGTTGCCCTGCGATCTCCGGCGACAAGAACACCCCCGGAAAATTTAAATCCAAGGATTGTCGTGGCAATCGTTTCCTTGAACTCCAAATGCCTTCCCGAGACGGGAGGGACATCGCCGAGCAATTGATGCCGCTTCAATAGCGCCAGAAAATCGCCAGTCGAACGATCCGGAGATTTCAATCCTTCCATGCTACTTACTGGCCGGTGCGCTGCCGATAACGTTTCGACTGATTCGGATCCACCTTACGCATACGCTTTAGGAGATCCTTTGTGTCGGGCTTCGAAACGTCCGGCGATCGCGGTCCCTCGCCGCCGCCCTGTTTGGGCTCCCATGGAACCGGAGTTGGTGGTTTTTGCGTCCTTTCGGGCATACGGGACATTAGCAATTTTGGCGTTTGAAAGCAAATCATCATCGCTTTTGTCAGCAGATTCAGGGCCAGGCGCCGGGGTCGTATCTCAAACACTGATTCTGGACCGTGCACCCACTACCCGCCCGGAGTCGGCTGAGGAGTCGCAGACGGGATTTTAATCGTTTGGCCTGCCTGGAGTTTCTTGGCATCCTCGATCTTGTTCAGTTGCTGAATCTCTTCCACGCTGACTCCGTATTGCTTGGAGATCTGAGTCAATGTTTCCCCTTTCGCCACGACGTGCGTTCTTACATTTCCCGCGTCCGCCGGCGATGGATTTTCAACCCCTGCTGTGGCGGGGTTCACATTGGCGGGCGTGGGAGTCGCGGCAGGTTCAGCAGCCTTCGCCGCAGGCACTCCCCCCTTCTGCTTCAACGCATCGCTAAGCTTCGCAACTTCCTGTGCCAACCGATCGATTTTCTCCCCTTGCGCCTTGATCTCGGCTTTAAGCCCATCCAATTCCACAATCTGAGCTTTGAGGGCCAAGGCCTGACCTTTCGCGGGTTCGCTGGCTCGCTCCTGAGCCGGTGCGAATCCGGTCACTCCGAGCGTCATCAAAATCGCGAGAGGGATACTCTTTAGGTCCATTCACACCTGTCTACAATCGCGTCTGGAGACATGCAACCATTTCCTCCCTGTCCTCAGCTGCTTTCGTCGGATCTGTAAATCCTAAGCACTTTTCCCGCTCCAATTTCCACGAGGATGTCGCAAAGCGATCGAAGCTCGTTATGCGAGTGAGAAACCACGAGGAACGGAATAGAAAATTCGTGACGGAGCTGCCGCACCAATTCAACGCCGGTCCTGCGCAATTTCGCATCCAGCGCGGTAAACGGCTCATCCAGGAGAATCAGGGTCGGCCGCGAGGCTATAGCTCGAGCCATGGCCACCCTCTCTTTCTCACCTCCAGATAGATCATTGATTCTTCGTTCGAGAAGATCGCCCAAATTCAATGTTCTGATTACCCGCTCGATCGAGATCCCATTTACGGGCACGGTCGTTTTCCGCTTTGCCCCATATAAGATATTCTTTCGAACGTTCAAATGGGGAAACAAGGCGAGATCTTGCGGTACGTAACCGATCGCCCGCCGATCCGGTGGAAAGAACACGGAATGGCTCTGCAAATGAAGTTCGTTGAGCTGAATCGTTCCCTGTGACGCTCTCCGAACCCCGGCTAGAAGATCAAGAAGCGAGGTTTTCCCCGAACCTGATTCGCCGAAAACACCGATAGAGGTCGCTTCGATCTCAAATTCCAGTTCGAGCGCAAAATGCCCCAATGGCAAGCGGACAGCCTGTAACTTCAATTTCATTTCGAGTGGCCCGGCGAAAAATAAATCGGTAGAGTGCCTGCCTTTCTTCGCAAATGAACACTGTATCTGATTTCATTTCGCATCATTACCGGCACTTTAACGCTGCAAGCTTGAAAGACGCAGCGGAAGGCTACAAGGCTCATCTTGAAAAGGATGGCAAGATGCTAGTCACAGTCGCTGGCGCAATGAGTACCGCGGAATTGGGTCTTTCCCTAGCCGAGATGATTCGGCAGGACAAAGTGCATGCCATCTCCTGTACTGGCGCCAACCTTGAGGAAGATGTCTTCAATTTGGTTGCGCACCATCATTACAGACGAATCCGGAACTGGCGTGAATTGAAGGGGGAAGACGAGCAAGCTCTGCTTGACCAACATCTGAACAGGGTCACCGACACCTGTATCCCGGAAGGCGAAGCGATGCGACGGATTGAAAAGGCCGTTTTGGAGGAATGGGTCAAGGCCGATCAAGGGGGACGCAAGCTGTTTCCTCACGAATTCTTCTACGAAATACTCCGCGATGATCGCTTGAAACCCTCTTATCAAATTGATCCGAAAGACAGCTGGTTGTACGCGGCCATGAAGAAGAATCTGCCGATGTTTGTGCCTGGCTGGGAAGATTCAACGCTTGGAAATATGTATGCGGGTCATTGCATCTCTGGCGACGTGAAGAACGTGCATACGGTGCGAACAGGCATCGAATACATGATTTCCCTGGCGGACTGGTACACGAGGATATCGGAAAAATCATCGATCGGCTTTTTCCAGATTGCCGGCGGCATTGCAGGCGATTTCCCGATATGCGTCGTTCCTATGCTTCACCAGGATTTGAGGAGGGAAGATGTCCCTCGATGGGGCTATTTCTGTCAGATCAGCGATTCGACGACGAGCTACGGATCTTATTCGGGGGCGGTTCCAAACGAAAAGATCACCTGGGGCAAGCTTTCTCTGGACACGCCGAAGTATATTATTGAGTCGGATGCCACAATAGTTGCGCCACTGATCTTCGCCTGGATTCTGGGCTGGTAAGAGAAAGGAGAAAGGAGAAAGAATTCAGGAGTCAGAAGACAGGAGTTCAGGATGGTAAGCGAATGAACTAGCAAATAGCCCAGCTGAGGGCGCCCGGATCTTCTGAATCCCTGAATGATCTTCAGCCGCGGAGGTACTTTTCCAATTTTTCGAATGTACCAATCCAACCGTGTTTGTGATCTTCCCGAACAATATCATTTGGCAGCAGTTCGTGCCGGAGGCGGACTTCTGTCGAGAGCCCCAGATCGATGAAGTCTACCGTGACGAGGCTTTCTTCGACGGCTAGATCGCTGTCGCATCCGCACTGCCAGGTATACACCAAATGCTCCGGCGCTACTATTTCCTTATAAGTTCCGCGAATCTGTGTCTCTCCAATCCTTTGGCTGGATACATCAAAACAATATTCGCCTCCTACACGTAGATCGACTCGCGCTGACTGAACGCGACACGTTGCAGGTCCAAACCAGTGTTGAATTTCTTCGGGGGTGGTCCAAGCCGCAAAAACGCGTTCGCGGGGTGCTGTGATGATATGGCGCATTTCGAGAACTGCTGTTTGTTCGGTCGTCGTATTCATGGTTTGTCTTTGTTCTTTTGCTGTTGCTTTTCCAGGTATCGGGACAAGGAAGCAAACTGCTCATCCCAAAATTCGCGGTAACGTTCGATCCAGGCTGCCGCATCGCGCATCGGTTCGGCCTTGAGTCGCAAGCGATGGACTCGACCGTCGCGATGCCGCTCAATGAGTCCTGCATTTTCGAGGACGCGCAGGTGTTTGGAGATAGCCGGGAGCGAAACCGGAAACGGTTTCGCTATATCCGTGACGCGAGAATCTGTGTGGGCGAGGAGGTCGAGGATGCGGCGGCGGGTACGATCGGCCAGAGCGCCGAAGACACGATCGAGTGAATGGGCGTCCGGATATTTAACCATGTGGTTAAATACTTGGACCTTGGCCGATGCGCAAGCGGAAATCCGGTCATCGCTCCAAGCACGTGAACGAGTTCCAAGGCCAATCGTTCGATTATGTGCTCACAGTCTGCGACAACGCAAAGGAAAGCTGTCCCGTGTTTCCCGGTCACTCGAAACGCATTCACAATGCGTTTGAAGACCCGGCCGCTCTTCAAGGCACGGAGGAAGAGCGCCTGGCCATCTTTCGCCGAGTGAGGAATGAAATTCGGGACTACCTGAAAACCTTTCCGGAGAATGTTCGATGATTCTACTTGGAACGAAGATTGTCGGCGACGCGAAGTCGCGGCTATTCTTGTACTTGTAGGGAATTTTTGGTTCAGGAGTGTTCCATGAGCTTGGCGCGACGCTCGGCTTGGATGGCGTCGAGCTTCTTGATTTGCTCCGGATTCAAGGTTTTCGCGGCGTTGTTCCGAAAATTTGTCTGGATTTCGCTGAGCCGGCGAAGTTTCTGGATCTTGCTCAAAGAAGTGTTTGCCTTCAATGCCGCCGCCTCCCTATCTCGCTGTTCGACGACAGGTGCCAATTCCTTCTGTTGTTGATCCGTCAAATGAAGCTTTTTGGTAAGCTCCGCCATTTGAATTCCCGCTATATGCTGCGCAATAAGCGGCGTAGCAAAGACGACAAACAAGAATGCGATCAGAGCGGATCGAACGAGTGCGTAGGGTTTATTCATGTGGGTGCTCCTTTTTCGGGAGAGATTTTTTTGGAATGACTCTCAGCATCGCCATCTTGCGAGCGCAAAATTTTTCCACCAGATAAAAACTCACCGGAATCAAGAAAACCGCGATAGCACTGGCCGCAAGCATGCCCCCAATAACCGTCGTACCCAAAATCTGCCTGGCTACGGCCCCGGAACCAGAAGCCGTCCAGAGCGGGACGCAGCCTAGTATGAAAGCAAATGAGGTCATGAGGATCGGCCGGAGCCGGAGACGCGCGCCGGTGAGAGCAGCATCCTGGAGAGATGCGCCCCGCTCGTACTCAACCTTCGCGAACTCGACGATCAAAATCGCGTTTTTTGCAACGAGACCGATGATCATTACAAGTCCGATCTGGGCGAAAACGTTATTTTCGATCTGGACAAGCAACGGAGAAACGAAGGCCCCTACCGCAACGCGGCGCAGATAGATCATGCCAAAAGCACCGAAAACTGCGATCGGCGTACTCAATAGAACGCTGAACGGCAACGACCAGCTTTCGTAAAGAGCGGCCAAAATCAAAAAGACAAATAGAAGCGAGAAGGCAAAGATCGCAGCCGGCGGCAGCCCTTGCTGGGCCTGTTTCTGCTGGTAGGACATGCCAAGGTAATCGAAGCCCATCTGGCTTGGCATCGTCTGCACAAAGACTTCTTCAAGCGCCCGCATTGCTTGATCTGAAGTGTAGCCGGTGGCGGGCGAAGCATTGATCTGTGCGCAACTGTAAAGATTGTATCGCATCGTGAATTCGGGACCGGTCCGCCGTTCGACTCTGGTCAGCGCGCTCAAAGGAATCATTTGATTGTTCGTGTTGCGCACATAGAAGCCCCCAAGGTTCTCTACATTTGCGCGATATTCACCTTCCGCCTGAACATAGACCTGCCATTCGCGTCCGAATCGGTTGAAATAGTTAATAAACGAACCACCCATGAACGTCTGGATGGTCGTATACACATCACTGACCGCCACACTCTGCTTAAGCGCCTGATCGACGTCCACATCGATGTATATCTGCGGCACGGCAGGCAGGAACGTCGTGGTGACCTGAGCTAGTTCAGAGCGTCGCTGAGCCGCCTCCAGGAAGGTCTTCGCGCTATTCGCCAAAAACTCCGGATCGCTACCAGCGCGGTCCTCGAGAACGAAACTGATATCGCCCGAAATCCCTGCTCCCGGGATCGCCGGCGGCGAAAATGCGATCGCAAGCGCCTCCGGCAACCGGCTCAATTTTCTATTGAGGCGAGCCTTGATCGTCTGGAAATGTTCATCCTGGCTTTTCCGTTCCTCCCATGGTTTGAGCGTTACGAAGAGGAAGGCGCTGTAAGTGCTTTGCACTCCGGTGAGCAGACTTGAACCGATCGTTGCAGTCACCTGTTCAATGCCCGGCGTCTGCGCCAGAATCGTCTCGACTTCCCGACAAACATTGTCAGTCCGCTGAAGGGAAGCAGCATCAGGGAGTTGCAAGTTCACGTAGAAAAATCCTTGATCTTCGTCCGGCAGAAAGCCGGTTGGAATTCTCCTGCCAAGGAAAAGAGCGGCCGCCACGAACGCCAATAAAACAATGACCCCAGTAAAAACGTGGCGAATAAATAGAGCGCAAACCCGGACATATGCCTCCGTAGCCACACCAAACAACCGGTTGAACCATCCAAAAAAACCTTGCGTCTTCTGTTCGCGCCCGGGTTTCAAGAGCAGAGCACAAAGGGCAGGACTAAGCGTTAGCGCGTTTAAAGCAGAGATGATGACCGATACGGCAATGGTTACTGCAAACTGTTGATAAAGCCGCCCCGTCACTCCGGGGATAAAGGCAGTTGGGACGAAGACGGAGGCCAGGACCAGGGCTACCCCTATCACCGGTCCGGTGATCTCGTGCATCGCCTTCTCGGTCGCTTCCTTGGGGGGAAGGCCATTGTGGATGTAGCGTTCGACGGCTTCCACGACCACGATCGCGTCATCCACGACCAACCCAATCGCCAGGACCAATCCGAATAGGGAGAGCGTATTAACGGAAAATCCAAGTAGCGGAAAGAAGACAAAGGTTCCGATCAATGAGACCGGCACAGCCAGAAGCGGAATGAGTGTCGCGCGCCAGCTTTGAAGGAACAAGTAAACGACGACTATGACTAGTATTAAAGCCTCTACGAGCGTTGCGACCATCTCGCGAATGCCCGTCACTACGGGGCGGGTTGTGTCGAGTGAAACAACATAATCTACGCCTGAAGGAAACCGCTCTTTTATCGTCTTCATTAACTGCTTCACGCCCTTTGCCGCAGCCAAAGCATTGGTACCCGGCAACTGATAGATGGAAACAACCGCTGCGGGCCTTCCATTGAGCCGACCTCGAGTCGTGTAGGTTTGTGCCCCGAGTTCAACACGCGCCAAGTCTTTCAACCTCACCGTCCCGCCATTCGGTTGCTGGCGGATAATAATATCTGCGAACTGCTCCGGCGTAGTGAGGCGGCCTTGTGAGCGCGCGGTATAGGTATACTCCTGCCCGGGGGGCGCGGGTTCACTTCCGACCTGCCCTGCCGAGTTGACGGCGTTCTGTGCCTGAACAGCATTGACGATGTCTGGAACGGTAAGACTTAGCTGCGCCAGTTGGTCAGGTCGCAGCCACAACCGCATTGCGTACTCACCGGCGCCGGAGATCTGCACATTTGAAATGCCGCGAACACGGGTCAACGCGTCGTTCAAGTTTATATATGCATAGTTGGACAGAAAGAGCGCATCCCGGCTCCCATCCGGGGAGAATAACGAAATAACCATCAATGGCGCAGCCAGAGATTTTTGAACAGTGACACCGAGATTGTTAACCGCCGACGGAAGCTGCGACGAAGCCTGGGTCTGCCTCATCTGCACAAGAATTTGATCCGTATTCGGATCCGTGTTCAAATCAAAGTCGATTGTCAATACCATTTGGCCGCTATTGGCATTGACCGAGTACATGTAGTTCATGTTGTCGACACCGCTCATCTGTTGCTCGATCGGGGTCGCCACGGCTTGTTCAATCGTCCGAGCATCTGCGCCGGTATAATTTGCGGTGACTACGGTTTGAGGAGTAACGACGTCCGGAAAGAGCGACACCGGCAAAATTGTGATCGAGACAACTCCGACGATCACCGTCACCAGCGAGATAACGATCGCTACTATGGGACGATCGATAAAGAACTTCGTCATACGATACCTCGCGGTTCCTCTCCTCTGCTGATTCGTCGAACCGTTACCCTGCCGGCACACCATATCGAAAAGCGTTCGGCGATACAAAACCCTGCGGGGATCAGGAAAATCGCAAGCGCACTTGCGGCAAGCGTCCCGCCGATAACGGCGGTACCCATTACTTGTCGCGCTATCGCACCCGATCCGGAGGCCATCGCGAGTGGAATACAACCGACGATAAAAGCAAATGAAGTCATCAGAATCGGCCGAAACCGAAGTCTCGCAGCTGTTAATGCGGCCTCGGCAAGCGATTCTCCGCGGTCGTATTCCGACTTGGCAAATTCAACGATCAGAATCGCGTTCTTCGCAACCAGGCCGATGATCATAACCAGGCCGATTTGCGCAAATACATTGTTCTCTACTTGCACCAGGACCGGCGGAAGAAATGTGCTTTCGGTTAACCTGCGCAAATAGAGTGCAAATAGAGTTCCAAAAACAGCGACCGGCGTGCTTAACAAAACACCGATCGGCAAAGACCAGCTCTCATAAAGAGCAGCCAGGATCAGAAAGACAAACAGCAGGGAAACTCCGAATATCACTGCCGGCGGTGTTCCTTGTTGCGCTTTCTTCTCCTGGAATGACATCCCGAGATAGTCGTACCCCATTGCAGGCGGCATGGATTGTGCAAAGACATCTTCCAAAGCCCGCATCGCCTGTGCCGAACTGTAGCCCGGTGCAGGAAGAACCTGAATCTGAGCCGACCGGAACAGATTATAACGCATCGTAAATTCCGGTCCGAATCGGCGTTCGACGCGAATCAGCGCGGAAAGCGGCACGGCTTCATTCTGACTGTTGCGCACATAAAACTGTCCAATCTGATCGGCCTCCTTTCGGAACTGATCTTCCGCTTGTATATAGACCTGCCATTGACGCCCAAAGCGATAAAAATAGTTGATAAACGATCCGCCCAGAAAGCTTTGCAATGTGTTATAAACGTCTTTGAGAGCAACTCCCTGCTTCAGAGTTTTGTCTCTGTCGACCGCTACATACGCCTGAGGGACGGAAGGTAGTAAGGTCGTCGTTACGCGTCCCAGTTCAGGGCGTTTGCGAGCCATCGCGATAAACGCATTCACGTTATCTGCGAGGAACCCAGGCCCTCTGTCAGCGCGATCTTCGAGAACCAATGTAACACCTCCGGCCACGCCTAACCCAGGGATCGCCGGAGGCGAAAATCCAAACACCGTTCCCTCGGGCCGCTGAATCAGCTGAAGATTCAGGCGCCCCTTAAGAGCCTGATATTGTTGAACTAACTTTTTGCGTTCGTCCCACGGAACGAGAGTTACGAAAAAGAATCCGCTATAGGTACTTTGTACACCGCTCAGCAGGCTGAACCCGGCAACGGTCGTCGTGAATTGCACTCCGGGTGTCCGAGAAATGAGAGATTCAATTTTCCGGCTTGCCTCATCCGTTCGCTGCAACGAAGCCGCATCCGGCAACTGTAGATTGACATAGAAAAATCCCTGATCCTCATCCGGCAAGAAGCTTGCCGGAATGCCCTTGCCGCAGAGGATGGCGGCGACGGTGAACGACACGAGAAGGAGCAGGACTACTCCTGTCCGCCTAACAAAGATCGCGGCAACTTGCACATAGCTTTCGGTCGTCCTGGAAAAGATTACATTGAAACGTTCAAAGAGTTGGTTCAATCCTCGAGCGCCCATTTTCCGCGGGCGTAAAAGAAGCGCACATAAGGCCGGAGAGAGTGTGAGCGCGTTGAAAGCCGATATGATTACCGATAAGGCGATCGTAATCGCAAATTGCTGGTAAAGGCGCCCTGTGATTCCCGGGATAAATGCCGTGGGAACGAATACCGAAGCAAGAACCAGAGCCACACCCACTACCGGGCTCGTGATCTCGCGCATCGCCCTGATTGTTGCCTCTTTCGGCGAGTGACCCTGATGAATATAACGCTCGACCGCTTCAACGACCACGATCGCGTCATCGACTACCAAACCAATTGCGAGCACCAATCCGAAGAGGGAGAGCGTATTGATCGAGAATCCCAATAGCGGAAAAAAGGCGAATGTGCCCACTAACGACACCGGCACGGCTAATAGCGGAATCACTGTCGCGCGCCAACTCTGTAAGAACAGATAAACGACCAGCGCCACGAGAAGGAGGGCTTCCAGAAGCGTTTTGAGCATTTCCTGAATTCCGGCGACCACAGCTCGCGTGGTATCGAGCGCAACGACATAGTCCAATCCGCTGGGGAAATGCTCCTTCAGCCTCGCTAACACTTTCTTCACGCCATTTGCCGCGGCGAGCGCATTCGTGCCGGGAAGTTGATAAACAGCGACAATGGCGCTCGGTTGTCCATTCAGGCGCGCGCGCGTTGCATAGACCTGGGTGCCGAGTTCAACTCGCGACACGTCCTTGAGACGTACCACGCTCCCGTCAGGGCGCTCGCGCACGATAATGTTTTCAAACTCTTCGGGGGTAACAAGCGGACCCTTAGCAGTCGCCATGTAGGTGAACTCCTGAACTGCCGGGACGGGTTCGCCCCCGTAGACACCTACAGGATTGACAGCATTTTGCTGCTGAACGGCACTAACGATGTCCGGAACTGTGAGATTGTATCGTGCTAACTCGCTCGGTCTCACCCAAATACGTATCGCGTATTGCCCGGCTCCAAAGATCTGTACGTTCGAAATCCCAGGCACGCGGGTGAGCGGATCGTTCAGGTTGATGTACGCATAGTTAGTTAAGAACTCTGAATCATAGCGTCGATCCTGCGAACGCAACGAAATAAGCATCAACGGAGCTGCAAACGATTTCTGAACGCTGACTCCTTGCGCTGTCACTTCCGGCGGAAGCTGGGCAGCAGATTGCGTCTGGCGCATCTGCGTAAGAATCTGATCTGTTTGCGGATGTGTCTTCTCATCAAAATTCACTCGCAACTTCATCTGCCCGGTATTGGAGTTGAGCGAGTACATGTAATTCATGCCATCGACGCCGCTGATCTGCTGTTCGATCGGCGTCGCAACAGACTGCTCAACGGTGACTGCATCGGCCCCGGGATCCGTCGCGGAGACAACTACTTCGGGCGGAGTGATGTTTGGAAACAGGGACACCGGCAAAGACGCCAGGGCAACGAAGCCGACGATCAGCGTGACAATCGAAATAACAATCGCCAGGATGGGTCGGTAAACGAAGAATTCCGACATCGTCATTGTGCTTTGGAAGCGATCGGCGCCGTCCAGGGCATCGCTTTGACAGTTTGCCCATCACGCACTCTCCGGGCACCTTCGACCACCACGCGGTCGCCGGGATGCAAACCCTCTTCAATAACCCATAGCGAGCCTTCACGCACACCCGGTTTGACCAAACGCGTTTCCGCCTTTCCCTCTCCGTTGACGACAACGACCTCATAACTCGCTTGTAACTCATTCACCGCGCGTTGCGGTACGAGCAGAGCCTCATTGATTTTTTTGACGGTCACGTGAACGCGCACAAAGCCACCAGGACGCAAAATGTTTTCGGCGTTCGGAAAAAGAGCCGCTAAGCGGATTGTGCCGGTTTGCTGGTCCACGTCTCTATCAACGGCGGAGAATTTACCTTGATGGGGGTATACCGATCCGTCCGCGAGAATTATTTCGACCGGTGGCGGAGACTCGCCTGCAGCCCTGCCTTCCTCAATCCTGCTGGCAACCTTCAGGTATTCTTGTTCGCTGACCCTGAAGTACGCCTTGATCGGATTGACAGTAGACATCGTCATGAGAGGCTGCGCGTCGCCGGGCCCTACGAGATCGCCAATCCCGGGGTTTGCGATTCCGGCAATCCCTGTTATGGGAGCCGTAATTCTGGTGAAATCCAGATTGAGCTGTGCCTGCCGGAGCATCGCCTCCTGTGCCTTGACTTCAGCCTTAGCAGAAGCGTTGGCCTGGATAGCATTGTCGCGGTTCTGCTGGCTTTCGACCTTTTGCGCGAAGAGCCGAGTTTCACGCTCTTCAGTCTGTTGTGTTTGAAGCTGGTTAGCCTGCGCCTGGGCTAGAGCCGACTTCGATTGCTCGACGGCGGCTTCGTAAGTGCTCGGGTCGATTTGGAAAAGCAAATCTCCCTTATTGATGAGCCTACCCTCTTTGTAATTCTGCGAAATAAGGTAACCGGAAACGCGCGCTCGGATATCGGCATTTACCGAACCATCCAGGGACCCAATCCATTCGCGGACAACGGGTACATCTTTTTGGATCACGTCCGTAACAAGCACTTCCGGGGGTCCGAGCGAGCTTTCATCAAACCCCTTTTTCGAGCAGCCAGACAGCAGACCCGCCACTATGCAGAGAGCCAGCCAAACATACCCCAAATTCCGGATTGCTCTCATTTGTCCATTCGTCGAATGTTCAATCACCCGCGACGGCGCGTTTCTTCTCTTTGCGATCAACCTTCGTTTCTTGTCCGCCCCTGACGCGAGCTGCGTTGTGCAGCCCTGTTTTCCCTTTTAGAGTTCTGCTGAAGATTGATGCTTCCGAGGACAGGTTGACCTGGTAGGATCAGTAGAATCGCGGGCTGGTAGCTAACAAATATGGGCGGCGGATCATTCTTTACGTTAACGGACTTAGTCTTTTTCCGGCTCGATTGAACACTCGCGATCAGGCGGTCGAGTGAAACCGTGATTGGGGCCGCCGGAAACGCAGATTGCAACAGATTGACCATCTTCGATTCTTCGGCACCAGGCAGCGCCTCCACGCAGAGAAACGGCACCGCCAGGACCATGCAGACAACAAGAAAAGGTGATTTCATAAACTGGAGGGATCTGCGGGGGAAAACATATTAGTGCAAGAGCGCCAATAAACCCAGTCGAAAACGTTCGTTTACTCGCCAGGCTCTGAAGGCCGATAAAAACATCGGGAGGATCGCGATGGAGTTGGCGGGCTGCGGTCCCCTCGCGACCGCGCGATACGATGCAGGCTTCGCAGATCGCGGCTACGACGGAGCGTAGCCCTCCAGGGCGCTCGATCGAAATTCCGTTGGCCGCTATTGACTTGGAGGGCTGCGGTCCCTCGCAGCCGTGCGATACGATGCAGGTTTCGTAAAGCGCGGCTACGACGGAGCGTAGCCCTCCAGGGCTGACCGCCCGGTTTTGAATCCAACAGAATCGCCGCTATATTCGCGGCCATGAGTGCGAAGCGTTACGCAGGGATTGAAAACCACGTTGGTCGCACCCCACTCGTACGTCTCCGACGGCTCTCCGAACTGACTGGTTGCGAAATCGTCGGTAAGGCCGAGTTCATGAACCCCGGGGGTTCGGTGAAGGATCGGGCAGCCCTTGGCATCATCCTGGATGCAGAAAGAGAGGGCAGGTTACGCCCCAAAGACACAATCGTTGAGGGGACTGCCGGGAATACTGGAATCGGGCTCACCGTTGTTGGTCACGCAAAAGGATACCGCACCGTGATCGTAATCCCCGAGACGCAGTCGCCCGAAAAGATAGACCTGCTCAGAACTCTTGGAGCGGAGGTGCTGACCGTGCCGGAGAAACCGTACAGCGACCCTGGAAACTATAACCGTATTGCGCAACGCCTAGCAAAGGAGAAGGGTTGGTTCTGGGCAAATCAGTTTGACAATATAGCGAACCGGAACGCGCATTTCGCGACGACCGGCCCGGAAATCTGGGATCAAACGGATGGCGAGGTCAGCGCTTTTGTTTCCGCCATCGGAACGGGCGGCACGCTTGCGGGTACGGGTCTCTATTTGAAAGAGCGCAGGAAGGAAATTGCCCTTGTCTGCGCCGATCCCTACGGCGCCGCGATGTGGTCCTGGTTCACTCAGGGTCATACCGAGATCAAAGACGGAGAATCCTATGCCGAGGGGATCGGCCAAACGAGGGTCACAAAGAATCTTGAGGGCGTTACGGTGGACCGGGCATACCGCATCACTGATCAATGCGCTTTGACGATCGTTTACCAGTTGCTGCGTGAGGAAGGTTTGTTTCTCGGCCTTTCCTCCGGAATTAATATCGCCGGAGCTGCGAAATATGCGATTGAGTGCGGCCCCGGACACACGATCGTCACCATTCTTTGCGACTCCGGATTAAAGTACCAATCGAAACTTTTCAATGCTAGGTGGCTGGCGGAGCATGAGTTTTTCACGGATCGCCCTATCGAATCAGTGTTGGAATAGACAGAATTTTGCAGGCGCGGAATGAAGTGCGGAAGATCAACTCCGGAAAGTTCCTGAACTGCGTCCGGAGCTGAGTTTCCTTAGAAGTCCCCAGGGCGCCCACGGCTACGACGGAGCGTAGCCCTCCAGAGCTGGCGTCAACATTGGTTGTCCATAACGACCTGCAGGGCTGCGGTTCGGAGTTCGGAGTTCGGAGTTTGGGGTTCTGAATTCTGTCTTCTGTCTTCTGTCTTCTGTCTTCTCAGGGCTGCGGTCCCTCGCAGCCGTTATCGACGAAGCCTAGCCTACATTATCAATAAGCTTGCCCTGGGAAGCCGCAAAAGCGCAGGAGTATTGTATCCACATCTATCCCTTAGAACTTGCACGGACGATCGCGGCGCAATGGACGACTGCTCCAGAGGAAGAGGTTCTTCTGCCGCCGGAAGATGCGCTATCAACACTCTTAAGCGAGGCTTACCAGGCCAGCTTGCTCCGTGAAGAAGACCGCCAAGTCAGCTGCCGTTTGATCCTTATCGATCCGGCCGAACTCAGTGACGGCACAGGTCCACCCGACGGACTTCAGGTCCTTCAGTTAGTCGACGAAAGGAAACTGCGCGAGCACGAGATTCGCCGACTCAGTCCTTCGGCAACCTTCTATCGCTCCTTGATCGGCGTCAGGTGGGACCCGCGTAAAGGATTTTTGATCTGGGGAGTGATCAACTCCGGCAGCCGATGGATCAACGCCACGGACGGCGGCCGTTTGCAAAGTCCGGAGGTCCCGAACCGATTGATCATTCAGATCCGGGGGCCGGGCAATCTTATCATTTTGCGCGGCGACCGCCGAATCGCAACGCTGCTTACCGGAAAGCTGCAGGGCCACGGATTCCACATATTTGAAGCGACATGGCTGGTGAAGCGGCAGGATCAATTTGCGAGATGGGCAAACCGCGAATGTTTCAAGAACCATATTGCGCCTGCTGCCGTAAACATAGACTTTACGCGGGCGCTCGGTGAGAATGTCACCAAACGAATCATCAGTCACGTCCGGCATGCCAGGCATGGCGGAATGCTTATTGTCACCATGCCAGGCGCCGAAAGACTTGTGAGTCCAACCGGCCCGATCACACCGAAATATTGGATTCGCGGCACGAAGGCTACGCAACGTTATCGCGATTTGATCTTCTCGGTCATGCGTACGTTGTCTGCGGTCGGAGCGGAGCACGGCCTGGAATCTGTTGGGTGGAAAGATTATCAAGAACTGAAGGATGACCGATTAGCAGAACTGGATGAGGCTATTTTTGAGTATGCGCGCTTTCTCGCGGATCTCA
Source organism: Chthoniobacterales bacterium (assembly GCA_035938215.1). Lineage (GTDB taxonomy): Bacteria > Verrucomicrobiota > Verrucomicrobiia > Chthoniobacterales > JAFAMB01 > DASZHC01. Next base: position 32,898 of record DASZHC010000111.1, read on the forward strand.
TGGCCGTCGACGGGGCACTGGTTCTGACCGCCGCCCGGGATCTCATTGGATTTGGCGCAGAAATCCATATCCCAACTGTCGAAAAGGAAGTTGTCTACCGAGCGCTCGATATCGAGGGGCACGAAGTTGTGGAAGAGCGCGCCGACGACGCAGGAACGCGTCACCGGTCAGCATACCGTCTCGCCCGGAGACACCCGGAATGCATGATAACGGTAGTGTCGCAGGATGGCAGCGTTCGCTACGTAGGCAACGCGAATGGGAAGGTGATCTATTGGGATGTCTTGTCTATTTAGCATTTTCTCACGCTCCCGTGAGAATGCGCGGAATCGGAAGTGGCGGCCCGACGAGACTCGGGACAGTCGGAGAGCGTGGTTTCCAAAGGGGATACCGACGCTGTCCGTGGGGTCTCGGCGATCCCAGATCGCGCGGTCTGTTGCTATCCCGTGGGCCATTTGATAGGCTTACTTTAACCAGGAGGGGAAGAACTCACGTTGTTTTGAGCAAACGCCCAAAAATGCAAAACTTATCCAAGGGACGATGCGGAACATGGATAATACTGTTGTGCAGTCTGTGCATCATTGAATTGCAGCAACCCGCCAACGCCATAGTCCTCTATCTGACCCTCATTGGGGATCGAGGGATTGCGTCCCTCGACACCGCTACCGGTGCAATGAGTCGTGTATGTTCGACGCCATCGGAGGGGGGGCCTGATAGCCTGCTGTTCGATACTGATGGCCGGATTATTTACTCTGAACCGCAGGCTGGAGCTGTAAGGAGATTCGATCCGTCCAATAGGTCGACTGAATTGCTGGCTTCGGGCATGACTCAAGATAAGTCCTTCGGGCCACACGATCTAGCTTTGGAACCCGACGGCAGCAGCGTCCTGGTTTCGGATGTCGCGAGCGGTAGGATCTATAGAATTAACCTCACAACGAAAGCTTTAACAATTCTTAAGACCTTCCCGGGCGGCCATCCAGCGGGATTGATATACGACAACGAGGGGCACCTCTTTGTGAACCTCTGGCGAGGCCCCGTTGTTGAACTAAACCCAAAAACCGGCACCGTGCTCCAGCGATCTCCTGAACTAGAGGAGCTGGATGGCCTAACTTTCGATTCTTCGACTCACAAATTATGGGCTGTTTCATATCGCGGAAGCCTTTACATTCTTGATCCCGAGAAGCTTGCCGCTGGAGTGAACAGGATCCCGCTGCCTGCGGCAAAGGCCGACGGTATCGCTGCCGACGGCAAAGGAGATATCTTCGTGGTCATCACGGGCAATGACGGAATGATTTATCGGTATTCTGTGGCCAATAAAACTTTTCAATCAGTGGGTACCATTATACGGCCGGACGATGTCGCACCGTTATCCGGTTTCCGGCCTGCGCTCAGTTCAAATAATCAGGTTCAGATCTCCGAACTCGTGCCAAAGATAGCGCAACCGAATGGCATCAATATATGCTTCCCTCAAGAGCGCCGGCGAGATAAAGGCGCTTAAAAGCTCCAGATGACTTGCCGCCGGCTCATGCAGACCGGTCAAGATTCCATCTGTGACCCGAAGCGCGGTATCGGGTGTGATCCTGAGCCCTGTATAACGGTGCCCTGCCCTCACGATGCCATCGGCTTGAGCAGCAGATTCCAGGGCTCGCACAACCGTTGTACCCACGGCGATAACTCGTCTGCCGGCGGAACAAGCGGCTCGAATCTTCGAAGCCGCGCGCTCACCGATATCATATTCTTCTTCCAGACCTGGAAGGCGTCTGTCGAGTTCGTCGTCCAGATAGGAACTTAGACCGGTGTGCAGCGTAATATATGCTGTCTCGATCCCCTTTTTGCGCAGCCGCAGAAACGTTTCCCAAGTAAACGCGCGTCCTGCGCTCGGCATTTCGGCCGAGCCTGGCTCCCTTGCATAGACGGTTTGATAGTAATTCAGCCGCCAGGGCCGCGAGACGTATCGGTAGCGCACGGGCTCACCCAGACGATAGATAAGATCGACCAGCGCTGAGCCGCTGGCAGAGAATCGTACTTTCCAGATGCAAGGGATTTTTTCGTGAGGAGATTCCAACCGCACGCTTAAACCGAGGTCAAAGTTGATCACGGAGTTTGTTTCTTCGCGGACAGGGCAATTCTCGGGCAAAGCATTCCGAACAAGCGCTAGCCAGGAATCGTCGGAAAGATGCGAGGCAAGACGCAATTCGACTCTAGATCTATCGGATTCCCTCCGTCCGACAAGCAACGCCGGAAGGGTTCGACTCGCGTTGAATACGAGCAGATCGCCCTCCACCAGAAAATCGCAAATCCGGTCAAAGCGTGAATGGATGGCCCTGCCCGCTCGCCGGTTAAGCACCAAGAGGCGGACGCCATCGCGTCGGCGGCTTCCCCTCAGCTCAGGCGGCTCTTTCGCATTCAGGCCTTCCGGTAGCGAGAATTCAAGCACCCGAGACATGGTGGTTCTCCGCTCTTTTCGAGCTGAATTTCTGAGCTTCGAATCGCCGTCCAGTTACTCCTTTTGATTCGTCGGAAGCCAGATAGATGAACACCTCGGTCACGTCCGCGGGATCGGCCCATTGCTCCGGATTTTCGTCCGGCTCAGCGGCCCGATGCATTGCCGTATTCATGCTGCCGGGGTCAACCCAGTTAACACGCACTTGCGTTTCCGCCAACTCTGCGGCCCAGGTCTGAGACAAACCTTCGAGTCCGAACTTGGAAATCCCATAGGCACCCCAGCCCGCATAGCCGACAATTCCGGCATCGCTTGTGACGTTTACGATGGAACCGCCCCGCTCGAACATCGCCGGGAGGGCTTCACGGATTGCCAGGTAAGGCCCGACCAGGTTGGTATTCAAAACGGTCTGAAAATCTTCGAGCGGATAGTCCAGAAGAAACGGCATGGGCGCAGGACCAAGCGCGGAGGCATTGTTGATCAGCACGTCCAGCCGTCCGTGGAACTCGCTCAGCGCGACCGCGAAAAGACGTTCAATGTCCGCCGGACGGCTCATATCGGCTTCGATAACAATGACATTTGCGCCTGGAGCCGTTTCGTCGATCTCGCGCTTCAACACTCGCAATGAATCGAGATTCCTGGCGCATAGAGCCAGAGCAGCGGCGCCTTCGCGTGAGAAATCGAGGGCCAACTGGCGTCCGAGCCCTCGTGAGGCACCGGTAATGAGGACATGTTTGGCATTCAACCTTTTCATAGAAACTGGCGTGCATCCGCGAGATAACAGGGCGAATAACCTTTCGTTTCTAACGAAATTTCTTTATAAAACCGATGTAACATTTATGGCAGAGGCCGATACTTTGTAAAGATAAATATTTAGAAACAAATGACTGAACCGGCAGATGCTCGCGATGAGTCCAAAACACGGCGGCGGATCGTCAAGATGTTAAAGACTGATGGTCCGCTTGACTCAGCAACTTTGGCGGAACGCATCGGCGTTTCGCCAATGGCTATTCGCCAGCATCTCTACATTCTCCAAGATCAGAAAATGGTAACAGCGAAAGAGCGTGCAGTTCCTGTAGGCCGGCCCGCAAAATATTGGGAGCTGACTCGGAAAGCCGATCGACTGTTTCCGGATGCATACGCGGAGCTGAGCGTTTCCTTGATCGACTCTTTGAATGACGCTTTTGGAGCCGATGGTTTGCAGAGAATCCTGGAACGTCGCACTGCGCGCCAGCGAGCGTCCTATTCCGCTCGGATCCTGGCAGCCATGCCGTTGCGAAGAAAACTTCAAAAACTGGCCGAGATACGCACCGAAGAGGGATATATGGCCGAGGTCCGCTCCGAAGGCGCAGGCAAATATCTTTTCATCGAAAACCATTGTCCAATATGCGCCGCGGCGTCGAGTTGCACGGGGTTGTGCGCAAATGAACTTATGCTCTTTCGAATGATCCTCGGCCCCGGCACAAACGTCGAACGAGTTGAACACATCCTGGCGGGCGAACGCAGATGCGCCTACAGGATAACTAAGGAAGGGCAAACTACGGGACACCGTTCCGGTGGGCGGCAAAAGTGGGCACGCGAATGAGGCATAAGTTCATTACACAATCGTTCTATGTTGTTTTTGCCCCTTGATCTGGCGCCTTTTTCGTCGGCCTCGAAGCTGGTAGAGGCAGACCTCCGAACTCCTCACCGGAATAACGGCCGCCTCGGAGATGCGGCCCTACCAGACCACGGCGGGAATCGCCTCGGAGATGCGGCATCTACCAAACTTCTTTTTTCGTCGATCTCAAACGGTCTTGAGCATGCCGCCGTCGACGTAATAGGTGGACCCGACCGAATAGCTCGCACGTTTCGAGCAGAGGAACACGAAGAAGCTTGCAAGTTCTTCAGGCGTGCCGAAGCGATCGATCGGCGCATGCTCACGTGCGACGGAAGCCAGGTAACCTTCCCAATCACCGCCTTTGTCTGCAGTCAATTGTCTCGCGGTCTTGATCCAATCGGGGGTGAGAATCAGGCCGGGATTCACGGTGTTCACGCGGATGTTGTCTTTGATCACCTCGGTCGCCAGAGTCTTTGAAAACATCATCAGCGCGGCCTTTGTCGTGTTATAGATCGGCTCGTACCAGAGCGGTTGCGCGGCACAGATTGAGGCATTGTGGAGGATGATGCCGCCACCCCTTTTTCGCATAGAGGGCACCAGACCTCTCGCCAATCGAACGGCAGCCATGACATGGAGATCCCAGTAAAACTGCCATTTTTCGTCCGGAGCTTCCATGATCGTTTCGTTACTTCCTGTCCCCGCATTGTTGATGAGGATATCGGCACCCCCGAACTCGGAAACTGTCGCCGCGACGATTTGGTTTACGTCTGCGGCTTTGGCGACATCGGCTGCCACTCCAATTGCCTTGATTCCATAATGCTTCGCAACTCGATCCGCTTCGGTTTTGACGCGTTCGGCGCCGCGCGCCGCAAGAACGAGATTCACGCCTTCAGCGGCCAATCCTTCTGCGATTGCGAGACCAATGCCTACACTTCCGCCGGTGATGACCGCCACTTTGTCTTTTAGTTCGAGATCCATTTTTGTTTCGTTTCGCGCTAGAATCCTTGAAAAGCAAAACTTGTTGCAGATGAGTCAAGTTTTTTTTTCTGTATTAGAGAGCACGGAGGGGGATTTCACCACAGAGACACAAAGGACACGAAGCTAAGAGAAGGCAGGGAAATTGGGGCTTATGATATGGGGAACCCGCTTGACGGTCTTTTAGCGTCCGGTTCATTTCCCTTCGAACTTTGTGTCCTCTGTGTCTCTGTGGTGAAAAAGTCTTTGTGCCCTCACCTTCGCTGACTTGCCATCGAGTTCGGACAGGCGTAGGCACTGGGATATGTGCGGGCGCTACCGTCGGACAAGTCAGGAGGAAGAACTGGCTCGAATGTATCATATCCCAATTCCCAAACAGACGGATTTGCCGATCAGCTACAACATCGCGCCCTCTCAAGACGTTCTGGCTGTGCGATATGATCCGGAAAAGGCTGTGCGGTCACTGGTTTCACTGCGATGGGGATTGATACCGAGCTGGGCCAAAGACGAAAAGATCGGTTACCGAACCATTAATGCGCGAATGGAGACGGTTCAAACCGCGCCCGCTTATAGAAAGGCATTCAAAAAGCGTCGCTGCCTCGTTTTGGCGAACGGCTTCTATGAATGGCGCAGGAGGGGCGGCCCGAGAGTCCCATTTGATATTGCTCTCAAGGATAACGAACCCTTCGCGTTTGCCGGACTTTGGGAGGCCTGGAAAAATCCGGTGAACCGGGAATGGCTTTTTTCGTGCACTATCATCACGACTGAAGCAAACGAGTTGATTGCTCAGATTCACGATCGAATGCCTGTGATCCTCAATACTGAGGACCAACCGGCATGGCTAGGAGAAGAGAAATCCCATGATCTCGTACAGCTCCTTCGGCCGTTTCCAGCCGACGGATTGAAGATGGTGGAGATCAGCACCCGAGTTAACAATCCGAAGAACAACGATGCCTCAGTCCTTGAGCCCGATCGTTTCTCAGGTCTTTTTGGTTGAACTGGATCAGTGGCTGACACACGAACTATCGGTGCACGGTGGTCCTACCCGCCGGCTTTCCTGTAAAAACGGAAGTGAGCAAAGCCAAAATCCGAAGGCAGACGCCCCGAAGAGCAGCATCACACCGGTCATCGCGGCTGGGGTCCCATTATAGCAGAATGCCACCAGTTCGCTGGATATAGCGCCGGCGATCATTCGTACACTGCCAAAGATGGACGATGCCACTCCAGCGATTTCAGGAACCGGTTCCAACAAACCATGGACAAGGTTTGGACTAACAATGCCGATGGAGAACGTATTCAGCATTAGCCACGGCGTGGCGGAGAGCGGCGTTAGTGCGTGCCTGACGGTTAGCAAAACAAGCGTCCCACTCGCAACCAGTCCGATCGCCAACCCTGTCGAGAGCAATCGCTTCTGCGGGACGTTGCTTAACTGTGCGACTGTGAAGGCTCCAATGGCTATACCTAAGGCATTCAAGGCGAAGAGCGCTCCGAACACGCGTTGGTCTAGTTTGAATATTTCAATGAAAACAAACGCAGACCCGGAGACATAGGCGAACAATCCGCCAAAGCTCAGACCGCCGACGATCGCATATGTGCGACAGACTCGGTGCGAAATCACGCGCCACCAATTTACACTAATATTGCTAAGAAATAGCGCTTGCCTGTCGCGACGGACAATCGATTCTTCGAGACTGAGAACAATGATTGCACCCACTAGGAGGCCACCTAAGGCCAGGCAGTAGAAGACTCCACGCCACCCGGCCCAACTTGAGATCAGCCCGCCGAGAGTGGGCGCGATGATTGGAGCAAGGGTTGCAACGACCCCAACGTAGGCAAATCGTTTTCGAGCAGCCGTACCGACAAACAAATCACGCACGATCGCGAACGAAATAACAGGTCCCGCAGCGGCACCAATTCCTTGAAAAAAGCGCCAGATGACCAGGCCGCCAATGGAGGACGTAATCCCGCATCCAAAAGCGGCTACAGTAAAGACGACGCATCCAGCAAGCAATGCCGGGCGGCGCCCGAACCGATCACATAACGGACCGAAAATCGCCTGTCCGACAGCGAAACCCGCCATGAAGAGACTGAGAATCAACGCCGTTGCCGAGGGTGGCGCATGAAGGGAGAAACCTATGTTTGCCAGCGACGCCAAGCACGAATCGATTGAAAGGGACGGCAACATTACTACTGCAGCGAGCAGAACAATAAACAACTTCGAGTCTCTCGGAATTCTCCAGGAGACTGGAAGCAGAAGTCGTTTTTGTTCGTTGATTCCCGAATTGGACATTTTTTTCAGATTCCTGATAAAATAGGCGACAATGGTTCCGAAAGTCCGGGAAAGAGGCCGATCTGTCAAATACCAGCGCTGTAAATGAGCAGTTTTGCGTCGGGTCTAAATGGAGACCGTTTTACGGTGCCGACGCAGCGGGCGCCCTCCAGTACCAGGGGATCGACCGGCGATGGCCATCTGTTGTTCGTTTTTATGGATAGGGGTAGGGACGAAGGTCAAGCTTCGCCCCTCCCTCCGAACCGAACAGGCAGATCTCCCGCATTCGGCTCTCCAGTTGGTGGTTAGTCTCCAAAGGAGATCAGCCGACGCATCCATGCTCGTTTCAGGCTCGAGCAATGGAATGGCTCCTGTTGCCAGGGCGGCCAACAGTCTTCGTTCAACAGCCGAAGGTTTGCATACTTGCGTTGCTCTTCACCGATTTGAGTCCAGAGGACATTCGCGGTGCGGTTTTCCTTCTTGCTTTTGTTCGTTGTCTCCACCTTCCTACCTCCCTTGGCTCCACGGGCATTACCCCGCTTCTAGCGCTACTACGGAGGCTCTGTCACCTTCCGGGCGCGGTTCT
>DASZHC010000112.1:0-9308 GCA_035938215.1 Chthoniobacterales bacterium
AAGCCCTGATGAAATTCTCGGTGTGCTCGATGCGAAGAGCTTTCTTCTGGATCACGAAGAGCACTACACGGAGCACCTCGAAGTCCCATCATTTGTCCCCGAGACCATGCGAGCGCTTGACCTTTTACGAGCCTTTCTCACACACACCCAACGCCTTGCGATCGTAGTTGACGAGTTTGGGGGGACGGAGGGAGTGGTGACCTTCAATGATATCGTTGAAGAAGTGATCGGTGACGCCGTTCCGCGAGGCGAAGACGAGCTTTACATCGAAGAAGTCGCGAGAGGCAAGTGGCTCGCAAGCGGCGGCGCGAGGCTCGACGACCTCAGCGAATTGGTCGGAGTCGACCTGCGGCGCGAAGGACTCGATACAATCGGCGGTTTGATCTTCAATGAATTGGGCTACTTACCGAAGCCGGGAGCGATCGTTGAGATTCCTCCCCTCCATTTCGAAATTCGCCAGAGCAGCCGCAAACGGATATTGGAGGTGGCTGTCGAAAAAATGGACTCGTTGCGACGGGAGGCTCCATGACTTGGTTCGTACTGCTTCTTTGCCTCGGGGCATCCTTTCTCTTTTCCGGCACCGAGGCAGGCATCCTGTCATTGAACAGGCTGCGGCTTCGCCATCTCGCGCGCCAAAGAGATCGCGCCGCGGTCCATCTTGAACAGGTCTTGGAACAGCCGGCTCGCCTTCTCGTGACGGTCTTGATCGTCACCAGTCTCCTGAACATTCTCGCCTTGGTTCTGCTCGCGAATGCCTTAGTGGGTTGGGTCGGTTGGACGGGTTACTTTCTAACGCTTCTGGTCGCGCTTCCGCTATTCCTAGTGGCAGTGGAGCTCCTCCCAAAAGCTGTGTTCCGCCGCATTCCGTATAAGCAACTCGCGTCGCTCGCGATACTTCTGGACGGCGCTTCGACGATCCTGACGCCCGCTATCTATATTGGGAGTTTTTTCGCTAAGAACGTTCTGCGATTAAAACGACCCCGCGAAATCTTTATTGCTCGCGAGGATTTGAAGTATGTCACGAGCGAGATTGAGAGGATGGGCACGCTAAGCAGCATCGAACGCCAGATGATTCATAATGTGGTCGATTTTCGTTCGGTGATAGTAAGCGACGTAATGGTCCCTATCACGGCGGTCGTAACGGTTCGCCTCGAAACAACGATTGAGCAACTCCTTGAGCTCTTTCGTCGCTCAGGTTTTGACCGTTATCCTGTGGTGAACGAGGCGGGAAAAATTATCGGTGTTGTGACGGTATTCGATCTGATTGTGGATCGACCCGCAGTTTCCGCCGTGCCCGAATACCTGCGCCGAATTTCAACCGTAAAACCAGACGAACAGGCTGCTCTTGTGCTTCGCAGACTTCGCGCCTCCCCGATCAACCTGGCGACGGTTGTTGATGAATCCGGGAATACCGTGGGCATAGTGAGTATCGAGGATCTCGTCAATCCGCTCGTAAAAGTACCTAGCGAGGCCGCGCCTCAGCTCGGCGAGATGTAAGGAGGTCGCATTGGGAGCAGCCTCGATTGGGCGAAGCGGCCTCGCTCTTTTTGAGCGGCTCTAGCTAGCGTTCACAACGCCAGATCCCTATTTCCAGGCTAATCCCTCTTGACCCGTTCCAAACTCTCTCAATATTTTCCCGGCTTTATGGCCACGCCAACAACTCCCTATTCCCGCAAAAACCCGTTTCCCGCGACTCTGCTTGAGAATCGGAAACTCAATTTTGAAGGTTCAGAGAAAGAGACGCGGCACTATGAATTTTCTCTCACTGGCTCAGGACTGGTTTATGAGGTCGGCGATTCGATGGGCGTGTTTCCTCGCAATAATCCAAAACTGGTAGAAGAACTTCTCCTCGCCTTGCACTTCTCGGGCGACGAACAGGTGAAGAACAAAGAGGGTGAGACATTTTCCATGCGGGAAGCATTGTTGAAGCACTACCACGTTACACAACCCTCCAGGCAATTTCTTGAGGCGGTCACCTCGAAATCGCACGGTGCGGGTGTCCTCGGAGGGCTGTTGCATGCAGATCGAAAGAATGAACTCGAACGTTACCTCTGGGGACTGGAGGTAATTGACTTTCTGCTCGACCATCCCTCGATCCGATTTACTCCGGAAGAATTCGTCGCGACCCTTCGCAAGCTGCAACCGCGCCTTTACTCGGTTGCCTCCAGCATCAAAGCGTTCCCTGAGCAGGTTCACTTTGTCATCGCAAACGTTCGCTATCAGAGCCACGGGCGAGAGCGCGAGGGCGTGGCTTCGACCTATCTTGCGGATCGCATTTCCGAATCCGCCAAGGTTCCCATGTTCGTTCATGTGGCGAAAGGATTTCATCTGCCCGAGGATCCGTCGACTCCTATCATCATGGTCGGACCGGGAACCGGTGTGGCCCCTTTTCGCGCCTATCTCCATGAACGCAAACAGACGGGTGCACCTGGCAAAAACTGGCTGTTCTTCGGCGAGCAGCGATACCGTTGTGATTTCTTCTACAAGGAAGAATTTGATGCATTGCAGCGAGAAGGGATTCTCAATCGCTTCGATTTAGCCTTCTCTCGAGACCAAGCCCACAAAATATACGTACAGCACCGGATGCTCGAGAAATCTCGAGAAATCTACGCCTGGCTGGCGGAAGGAGCTCATTTCTATGTTTGTGGTGACGCCGCCAGAATGGCCAAAGACGTTGACGTCGCACTCCATCAAATCGTTGAGAAAGAAGGCAGCAAAACGCCCGAGGCGGCCGCCGAATACGTCGAGGCGATGAAGAAAGCCAAGCGCTACAAACGCGATGTGTATTAGGGAGAGAAGACAGAAGGTAGAATTCAGAATTCAGAATTCAGAATTCAGAAGACAGAAGTCAGAGTAGGAGTCAGAAAGCTGTTGTCTCTCGCCAAAGACGTCATTCCTTCTTGGGCTGTTTACCCCCTCCGACGGCTTAATTAAGTGCTGAGAACTACGCCAAGGTAAAGGTAGGGTCCGATCTCACATAAGCGCTGACTTGAGCTCAAGTAGGCGAAGCGTCCCGCTTTGCGCGCTTCAAAACCGTGCAAACCGAGACGGTTCGCCTACATCGTAGCGCGTTTGTGAGCTCAAGTTAGCGCCTATGGGTCCGATCTCCGAGCGGACCGCTCAGCGTTAGTGGTATTAATCGAACCGGTCGCCTCGGCGGCTCATTTACGCTGAAGAATAACTCATTTCGGCGTCGAGTCCAGAAAGCAGGGATAGGCTTTTTTAGGGAAGAAGATTCCGAACTCCCTGAACTTCCGACTTCTGACTTCTGACTTCTGTATTCTTCCCCCTTCCCCTCACTCCCCCGTCGTCACTTCTCTTACATAAACATTGATTTGGCCGTCAGCTCCTCTGCGCACATCGACGATCTGGAACGGCCGATCTGTAAATCGCTGAAAGCTTTCGCCTTCCCGAGGCGTGGCGGTGCCGCGCGGATATTCAACTATGATTCGCGCATTTCCTCGATTGAGGAGGCGATCAGTCAATGATTGCCGGGCGCGCAAAATGGCCCGGTTATCACGTGCAGCCGTTACCGTAAAATCCCCGCGCAAATAAATGGTTTCGTTGCCGATCCCTTTGTCGACAAGGTTGGCCGTCTCATCAACGCCGATAAGCCGCCCTCTCGGCATTTGGCCGGGGCGATACATCTGCCATGCGCCCACCCGTCCTGTCGTTCCAGGTGTCGGAGAAGCAGTCAGGAAAGGTTGCAAAGGTTGACTCGCCGCAACTGCGGTAGGAGTTGCGGATTGCGCCGGCACGGGCGATGCCGCCGCGGTAAGATCCCGCGACGCAGTCTTAGTGGCCGGCGTTGCTGATCCGGCAACACCAGGCTTCGTAGTCCCCTTCGCAGCGAGTGCAGGCGTCGCCGTAGGCACTGGCAGCGGCTCGGACCTCACAAGATTCGATTGCGACTTGCTGTCGGCCAACGCGGTTTCCTGGCCCACTGTTGCCTGGCGAAACTGTGCAAAGCGCTCTTCGGCATCGCGAATTTGATTTTGCCCGATTAACGGCAAGCCCGCCTTAACATTCACATTCCTGGGGGGATCTAATTGGAACCCGGAACCGCCCTGAGTCGTTCCGTAAGGGCCGTACAGAAGGGGCACGCATGTGAACAGAAGTCTCCCATTTCCGAGATCCTGAATATGAATCACCGCCGACAAATCATACGAACGTCGAAGCTCAATTCCTAATCCGGTTGTGAGCGTTCGCCGCATGGCAGCCACATGTTCGGTCGAGGCCGGAAAAAGGTGTTCAAGGTAAATTGTCGGCACCTCAACCGATTGCGCAAGAACCGCAGACCCGGAATCCAAGAACTTGTTAGGATCCATTGGAAAACTGCCCAACACGGTAAATTTTCCCGTTACATACGGAATTTTGCCAACCTGATGATCGTAATTTCGAAGATACGATCTGAGCAGGTTCTTGCTCTCTTCGTCCAACTGCCCCGCGGTCATTGCACCGAATTTCGTCAGAAGTTTGTCCGGGGGAAGAAACTCACCTGCGGGTGCGGCAGTCAGCTCAAATCGTTTCGGAGGATCAAGCCTCTTCAGCTTTGCCAGTATCTGGTAGTTAAAGGGTTCTTCCGGATGTGTGAATATGTAAAAGGTGCCGATCCAGCACGCTACCGCGAACCCGCACATCAAAAGAATGAAGACGGTCCATCCGAACAGGTTATCGGTTTCGCTTTGCTGGCGCGCTCTTTTGCTGCCTCGTCCAAGCTCGACCGTTTTCATGGGCAAGTGGGCGAAATAATTTCCACTAACCTTCACGAGGCACTTCAAAGGAACTGCCGCAACCGCAGCTCCGCACTGCATTCGGATTGGTGATTTTAAAGCCGGCTCCAGTGAGACCGTCGGTGAAGTCAACTGTTGCGCCCTTTAAGAAGTCCGCGCTGTAAGCATCGACAAGAACTTCTACTCCCTCGTGCTCGATGCGATGATCACCCTGCTTTACGTGGTCAAACTGCATCCCGTACTGCATTCCTGCGCAGCCGCCGGTCTCGACGAAAATCCTGAGCCCTTTATCGCGATATTCAGGATTTTCCGCGATCAGAGCTCGCAGCTGGCGAAAAGCAGATTCCGTCACGGTAATCATTAATATTAAGAATTAACCGGCAGCTCGCGAAAAAGTCAAACAGAGGCGTCCATGCCTAGCGTGGCAGGAAATTCCTTGGACTTTCATAGCTGCTTCTTGTGAGTACACTCTTACATGGGTCGAATTTTACTGTTGCCGGACGACGTAGCGAGTCAGGTAGCCGCAGGAGAAGTCGTCGAAAGACCGGCATCGGTCGTGAAAGAACTCGTTGAGAACAGCGTCGACGCAGGCGCAACGCGTATCGAGGTGGCAATTGCTCGAGGCGGGATCTCGCTGATGCGAATCGTCGATAACGGCATCGGTATGGATCGCGACGACGCGTTGCTTTGTCTCGAGCGCCACGCGACGAGCAAGATTCGGACGGGAGGAGACCTGGCAAAAATCCGGACGCTGGGATTTCGAGGAGAAGCTCTGCCAAGTATCGCAAGTGTTTCGCGATTTCGTCTTTCAACCCGCTCTCACGAGGCACTTGAAGGAACCGAAGTACTCGTCAACGGAGGCAAGATCAATTTGGTAAAGTCATCTGGGGAAGCGCCCGGAACACAGATCGAAGTCAGGTCGCTCTTCTACAATCTGCCCGCCCGCCGGAAGTTTCTACGCAGCGAAAATACCGAAGCGAGTCATATCCAGCACCAATTGATCCTTCAAGCGATCGGGCATCCCCAGGTCGGCTTCGTATTCATGCGGGAGCAGAATCTTGTCTTTCAGGCGCCGCCTGCCGCAACCCTCATCGATCGTATTCGAGATCTGCGGGGAGGGGAATTCCTTGAACAGTTGCTGGAAGTGCCGCCGGATACGGCAAACGGCATCACGGTCTACGGATGTATCGGTAAGGCGGGTATCAGCCGCGCGACCAGGACCGAGCAGATCCTGTTTGTGAACGGTCGTCCTGTGGAGAACATCACGCTACAACATGGACTCCGGGAGGGGTATCACACCGCTCTCATGAGGGGGCAGTTTCCGGTGACGTTTCTATTCCTGGAGATGGATCCTGAAGCGGTCGATGTGAACGTGCACCCGGCAAAGCGCGAAGTTCGTTTCCGGGGCCCCGACGGTGTCAAAGAGGCAGTAGCAAATGCCGTTCGAAAAACGCTTGAGGCGGACCGGAAACGCTGGAGCGATGCCTTTCAGCGACCGGAAAAAGCCCGGGTTACTCCAGAATCGGGATCGAGACTTCCGATTGTCGATACGACGCCCGCGCTCATCCCGCCCAGCGAACAGTTCTCCCTCCGGCGCGACTGGTCCGAATTCAACGCCGAAGGTACTTCTCATGCGCCTTCTGTCGAGCGTCCAACGGTTGAGCGCTCTTCACTCTATAGCGAGCCGATCGAGCCCACCCAAGGCGGCTCTCTCGCCGGCTGTTCGGCGCCAGTCTTTTCTTCAGCGCGCGGCGATGGCGATGAATCTGATTTCCAGAGAACTTCGCCCGCGAGTTCGGGCTCGCATTCGAGGTCGCCGTTCGATTTCAGGATTCTTGGGGTCCTTGGCAAGCTCTATATCTTAATGGAAAACCCGGACGGCCTTGTTCTCGTTGATCAGCACGCCGCCCACGAACGTATCCTTTTCGAGAGACTTCGAAAACAGATGGAGTCTGCCGGAGTCCCGATCCAAAGGCTTCTTATCCCTTTGACAGTGAGCGTAACACCAAAAGATTACGATTGGATCCTGACGAACGCGCCCACCCTGGAAAAGATGGGCTTCGCGCTGGAGCCTTTTGGAGATTCAACGCTCAAGGTCGACGGGATACCGCCGTTCTTCCCAACGGACGATCCCGGTCTGGCAATCAGAAAATTAGTGGATGAACTGCGTTCCATTACCACGTCGACCTCGCGGCTCCGAATGGGCGAGGAGTCAATTGCGAAAACGGTCTGCCGCCATGCCATTAAAGCAAATGACGATTTACGGTTGCCGGAGGTAGAAAACCTGATTCGAGACCTGCTCGCGTGCGATCTTCCATTCTGCTGTCCACATGGCAGACCAACAATGATTCAGGTAGGCTATGGAGAACTTGAGAAAAAATTCGGTAGAAAAGTCTGATCTCCCAGGAACCCTGCGTGCCCGAGACAAGCGCCAGGCCATGGAACTGAGGATTGTTGCAAACCACATCAAAATCGACAGCTAGTGGCACATATCGAGGAAAAAGAATTCACCCTGTTCTACCTGGATTTAAACTAAGTCCCATTTTCTTCCGAGCCGCTTCCTGAGCGGCTCCAGAGCGCTGGAAATTTCGCGAGCGGTTTGCCTCGTGAAATTTCCAGGCTAAAGCCACTTGCTCCCAGGTATCTTAGCCTTTTGCGCGACTTTTTTTGTCAGATACGCAATCAGCACCGGCTTGGCAATTGACCAGATGCCGTTCCAGACAACTTTCAGAAGCCCGCTGCCCACCCGCTTTTCCTTTTGCGGACTCGTGGATTGGATATAGACCTTCTTTTTTCGTGCCGGCAGTCTCGATAGAATCCAGCCAAAAAGGGCAGCCGCGCTCATCCAAGCCCAAGAATGCCGGTCGACCGAATTCGCAAGCTTCTGGTTAAGATCGAGACTGCGCCGGACAAGCAGCGATTGCTCACCTAGTTCGACTCGCGTGCGCGCAAGTTCGAGAGCTATTCGCTGCTTTTCGTCTTTCGGCTCAACCATTCGCGATCCTTTTTGAACTCAGCGAGCGTAACGGGAAAAATCGGCCTGACGATCCGGAATCTAAGAACCATGGCCGAAGAAGCGCTGATCAGTAGAAGAACAACTGCACTGGCAAGCGCACACCATCCCCAGTCCCAGTGCAGGGCAAGCATCATCAAGAACAGCAGAAATACGACCAGCATCACAAGGGCGCCGGCAAAAAATACGATCGTACCAACGAAAAGAAGAGCCAGGACCAGTAAATGGGTGCCTGTCTCTTTCGATTCGAGACCGATCAGGTGCAGCCTAAGCTCGAAATAACGAATAAAGGCTGCAATCCAGTTTCGAATCGAATCGCTCTCGGATTGCTTGGATGTCTGAACCCCGACAGGAGCATCGGAATCCATGGACTATTTCCGAAACATGAGGCCGACAAAAAATCCAAGACCAAGTGCGATAAAAATGGACTTCGTCGGATTTTCGCGGACGTAAGCTTCTCCTTTCGACTGCCATGTCTTCGCCTTGGACTGTGCGTCAGTCCATGCGCCTCCTGCCATCCCTGAGAACTCGCGTGCCTTGCTTTGCGCCGCCTGACGAAGCTCTTCGGCCTTTTTTTCGGCTGCCCGGCGAATCTCTTCCGCTTTTGCGCTTGCCGCCGCCTTGAAATCGTCCGCTGCTGCCTTCACATGCCCTTTGGCGCTGTCTGCCGCTTCTTGGGGATCTTGATTTTCTTCCATAATTTATCCTTAAGAATCACTCAATTTATCAACGCATTGACTAGCATCGGAATCAATTTTCTATGTTGCGGTTCCAAAAATCAAGGCTGCTGGTCTTCCGACTCTGTTCGTTTCTACGCTTCCGCTAGGCCGTATAGAAGATCATTACCCGCCGAATGAAAACGTCGGTGACCGTATTCAATGGATTGATCTCGATTTCAAAATAAGATACTGGATCGCCAAAGGGATTGATAAAGATCTCGACGACCTCCTCCTCCCAGAGGGAATCGTCCCGTGTTGTCTTCGTCGCCCAGGGATCCGGATCCTGGCAGAGAAAAAGACCATGGAGTGCGTAGTCTTCCCAGCCAAGGCGAACCTCGGTGCCCCATCTCGGTTTTCGTCCGGACACGGAGTCGACCAAAAAGAGGCGAACGCATTCAGCCCAGGGTGCGCCGAGCGCATCGAGTGCGGACCGATTCCAGGTCTTTGTCTTGGGACAGAGGATCTCAGGGACGTCCATGGATCGTGCCTGAGCGGTGTTCGTCGATCGACTTGCTGAAGTTTGCAAAGAAGTAACTGGCATCATGCGGACCGGGCGACGCTTCCGGGTGATATTGCACGCTGAAAACCGGGTATTCCTTGTGCCGTATACCTTCCACGGTCTGATCGTTTAAATTGATATGCGATACTTCCACGTTCGACGGCAAAGAATCTGCATCGATTGCAAATCCATGATTTTGTGAAGTAATTGAAATCTTTCCAGTGCTCAAGTCTTTGACCGGTTGATTGCCTCCCCGGTGGCCGAACTTCAGTTTGAATTCCTTGCCTCCGTAAGCCAGCCCAAGCAGTTGATGCCCAAGACAAATCCCGAAGATCGGACACTTT
>DASZHC010000113.1:0-32111 GCA_035938215.1 Chthoniobacterales bacterium
CCACCTAGGAGGCGGTAAAACCCGGATAACTGCGGTTCAGTTCCCGGTACGTCGCCCCCGCGCACCGATACGATATAAGGCGTCGAGCGGCGCAATTTCAGCCAACGGGCAACGGCTCCGCCCGGGATGGAAAAGAATGCGATTACGCGATCGGCTTCATAACAATCCGCGGCTCGAACCACATGCCGGCAAGCCGACAACAGGTAGGCTGCCATCTCTAACAGGCTCGAACGATGAACGCTTCTTCGCAGCGCAGGAATACGAATGACCACGATGCCGTCTTCATCCGATGATCCGCGGAGCCTCTCATAAGCGGAAGTCAAAACGACAACTCGGTTTCCCCTTCGTTTCAGTGCGAGGGCCAGATTCCTGCTTGCCGTCGCCGCGCCGCCCCCTAGAGGAGGGTACTCATAGTTGATCAGCAGATAGGTTGCCACGAAACAGCGCTCAATTCTGTCTCAGATTGCTGGATCTGATTGGTCGAGGACAGCCATCACTCGGTTCTGTCTCATTAAACCTCGTTTTCATTCCGAGCGGCTTCCTGAGCGGCTCCCAAGCGGCGAATTCTGCAACAGCCACACGCACCAGAGCAAGCCACGGTCATCGCGCCGCCCCGCTTGATGATCTGCCAGCCGTCTATTGATCCATGACCAATTCATTCCATCTGGCACTGAATCGGAGCCCAGGCGCAGCGCACCTGTTTTGAACCAGTTGCCAACCGGTATGCCAAATCCCTTTTTCGGTCGGTTAATGACCCGGTCCGGAATCAAACCGCGTGCCGCTTTTTTAAGAATATATTTGGTGACGCCCCGGCGCAGCTTGTATTCGGATGGAATTCTGCGCACGAAATCCACCAGATTGATATCCAGGTACGGACAACGCGCTTCAAGGCGATGCATCATGCTGGAGCGATCGGTCTTGACCAAGATATCGTCCTGCAGATAGAGGCGGACATAAAATTGAATCGTTCGATCTACGTCGGTCTTTGCTGAAGGATGGTTCCAGGCTGCGATGGCTTCGGCGTAGAGTTCCTCCGGATCGACTTTGCAGCCGAAAAGATCGCCGATCTCCCCGGGATCCAAAGGGCCCATCCATGCGGGAAGCCAGCACCGGCTCGGAAAACTCATCCCCCGCAGCATCCGTTTCACCTTGAAATCCAGACTCATATTCACATGCGAAACCGGAAGCCGTTCCGCCATGGAACGAATTGCGCGATTTATCCCTCCAAGGGCAAGAGCGCGATAAACTCTCGCGGGCTTGAGCGCGCGAAACGGATCGTATCCGGCGAAGAGTTCGTCGCTTCCGTCACCGCTCAAGGCTACAGTCACATTCTGGCGCGCAAGTTTCGAAACGAGCGCTGTAGGAAGAATCGAACTGTCTCCCATGACTTCGTCCAGCTTCTCTGCGGTAGCCTGCGCCCATGCCAGACATCCTTCTGCGGAAAAAACCTCTTCGTGATGCAGCGTTTTTGCGGTCTTTGCTCCAAGGCGCGCATATGCGCGTTCATCGAATGTTTTGTCGTCAAACCCGATGCTGAACGTCTCGATCGAAGGATGATACCGGCCGGCCAGAGTCGCGATCAAAGTCGAATCGATGCCACCGCTCAGGAAAACGCCGACCGGGACATCCGCCTGGAGCCGTCGCCGCACTGCTTCGTCCAAACGCCGAATCAATTCAGCGCCCCACTCCTGCTCGGGATTTTTCGGAACGGATTCAAACGGCTCCAGCTTGAAATCCCAGTACTCGCGCATTTCAAGGCTCAAATCGCGGATTGAAACTTTCATCCAGTGACCGGCAGGCAGCTTCTTGACATGTTGCAAAAGAGTTCCAGGCGCCGGGATGAATCCATACGCAAAAAACTTTTTCAAAGACTCGTGATCAAGGGTCGTCGGGACCAACGGATGGAGGCGAAGCGCTGTTAACTCCGACGCAAAAACAAAACATTCGCCGTTGGAATAATAAAAGAGCGGTTTCTTGGCGAATCGATCGCGCGACAGGAAAACTTCGCCTTTTGCCCGGTCATAAATCGCGAACGACCACATCCCGTTCAGTTTGTCGAGCAAGTTTTCACCCCATTCCCGATATCCGTGCAAGAGAACTTCCGTATCGGAATGATTTGTTTTGAAGCGGTGACCCAGCCGCTCCAACTGTTTGCGAAGTTCAACGTGATTGTAAATTTCGCCGTTAAAGGTGATGACCAATTGGCCATCCAAAGTGGTCATTGGCTGGCTGCCGGATGCAAGATCGACGATGGAAAGGCGCCGATGCCCGAAGAATACCGGCTGAGCAATCCAAGTCCCTGCTCCGTCAGGTCCGCGATGAGCCAGCGCGTCGATCATGCGCTCCAGATCCACGCGTTGCCCCCTGCCAATGAAGCCGGCAATTCCGCACATGAGGGCTAGGGGTCAGGGTTCGCGGTTTGGGGTTTGGCGTTTGGAGTTTGGGGTTTGGAGTTCGGGGTTTGGAGTTTGTGGGTTCGACTGCAGAGCACTATTCTTCTTGAATTTACGACCGCGGAACGCCGATTGATTTAGATGACGCATTAATCCTCCCAAGTATCTTGCCGCCTCTTTGCCGAGTTCGTTAAGCTGCTCAAACATCTCGCGTTCTAAGTAGCCTAAATCAAGAGCATACAGCAGTTGGGCCCGAAGCTCTCCGACTGAACCTTTCGAGACAGAAACAAACTGAACAAACTCGCGATTGCCGTCGCGTTCAAATCCCTCGCCGAAGTTCGAATAGATTGAGAGCATCGTTTTTCGAAGCTGCGCAGCCAAGGCGATGTCCTTCGAAAATGCCCCGCGATTTATGACAGCTGCCACCGCGCGTACCAAATGCCTACATTTTTGAAACGCTTCAAACTGCTCGAAATCGTCCATAGCCAGAATATTAAAACACAAAATATAAAAGTAATATATGTGAATTTCGACAATCCCAAAGTGTTACCCATGTATTGAACCCAAAAGTGTTACCGATGTCTTGACTGCGCCCTGCGAACCCCGAACTCCAAACCCCGAACCCCGAACTCCGAACCCCGAACGGCAATCGGCGAATGCAAAAAAAATTGACGAATCTATTCCCCAGCCCATGGTTGCGATGCCGCTGAGCAGTGAACTGGCGGCAAATGAAGATGAAACGAGCGTTGATCACAGGTATCACGGGCCAGGATGGATCTTACCTGGCGGATTTTTTGCTGAAAAAAGATTACGAAGTTCACGGGATAATTCGCAGAGCCAGTACATTCAATACCGGGCGAATCGACCATCTTTATCAGGATCCGCATGTGCATGGGGTCCGTCTATTTCTGCATTATGGGGACCTGTCGGATTCCGTCAACCTGGTCAAGCTTCTCTATGATCTCAAGCCGGACGAGATCTACCATCTCGCGGCGCAGAGCCACGTCAGGGTTAGCTTCGATATTCCGGAATACACGGCGGATGTGACCGGCGTTGGTGCGATTCGCATTCTGGAGGCGATTCGTGAAACGGGTGTGAAACCGCGTTTTTACCAGGCATCGAGCAGCGAAATGTTTGGAAAGGTTCAGGAAGTACCTCAGACCGAAACCACGCCATTCTGGCCCCGCAGCCCGTATGGCGCAGCGAAAGTCTTCGCTTATTGGGCAACGGTCAATTACCGCGAGAGTTACGCTATCCATGCCAGCAACGGCATCCTGTTCAACCACGAAAGTCCGCGGCGTGGCGAAACGTTCGTGACGCGCAAAATAACCCGGGCCGTAGCGCGTATAAAGTTGGGATTGGATGATTTTCTTTATCTCGGCAATCTCGACGCTCGGCGGGATTGGGGTTACGCACCGGAATATGTCGAAGGGATGTGGCACATCGTTCAAGCTGACTGGCCGGATGACTATGTTTTGGCGACTAATGAAACGCACAGTGTCAAAGAATTCGTGGAGCTGGCCTTTGCCCATGTCGACCTGGATTGGAAACAGTATGTTCGGCACGATAAACGGTATGAACGGCCTGCCGAGGTCGATCTCTTGATTGGAAATCCTGCCAAGGCCAAGAAACTATTAGGGTGGGAGCCCAAGGTTCGATTTGAAGAATTGGTCCGAATCATGGTAGACGCGGACCTTGAGATCGCTGAGGGATCGCTCGGAACATCGGGGGTTCACAGACTCTAGCGCGAAAAATTTCACAAGCCAAAGCGCTTGTGAGATTTTCGCGCTATGGAGCCGCTCAGAAAACGGCTCGGGAGGAAAAATTGGAGTTAAGTTAGAAAAACAGAGTATCGGCTGCTTCCCAGCGTTTGTGAGCCATGCACGCCAGTACGCGCGGACCGTCGTGCACCAGTAAAAAAAGCAATTGCGCGACATCGATTTCCTCTGTACGCGCTGAGGGAGGCATCGGTCCTAATCTATGCGTTGGCCTAAAATCTCGATCGTCACACCCTCTTACAATCAGGGCAAATATATCGAACGGACCGTGAGAAGCGTTCTGCTTCAGCGCTACCCTAACCTGGAATACATTTTATTGGATGGGGGTTCGACCGACGATACGTTGGCTAAACTCGAACCTTACAAGGACCAGTTCAGTTATCTCATTTCTGAGCCAGACAGGGGACAAGCCGACGCGCTGGCGAAGGGTTTTGCGCGCAGCTCCGGTGACATCATGGCATACCTGAACAGCGATGATCTGTTGGCTCCAGACGCGCTTCATTTTGTGGCGCGCTTTTTCCAAGAGAATCCGAAGATTGATTGGATCTACAGTCACAGATGCACCATCGATGACAATGACCGGGTCATCTGGTATTGGATTCTTCCCGCGCACGTGAATTTTCTGATGCGGCATTGGGACTATATTCCGCAGGAAACATGTTTTTGGCGACGGAGCCTGTTCGAAAAAACAGGGAATATCGATCGCAGTTACAGATTTGCGATGGATTATGACCTCTTTGTGCGGTTCATGAATCAGGGGTGTGGGCGCAGGCTGAACCGTTTCCTCGGCATATTTCGCGATCATGGCACGTCCAAGACGAAACAGCTTCTCCAAACCGTGGGCGCTACAGAAATGCTCAGGGTGCGCCGGAAATTCCGGATTCGCGCTGCAATCACGGACGGCTTTTTTGGATTGTTGCTCGGTAACTGGGTGACATATAGAGGTCGCTATTTTGCTGCGGCCGCGCACAGTTTGCCCGGAGCATTTGGCGGCATCGGATATGATTACAACGACGTCTGGGGCGGGCTGTTGCGGCTCGTGAATCGTCAGACGGATTCGGCCCAGCCGAAGCAAATGAGCGACGAGGAGGATTTCTACACGCCGCTTTGTCCGGTCACTTTCGGCTTAGCCGACCACCTGCTTTTCAATATTCCATCTATCCGAGCCGGCCGCTCCGTAGTGAATGAGGTTTATTTAAACACCAAATCGCGGGTGGCAATCATTTCCCCAACCGTGCAGATCGGGGACGGTATGAAATCATTTCCGTTGGGAAATCTGGCGGCTGCGGACCGATCGGCGAATGGCAGGAACGGGAATCCTCCATCTACGGTGCGACCGTCGGCCTCGACTCTCCTCCGAACTTTAGGGCGTTTGCCGCTTTTCGCCGGCCGAGTCACCGTAGATTGGAGCGGTCAGACAGCCGACCTTATTCTTGCTGTAACTCGCGGTATCGTTTCGAAGGAGGATGGAATCAACTTTCTGGAAGTAGGTTGCTCCGATCTGAGCCGGGAACTTCTCGATGGGTTGAAAGCCCAGACTAAATGGAATTTATTCGGTCTCGAGACGAGCCCGGACGCGGTTATGGAAGCCCGCGCCGGCGGGCACAGAGTTTTCGAAGCTATTGAGGAGAATGCGAGCTTCCCGGAAATCCCTAAAGGCGTTGATCTGGTTTACATGGGACGGGGAATTCAATGTTTCGAGGATCCTCGTGGATACCTCCGAAAGATGGCTGTCCTCCTCAATCCGGGAGGCTTCCTGGTTTTGCGCACGCCAAATCTCGATTCGGCACAGCGGAACCTTTTCGGTCCGGCTTGGGCCTACTGGAAACCGGCAGAGCATCGATTCATCTTTAGCCGGAAATCTCTGAAACTCTTGCTCGAGCATACCGGCTTCTCTATTACGAGGCTCACGACGGTTTCGCCGCCGGAATCGACGGCGACCAGCATCAATGGCCTGAATGATCTCGCCCGATCTGATCGCACCGCCAGTCTAAAGATGCAAAACAGGATACAAGCGGAATCGATTGCCAAAACGAACAATCTTGTTTGGAATAAACTCGGCAAAGGAGATCTGATAGTGGCGGTCGCGCGGCGCGTGTTTTGAGAGAGATGAACAGCGAGATGAATTTGCGCACCTGGTGCCACTTGATACCGATCAGGGACTGGCTTTTGTTCAATAGTTGGTTCTCGCTGCTCATCGTATCTGTGTCCGCAAGCGCGACTCTGCATGTGCCGATCGGGAGAGTGGCTTGGCCAATCCTTGTTCTGTGCACTGGTCTGGCGATTGCACTCGCGGTCAGATCACGCCATTCGAAGGGTTGGATATTGCAGCACAGCCTGGCGACGCTTCTTGTGCTTGCGGCAGTGGCGGTCGTGCTCCGCGGTAGTCTGTTCGGCGGCGAGTTTGTGAGCGTTTATCCGGATCCCTGGTCCTATTCAACAAACGCCGCGTATCTTCAGAATCCTTCGCCAGCGATCGTTGAGGGTTCGCAGTTGCTTTCGAAATACGGTGCCCAAGTAATTGGAACGAGGTACGCAACGCCGGGGCTTCTTGCGTTTTTTGCGGAGATCGCGCGAATGGACACATGCCGGTCGGCCTGCGTCTACGCGTTTTTTGTGCTTGCAGATATTGGCTTCGGATTCGCGCTGCTTGCCCGTGCGTTGCGTGTCGGTCCGGTTCTTTCTCTAGGGGCAGGGCTGTTTGGAATCGCGGTAGGATGGGCTCCCGAAATCCTCAAAATTGGCAACTGGGACCAGGTTCTTTTTCTCAGCATAATCCCGTTCGCCGTTTTCAGGGCCCAATTGTTGACCTTTCCGACAAGTCGATCCTCGGGGATTGTGGGACTGGGGCTTTGCATTGCGGCTGCGATGTTTATCTATCCGGAAGGCGCTGCGATTTCCGGTGTTCTTTATCTGCCGCTGGTTGTCTGGAGACTTTTCCATGGAACATCTTTGCCCGCCAAAATTAGGCGGGCGTCGTTAGCCGCCGGTTTCTCGATCCTGTTGAGCGCGGTATATCTGCCGACGCTGGTTGTATACCTCGCGCGTCAGCTTTCCGCAGGTACCAGCGTTTTCATGGCCAAAGGGGCTTTGGGCGGTTTGCTTTCGGCTAATTGGCTGGCGGCGATTTACGGCCTCGGCGCCCACCTTCCAGCCACCGCGGTTCACCCGGTCAGGAAAGCGGAACTACTGGTTGTGTTGGTATTTCTTGGATTGACTCTCATGGCGATGAGAATCTGGTGGAAATACAGGGATGGCATTCTTGTCGTTGTTCCGATGTTTATGGTGTTTGCAGCGTGGCAGGCCTGCATGATGCGCTACGACTATGGTTTCTACAAAGTATTGACTATGTTCTGGCCAGTGATGGTCGCGGCGATTTTTGTCGGTATGTCCCGCTTGCTTGCGTGGTGCCGGGGCGTCGTCCGTCCGACAATCGCTGTTGCTTTCTGCGGGTTGATCGCGGCGGCAATTTTCGTCGAAGCCGAAGATTATCCGTATGCGCCGTGGCGCCAGGAGCGAAAAATTGGTCCATTTCTCGAGCTAACCAGGTTGAGCGAATTTTCCGGGACCACCCCTATTCGCATTTCAACGCAGAACTGGTTCCACCAGCTCTGGGCGCTCTTCTTCCTGCGGGGATATACCGTCGAGATTTCGCATCCGCTGCTCTATTTGCAGAGTGTTGCAACGATGTCCAATGCGGGTCCGAGCCCGCAAGACAGCAAGATATTTGTGCTGACCGATGAAAGAAAGCCCGGAGCAGTCTGGCACAATGAAATTTTCTCTTTGCTGAATCGCGAGGAACCGGTTGAGGTCATCGCGATCGAGGCGCCGAATTCCGTTGAAACCGTAGATGGCGATTCCTTCGTATGGCTTGACAACCGGTTTGCATGCTTAACCGTGCGTTCCGATTGCGATCGACAGGCAATATTGTCGATACCTGAGTTGCGCCCGGGTCCGAGTCGACCTGAAAAACTCCAGCGCACTTTGGTCGTGGACGTAAACGGCCAGAGACGCGAATTCCAGGCTTTGGGAAAATTGGAAATGCCGATCTTTCTGAAGAAAGGAACGAACCTTGTGCGTCTCGCCTGCAAGGAGCCTGCAACCATTCATAGTCTTGCATCCGGCGACCCAAGGATTCTGTTGCTCGGGATCAGAGGTGTCGAAGTTCGGCCGGAATGAGCTAAGAAAAGGACAAAGCCGGACGTTGCACCGTAAGCGCTAACTTAACTTAAGCGCTGCAGAGCATCACTAACACGCGCCGCGATGTAGGCGAACCGTCTGGGTTTGCATGGTTTGAATTGAGGGTGCAAAGCGGGGACGCTTGGCTTACTGAGGAAGGTGCAAAGCGGGGACACTTCGCTTACTGAGGGGGGTGCAAAGCGGGACGCTTCGCTTACTGAGGAGGGTCGCAAAGCGGGGACGCTTACATATCCGTTGCTCCACAAAAGTAAGCGTGTAACCATACGGCCGATGGAATCAGACCGACCTGTACCGGTATCGAATAAAGTCGATTTCTCTCTTTCGATCGTCGTGCCGGTGTACAAGGAGGAAGGCAATATCCCGGAATTTTTGAGGCGAATTACCGTACTTCTAGCAGCGATCACGCCCGAATACGAAATCATCTTTTGCCTCGATCCGTCGCCGGATCGTACGGAGGCGCTCATTCTCGAGGCGCGAGGAAAGGATCCGCGGGTCAAGCTGGTCCGGTTCTCCCGCCGATTCGGCCAACCGATGGCGACTCTGGCCGGCCTTCAATATTCATCTGGGGACGCGGTCATTGTCATGGACGTTGATTTGCAGGATCCGCCAGAGCTGATCGGTGAGATGATTCAAAAGTGGAGTGAAGGATACGAGGTCGTCTACGCACAACGGCGCACACGTGAGGGAGAGACCTGGATTAAGAGAGTTGTCGCTGTGGCCGGCTACAAACTAATCAACCGGATTGCCGAAGTTGAAATCCCACCGAATACCGGCGATTTCAGGCTGCTGAGCAGGCGGGTCGTTGACGAAATAAATCGGCTCAAGGAGTGCCACGGGTTTCTCAGGGGGATGGTTGCGCTCGTTGGATTTCGCCAGACTTCCGTGCTTTTTGATCGGCCGCCGCGATTTTCGGGTAAGGGGAACTATAACCGTTTTCTGGGGTCGTTACGGATTGGTTTTAATGGAGTTTTCTGTTTTTCGAATCAAGCGCTGGCTCTGAGCACTCAGGCGGGGTTCGTCATTGCGTTCGCTGCCTTTCTCGTCGGCCTGACATACGCCATACTGAAGCTTTGCGGCGTGCCGTTCCCGCTCGGCAACCCAACGATTGTCATTCTGATTCTATTTCTCGGCGGGATCCAACTCGTGAGCATCGGGATCCTGGGGGAGTATATCGGACGGATCTACGAAGAGGTCAGAGAGCGACCCCGATTTATCGTAGATCGAGCCGAAGGTTTTAATTCGAAAAAGCAGAGAAGATGATGGGCACCAAAGGCATTAAGAAAAACGCAAAGTAGGTGAAGCGGCCCCGCTTTGCACGCCTCAAAAACCGTGCAAACCGAGACGGTTCGCCTACATTAATTGCAGCGCGTTTGCGAGCTTCTGCATCGCTTATCTTACTTTTGCAGGCGCAGTACCGCACGAATTCCAATCGGGTAGCTTGCGACCCTTCCAAGCAATTGCTCGAACTTGAATGCAACCGAAAGCGCCTTCGCGCGAGCAGTCGTTCCGATCTGTCGCGCGACAAGTAAGGTCTTTTCTTCGTGAGTCAGGTTCTTTCCGACCTTTTGGTTGCGGCGCTTCACGAATTTGAATGCCGGGTAGATAAAAAAGCCGAGATGCGTGGCATTCAGTATTGCGAAACCTGCCTCTCGCGCTTTTGCGACGAGTTCAGACAATCGGTACCGGCGAAAGTGCATGAGAACTTCATCGTACAAGTCAAAACTCGATGGGTCCGCCGGCACCTCGATGTGAGCGATCCCGGCGGACTTCAAAATGCGGCGAATCTCTTTCAATGCGGTGAAATCGTCGTCGATATGCTCTAAAACATTCAGCGCGCTGACTGCATCCACGCAACTGTCCGGCAGAGGGCACTTGCGCAAGTCGAATTGAATGAAAGGCACATTCGGAATTCTTTTGCTCGCCTTCTCTACTACGTTAACAAGATAGTCCGATCCGATGACTTGCGCGGCCGGGATACGAAGCCTGAAGTCTTCAAGCAAAAAGCCCGACGAGCAGCCGATGTCGAGAATGATCGGCGCACCTCCAATTCGTTGCATTGATTGAAGGGCGAGGGATCTGGACGCAAGATCGATCGGATGAGTCGAGCTTGCCTCAGCTTCGTGCATTGCAGTCAATTGATCGCTCCAGGCGCTTTGGGCATCACCGTAGCGCAGAAAGCGATGTTCGACCGATCCGACGACAAAGTGTTTACCGTTCCAATGGGGAATTTCTCCTGCCAAAGGCGGCCAGGGAAAATCACTTAGATTCATATCTGCCATCTGCGCCAGGATAAGGCGCAAAAGTAAGCGAAGCGTCCCGGCTTTGCACGCGTTGAAAACCGGGCAAACCGAGACGGTTCGCCTACATCGCCGAGTCGGTTCGCCTACATCGGAGATCTGCCCCTGTCGGCAGGTTTGCAACTTTGCCGTTGATCAGATTGACGATATTGGTAACCCCATGCAGCGTGTGTTTATCACGGGGGCAGCGGGGTTCATCGGCAGTAACCTGGTGGATCATCTGTTGAAATCCGGCCTTGAAGCTGTCGGATGGGATAACTACTCGACCGGGTGTGAAGATTTCTTATGCGAAGCGTTGAAAGAAAAAAGGTTCAGATTGGTTCGCGGAGATAATCTCGATCTGGCCGCTCTCAAGAAAGCTATGGCAGGCTGTGATTTTGTATTTCACCTGGCGGCCAATGCGGATGTGCGGTTTGGTCTCGAACATCCCAGCAAAGATTTGGAGCAAAACACCATCGCGACATTCAATGTCCTGGAGGCCATGCGGAGCAACGGTGTCAAACGCATCGGATTTGCTTCTACGGGATCTGTCTACGGAGAGGCAACTCTGATTCCGACACCGGAAGATGCTCCGTTCCCAATCCAAACATCCTTGTACGCCGCTTCCAAGGTAGCGTGTGAATCCTTGATCCAGGCTTATTGCGAAGGTTTCGGGTTCGAGGGGTATATCTTCCGATTCGTTTCCATTCTTGGCGAACGCTACACCCACGGGCACGTATTCGATTTCTGCAAACAACTGCTAGCTGACCCGACTCGACTGAAGGTGCTGGGCGACGGCACGCAACGAAAGTCTTACCTGTACGTGCAGGATTGTCTGGAGGCGATGTTGCGTGTTCCACGCGCAAGGACGGCAGCCACGGCCCGCCATCGATCGGTTGTTTTTAACCTTGGCACCGAAGAATATTGTTCGGTCAGGGAATCGATCGGCTGGATTTGCGATCGGCTCGGCGTATACCCGAAACTGGAATTTACCGGAGGCGATAGGGGATGGATTGGCGATAATCCTTTCATCTTTCTTAACACAAAAAGAATTCGAGAGACCGGATGGAGACCGCGCCTGACCATCCGCGAAGCCGTAGTGAGGACGGTGGAATGGCTGCTCGCGAATAAATCAGTGCTGACAAGAGAATGAGTTTTAACTCCGTTTATTTCCCGCCGGACCAATGTCGTGTGTGCGGCTCCAAGAGTTTGATATTGAAAGGAACGAAAGCTGGACGGCATCGGAAACAAGAGTTTTCATTCTACGAGTGCGACCGATGCTCATTCCTTTTCGTTAGCCCGGTGCTCGGGCCGGAGATATACGACGATGCCTATTATCGCGGCGCGGGTCCCGACCCGATGGTGGATTATGAGTCCGAGTATACAGACTACGCAAAGACTGCGCGACTTTACGAATTCACTGATCTGCTTCGGCTGGCCGGCAAGCATTTGAGAAGGTGTGCGAATCCGGAACATGCTGATCCCATCAAATGGCTCGACTTTGGCTGCGGCGCGGGCGGATTGCTGAAATTTTTGCGTGACCAGCGTGGCATCCGGGTTGGCAGGACCGATCGCCGCATTGAAGCTAGTGGATCCGATGTGGGATCCTATGCGAACAGGTTAGCAGCGATCGATGGTTTTAAGATTTGGTCGGCAGATGAGTTATGGCGTCTTCCGGAAGGCAACTTTGATATTATTACGTGCATCGAAGTGGTGGAGCATCTCCAAGAGCCGCTGTCGACTTTCAAGCTCCTTGCAAGATCGCTGGCGAATAACGGTCTGCTTCTGCTTTCAACCGGAAACCTGAAATCGCCCCTTGCGAAAGCATCCGGAATATTCTTCCCCTATTGCATCCCGGAAATCCACGTTGGCTACTTTAATCCGGAGTTGCTCCGAACTGTTTATTTGGAGGTAGGGCTGACTCCGATCCGGGTCCGTTTTCAGGGGAGCTTGCGCTTCAAGTTTTTGAAGAATATATCGGGAGCGTTGCCTGAGAGGTTCGCCTCCCGGTTGAGCAATTTTAAACTATTGCTTCGCCTTTTTGATTATCTCTACGGTGTCTCGGCGATGCCCAGCGCGGCAAAATTTGATAATCGGGAAGAGGCATGAAGATTCTCCTCACTGGCGTAAGCGGTGGAATCGGATTGTATTTAGCTCAAGCACTTCGGGGTGAGGAAGTGTGGGGGTTGGCCCGGCGAAATCCCCCCGCTAAAGTTTGCAGTCACTTTAGCGCGTGCGATGTCTCCCAATGGAGGGCCGTGGAAGGAGTGGCGACGGAGGTCCGCGCAACGTGGAAACACCTCGATGCGATCATCCATTGCGCAGGCACACAAGGAGCTGTAGGCGAGGCCATGACGGTCGATCCGACCGAATGGGCGAACACTGTCCGTTCCAATATCGAAGGCGCCTACTTTATCCTGCGCGCTTTCTTCCCGTTGCTAGAGTCAACGCAAAGTTGCAGCAAAGCGATCCTGTTTTCTGGGGGCGGAGCCTCGAAACCGCGCCCGAACTTCAGCGCTTATGGATGCGCGAAGACGGCTCTGGTGCGGCTTGTTGAGACCTTGGCTGAAGAGTGGAAACAATTCCCGATAGACATCAATATCATTGCTCCCGGGGCAATCAATACTGCGATGACAAGAGAGGTGATCAGTCTTGGGCCGGCAAAGTCGGGTCCGGAGGAGTACGCGCGGGCAACGAAGCAACTCGATTCCGGAGGAGATTCCATTGAGAATGTTGAAGTATTGATCCGGTTTCTTTTGTCGAGGCAGTCTGATGGAATCACCGGAAGATTTCTGAGCGCTCAATGGGATAGGATCGAGCAACTCCTGGCAGCAAGGGATTCGCTCCCGATGAGCGACCTGTACACCCTGCGCCGGGTCGCAGGTGGCTAGCCTAGCCTGGAAATTTCGCGAGCCAAAGCGCTGGCGAAATTTCCAGGCTCTGGAGCCGCTCGGGAAGCGGCTAGGGAGAAAATGGGACTTAAATCTAGATTAAACAAACCATTCTTGAACTCTTCTTTTGAAAGGGCAGTGGAATTCTCCGGCGCTAAACAGATACGCCGGCGCAGCCGGAGAATTCCGCTGCCAGAGCCTGCATTCATCACAAATCCTTACCCAAGTCAACGCAATTACATGGCTACAGCTAGGGATTTGGGATCAATGCAAGCTAACCAAGCAATCCTTGACGCTTCACTTACGAGGACGCATGGAATAGCGGCGAATGAAGCATTTTGCGATCGTTGGTTGCGGACTCATCGGACATAAACGTTCGAGCAATCTTAAGCCTGGCTTGCTGAAGTATGCGTGTGATGTCGATCCGGAACGCGCAGCACAACTCGCGGCACGAACGCCCAACTGTACGGCGACCACCGATCTGCGGAGGGTCCTGAGCGATCCGGAGGTGGATATTGTTGTCGTTGCGGTCGCGAACGCAGCATTGGCCTCGGTTACACTCGAGACGGTAAAGGCCGGCAAGCATGTGCTCGTGGAAAAGCCAGGTGCGGTAAGTTCCAAACAGCTCAGCGAAGTTGAATCTGCGGCGGCTGCATCCGGCGCACTGGTTCGCGTCGGATACAATCATCGTTTTCATCCGGCGTTTCGAAAGGCGCGTGAACTGGTGCAAAAAGATGACCTTGGAGACCTGATGTTTATTAGAGGGCGATACGGTCACGGGGGGCGGCTTGGCTACGAGAATGAATGGCGAGCGAATCCGGAGTTGAGTGGCGGCGGCGAGCTGATTGATCAAGGGGTCCATTTGATCGATCTAGCGGCTTCGTTCATGGGTGATTTCGCAAGAGTTGACGGGCACGTGGCAACGTATTTCTGGAAAATGCCGGTGGACGACAACGCGTTCGTCAGTTTGCGCACGGCCAGCGGACAGACCGCCTGGCTACAGGCGAGCTGTACGGAATGGAAGAATCTTTTTTCGTTCGAAGTCTATTTTAAGCGCGCCAAGTTGCACGTGGAAGGATTGGGAGGAAGTTACGGCATTGAGCGGCTTTACTACTATAAAATGCTTCCCGAAATGGGACCGCCGGAGACCGTTATTTATGAATTTGCCAGCGGCGATAGCTCCTGGGGTCTGGAGCTCGATGAATTCCTGGCAGATATTGATTTCAAGCGGCCACCCGTGCCCGGCTTGAGAGAAGGAATCAGGACGCTCCAAATTGTGGAAGAAATTTATCGAAAGAGCGCGAGCTAGGAGAAGCGTCCCGCTTTGCACGCTTCCAAGGCGGGCAAACCGAGACGGTTCGCCTACTCGCGGAGTTGGTTCCATTGCAAAACGGGCTGCTTTGCTTACGCTTCAAGGCTGATGATCATCACTCGTTCCCCATTGCGCATTTCTCTTGGAGGCGGCGGCACCGATCTCCCATCTTATTTTGAGGAGCACTCCGGTTTCCTGGTCGCGGCGGCCATCGATAAGTACGTTTACATCACGCTCCACCGAACCTTCATCCAGGAACTTATCGTCAAATATTCCAAAATGGAGCGGGTCAAAACCGTGGGGGAAATCGAGCATCCCATTATCCGCGAAGCGCTAAAGCTTGTCGGAGTCGACGCTCCTTCTCTGGAAATTACGTCCATGGCCGACATCCCGGCTGGAACCGGCCTGGGATCTTCCGGCAGCTTCACCACTGCTCTCTTGAAGGCGCTGCACGCGTGGAAAATGAATTTGGTTCAACCGGCCGACCTCGCTGAACAAGCCTGCGACATTGAAATCAATCGGCTGGGGGAACCGATCGGCAAACAGGACCAATACATCGCCGCGTACGGCGGCATCACCTGTTTTCGATTCATGCCGGATGGGCGAGTTGAAGCGTGGCCGCTAAAGATCAGTGAAGAAACACTGTTCAACCTTGAAGACAATCTGCTGCTCTTTTTCACCGGGTTTTCGCGCTCGGCGTCCTCAATTTTGAAGGAACAAAAGACTAAGACCCTGGAATCCGACAAGGCAATGGTCGAAAATCTCCACTTCATAAAAGATCTTGGAAAGCAGAGTCAGAAGGCGCTCGAAAGCGGCGATCTGCGTGGATTCGGCCGGCTGATGGACGTGCATTGGCAACGCAAGAAAGAAAGATCAGCGGGTATGTCAAATTCGCAGATCAACGAATGGTACGATCACGCCATAGCCAATGGTGCGCTTGGTGGAAAATTGATTGGCGCCGGCGGCGGAGGATTCCTGATGTTTTACGCGGAAGACAAGACGAAGCTGCGGCACGCGATGCGTGAGAAGGGATTAAGCGAGGTTCGTTTTCGTTTTGATTTTGAAGGCACGAAAATTGTGATCCAGTCCTAGCCCGCAAGAACCACGCAAAAGCCGCAGCAACGAGCTTATTGCGGGCTAGAAAGCTCTTAAACGGGCGCTCCGCGCCCGTTTAAGAGCCTGGCTCATCTGCAAACCGGCTTTACTTTTAAAAGCATTCTAGACCCTGCGCTCAGGTAACAATGACCCCCGAACTGCGCCTCCCGAACCCCGAACTCCAAACTCCAAACTCCAAACATGCTCCCGGTCGTTATCCTCGCA
Organism: Chthoniobacterales bacterium; assembly: GCA_035938215.1. GTDB lineage: Bacteria > Verrucomicrobiota > Verrucomicrobiia > Chthoniobacterales > JAFAMB01 > DASZHC01. Next base: position 16,171 of record DASZHC010000113.1, read on the forward strand.
GGCGGACTCGCAACGCGGCTCAGGCCAATTACCGAAAAGATCCCCAAGACGCTGGTCGAGGTCGCCGGCCGTCCCTTCCTTGAGCATCAGATCGAGCTTCTCAAACGACATGGGATTCATCAGATTATTCTGTCTGTCGGCTATCTTGGAGAAATGATCGAAGAGCGGTACGGAAACGGCGAATCGCTGGGCGTACGCATGAAGTACTCCTATGACGGCCCGAGCCTACTTGGTACGGGAGGTGCCATAAAGAAATCATTGTCGTTGCTTCCAGAGGCGTTTTTCATCCTTTACGGGGATTCCTATCTGCCTGTCGATTATTCTGTTGTGTCGGCTGCTTTCTTTAAGAGCAGGGCGCCCGCTCTGATGACCGTATTTGCCAACGCCGATGCATGGGATACGAGCAACGTCTGGTTCGAAGCCGGCCGGATCCGGCTCTACAGCAAGCGGGAAAAGCTTCCGCAGATGCGCTACATCGATTACGGCCTGATGGTCTGCACCCCGCAAATATTTGATGATTTTCCGGAGAACGTCGCATTCGATCTGGCGGACACTTTTGAGAATCTTTCGCGGAGGGGCGAACTCGCCGGATACGAAGTGAAGCAGCGCTTCTACGAAATTGGTTCCCCCGCCGGCCTGTCGGAGCTCAATTCATTGCTGTCCGACCGCTCGGCCCCGCAGTAAGCGAACCGTCCCGGTTTGCACCAGTAGGCGAACCGTCCCGGTTTGCCTTGCTTTGGAGAGAGTAAGCAAAGCGGGACGCTTCGCTTACTGCTGAGCTTTCTTAGGCTTCGCATTGTTACGAATGTAAGCCTCGAATTTTGCGAGATGTTCTGCGCTGCGGATGATGTGATCGAAGCTTTCCCGGTGCCAGATATGTGTGGACGAAGTCAGAACGCGATTAAACTCATGCGCGCTGAACGATTTCCGGCTGTGAAGAATCCGGGTCAGTTGACAGTCGCCAATTGGGGCCACGATGGCGTGCACGTGGTTAGGCATCACGACAAACTCGCCGAGCTCATAGCGCACTCCGTCAAAGTGCAGAAGACTGGATTCCATGATAGTTTTGCAATTGGGCTGCGCCAGGATGCACCGACCGTAACCGGCATCAAGCCAACGGTCTACGGTTTGAATGAAGCGTTCATGATATTCCCGTTGCTGGCTGTGAGTGTGCGGTTCCGGGTTTAGATGTAACCACAGTTCCTTTTCGCGGCGGAGCCAATCCAGTTTGGTCTGGGGTAAGGAGTCTACAAGATGAAAGGTAACAAAATAGATTGCTCCTTCCTGGCGCCAATGCGGGAGTTTTCCACGACGGATTACGAGTGAGGCTTCGGGGTCGAAAAAGGACATATAGCAACATATAAGAATAATGTGTTTTACTTCAAGATGCTCTTTGTTGTGAGTAAACCGACCCTGTTTTGTCGCGTTCAAAGCTACTGCAATTGCTAAGACGCTCGGCACGTAGGCGAACCGTCCCGGTTTGCCTTACTTTGGAGCGAGGAGGCAAAGCGGGGACGCTTCGCTTACGGGAGAGAGAGGAGGCAAAGCGGGGACGCTTCGCTTACTTGGTTGCAAAGCGGGACGCTTCGCTTACGGAGAGCGAAGAGGCAAAGCGGGACGCTTCGCTTACTTGGTTGCAAAGCGGGGACGCTTCGCTTACGGAGAGAAGGCAAAGCGCAGACGCTTCGATTGCCCGACACCCTCCTATGCCCTCCTACAGTTCCCAACACCTGGCCGAAGCGGCTGAGATCGTCCAAAAGCTCAATACTGAAACCCTCGAAAAGATGGTCGATTTGCTCGCGGAGGTCCGCGGCCGCGGTGGCCGTTTGTTTTTCCTCGGTGTTGGCGGCAGCGCGGCAAATGCGTCTCATGCCGTGAACGACTTTCGCAAAATTGCGGGGATCGAGTCCTACGCGCCGACCGATAATGTATCGGAACTGACCGCCCGAACAAATGATGAAGGTTGGGCCTCGGTCTTCGTCGAATGGCTCAAAGGGAGCCGGCTGCAATCGACAGATGCGCTCATGGTATTTTCCGTCGGGGGAGGAAATCTTGAGAAAAATGTCAGTCCGAACCTGGTGTCCGCGCTGCAATACGCCAAAGAAGTTGGTACTTCGATTCTAGGAATCGTGGGTAGAGATGGCGGATACACCGCCAAAGTCGCCGACGCATGCTGCATCGTTCCGACTGCGAATCCCCAGAATGTCACTCCTCATTCCGAGGCATTTCAAGCCGTGATCTGGCATCTGTTTGTCTCTCACCCAAAATTGAAGGTCCAACAAACCAAGTGGGAAAGCACACGTTAGCCTGGAAAACCATAGGCGTTAAGATAAGAGATGCAGAGCTCACAAACGCCGCGATGTAGGCGAACCGTCTCGGTTCGCTCGGTTTTTGAAACGTGCAAAGCGGGGGCGCTTCGCCTACGTTGAATTGTGAACGCCGATACCCCGATTCACCCGTACGCCGATGGGCCGTCTCACGCCAACCGGGCGGTTTTTCTCGATCGCGACGGCGTCATTAATCGGCCTTTGGTTCGCGGCGGCAATCCGTTTCCGCCCCGGAGTTTAGAAGAATTTGAGATCCTTCCCGGCGTTCATGAGGCTTGCGAGCTGCTAAAGGGACATGGTTATGTACTCATTGTCGCGACCAACCAGCCTGATGTCGGTCGGGGCCTACTCCCTCGTGAGGCGGTCGACACCATTCATCGAGTGCTCCTGGATAAGCTGCCGATTGATCACGTGTTGACCTGCTTTCACGCCGGCGTGGCCCATGGAGACCCCTGCCAATGTCGAAAACCTTTGCCAGGCATGCTCCTGCGGGCGGCGGAAGAATTCAAAATCGACCTTGCAAATAGTTTCATGATCGGAGATCGATGGCGGGACGTAGAGTGCGGGTTCAATGCCGGCTGCAGGACATTTTTTGTTGATTGGGGATATCGGGAAACATTAAAGCGACAGCCGGACTATCGGGCGGATAATCTCCTGGCGGCCGCGCACCTCATTCAAAACTTAACTTTCTCCACGCATGCACGGACTTGATAATCTCCACGTAAAAATATTCGCAGATGGAGCGGATATCGATGGAATGCTCAATCTCTATCGGAACCCTTTAATCAAAGGATTGACTACCAATCCCACTTTGATGCGGAAAGCCGGTATCCAGGATTACGAAAATTTCGCGCGCGATATTTTATCGGAGATCAAGGATAAGCCGATCTCGTTCGAAGTTTTCTCCGATGAATTTCCGGAGATGAAACGCCAGGCGCTGAAAATCCGGGATTGGCAGAAAAACGTTTTTGTCAAAATCCCGATCACAAATTCTCGCGGGGAATCTTCGATTCCGCTTATTGGCGAATTGGCCTCGGCAAAGGTTCAATTGAACATCACCGCAATCCTGACCCTCAGGCAGGTACGCGATGTCGCTCAGACCTTGGATCCGGAAGTTCCTTCGGTGGTTTCGGTGTTTGCCGGACGAATCGCCGATACGGGCAGGGATCCGTCTCCGGCGATGCGTGCCAGCAAGGCGTTGCTGGGAGATTTGCCGAAAGCAGAGCTGCTTTGGGCCAGCGTCCGGGAGGTCCTGAATATTTTTCAAGCAGACGATTGCGGCTCCGACATCGTGACAGTGCCCCACGATATACTTAATAAAGCGTTGAAACTGGCCGGTATGGATCTGAGCGACCTGTCACTCGACACCGTAAACATGTTCGCCCAGGACGCCGCAAAAGCCGGTTTCAAATTATAAAGCCCGACGAGCGTTCACAAGTGCCTGCGGCTATGTGACTTGTGCAAGGAGCTTTGCATCGGTCGGTGTACAAGCGGGGTAGGGGGCAGATCTCCATAGCGCTAACTTGAGCGCAAGTAGGCGAAGCGTCCCGCTTTGCGCGCTTCAAAACCGTGCAAACCGAGACGGTTCGCCTACATCGTAGCGCGTTGTTTGTGAGCGTTTGTGAGTTTGCATAGCGTTTGCAGGCTACCCTTTCCGCAGCAGCTGAACCAGCGTGGGCGCTTTCACTACCAGTTCGCGTGCGTCATGCTCGTGGCCCTTCTGATGAATCATAAAATAGGTGTCGAAATCGAGTTGGATATGAACCTGGATCGCGCTCGGCAGATCAATCGACGACGTGTCGATCAGGATTTCGTAACCGTTGTCAATGCGTCGAAACGATGCTTTCGCGGTTTGCGAGTTTCCCTCCGCGTCGATCGTCGCCCTGACCCCTGGAATTCCCGGCAACCGCGTATAATCCGCTGATCCGATGACTCGAATCACCGGAAACCGTTCCAGCACTGCGCGCGGCGCCGTAAGCGATAACCCGTGACGTGTAATCCACCCGCCTGCCGTGCCCGAGACCGTCGCCCCGGGACGAACATAGACAGTGGCTGTGAACGTTGAAAACGGTACGATGCGCGCCACTATCATATTCTCATCAGCCCAGTCTTTGAGATCGGCCCAATACTCCGAGATATGCTTGTAAAATGGATAAATACCCACTTTTGGGAGATTGGTCAGGATAACAAAATCGCTTTGCTTGAGCAACGAGATTGCCTGATCCCGGTCAACGCCCAGGATCCCGTTTCCGAGCATCGGGTGAAACTCGATCAGATTGCGTGATCCTTCGAAGGCGCTGATCGTTGGAGAACCGGCGTTGAGCCAACCTGTAATCACGTCATAGGAAACCCCAGGACTGCTCCATCCATTTTCGCTGGCAAGATCGATCAGGCACGCATTCAAATCGGCCAATTGTTTGAGATCGTTGCGCTGCCAGTACGCGCCCCAATGGCGACTGGCGTGACTGAACTGGTTGAAGCAGCCGAGCGCGAAAATCACGACCGCGCACGCCCCGAGTAACCGGCGTATGGATATGGCAACTGGTACGCCCGGATCCGGCGCGACCGCGGCTATGACAGCGACAACCAGCATCGCAACCGGACCGCCGACAACGCCGCCGACAACTGCGGATTTGGAAATGTCAGCGGTTAGTGCAGAAACAGGGCAGAGGATCGCTCCCAACAAGAAGAGAATCTGGAGCAGGATTGTTTCATCAAACCGGCGTTTGGGCTTCTCCGTTTTATTTCCAAAGAGGCTGAGAAAGCGTGCAGCCAAAGCACAAACAATTACAATCCCGGATCCCCAGACAAAAGTCTTTCCCAAATGATCCTCAAAAATCGAACGAGGATAAAACGACAAATGTCCCCTCAGATCTTTGATGCCAAGTACCGCTGCGCGTATCTCTTTTTCTTCACCGAAGGCGTGACCCATGACGTAATAGGCATGGATTGCGCTCCAGTTACGGATCAGGAGCGGCGCCACCAGGATCAGCAAAACGCCGGCGGAAAGGCCGAGGTGCCGGAGCCGCCGCCGCATGTGTGAAATGAGATCGGCCTGTCTGCGCCAACCCAAGAGGATAATGCCGCAGACCAGGGCGAATCCAACAAGCACTCCCAGTAGGTACACGACAGTCACGAATCGGTTCAAGACGAGAAAGGCCCCGATCAGGCCGGAGGCGATCGACCAGAAGGGGTCGAGAAACAGATCAGACCGCAGCACAGCGCATACCCAAACGCCGTAAAAACAGTAAGCCAGGAAATCCATGCGGAAATCGAACACGCCTCCGCCCTCCGGGAACCAGAGCGTAATTTGGGAAAGTATGAGTCCGAGAGCGATGTATCCGTAGACCCGATCTTTCCAGATCGTTCGCGCCGTGGCGAAGGCGGCGATTTGGAGCGCGCAGAACGAAATGAACAGCACCGTCAATTGCGGCAATCGCGCTCCGCCAATGATGATCCCTGCCAGCGCCCCCTCAATTGGAAAAAGGACACCGGCGGCGTGGCCCCCACTGGAGAAGGCTTTCCAGACCTGACCCAGATCGTGGGCAAAAATATGTTCCTGAAGCCGATAAGTTTCCAGGAGGTAAGAGGCCTGGTCGAAGTTGTCCGGGGGATACCAGGCGACTTCTCTGGTATAAAAGCTGTAAAAGAGCAGCGCTTCCAGGACGATGAGTACGAATAAGATTGTGCGGTCTAAGCGCTTCTCCTGTGAAATCATGTCGGCTCGGTAATCGGTGACAAAGTAGGCGAAGCGTCCCGCTTTGCGCCAGGAAGATCCAACCACAAATTTCCACCATCCCCATTTCATTTGCCGCTACGGACCTAAGGTCTGCGGTCCCTCGCAGTCGCCGTTGCATCGATGCAGAAATCACAAACGCGCTGCGATGTAAGCGAACCGTCCCGGTTTGCTCGGTCTTTGAAGCGTGCAAAGCGGGGACGCTTCGTTATACTCAGCGCTAGCGAGGCCACGCCTCAGACCAGCGAGATGTAAGGATCTTAAGGTCGCGTTTGGGAGCAGCGTCGATCGTGCAAAGCGGGGACGCTTCGCATACTTAGCGCTTATGCACCCACGTCAGCTGCAGCCTTGACCATCATTCTGGACACATCTCCCATTTTATATTTCGGCTTCCATCCAAGTTTCCGAGCCGCTTTGGAAGCGTCTCCGCGACCGATCATAATCTCCGTTGGCCGGAACAATGTTTGATCAATCGTGATGTGTTTTCTCCAATCGAGACCAACCTCCTCGAACGCGATGGAGATAAAATCTTGCAGCTTATGGCTTTCGCCGGTCGCGATGACAAGGTCTTCCGGCGTCTCCTGCTGAAGCATCAGAAACATCGCCTCCACGTATTCGGGGGCCCAGCCCCAATCTCGCTGGATTTCGATGTTGCCAAGCTGAAGCATCTTTTGCTCGCCTCGCGCAATCCGGTATGCGGCCCTGACGATCTTTTGGGTGACGAATCGTTCGGGACGCAGCGGAGATTCATGATTAAATAAAATCCCTGAACACGCAAAAATATTGTAGGCTTCCCTGTAATTTGCCACCTGCCAGAAAGCCGCAGATTTTGCTACAGCGTAAGGGCTGCGCGGCCGGAACGCCGTGTCTTCGGTGGCTGCCTGGCCCCCCAGGTCTCCGAAACATTCACTCGAACTCGCGTTGTAGAGCTTGATCCCTTTCCCGGTGAACCGGATCGACTCCAAGAGATTAAGTGTACCGAGATAAATGCTTTCCTGAGTTTCCACGGGCTGTTCGAACGATAAAGAAACCGAGGACTGTCCTCCAAGATTGTAAATCTCGTCTGGCTGCGCGTTGAACAACACCTGGATGACGCTGCGGAAATCGTTTAGCGCGACCGATGCAAGTCGCACATCCTTGCGGATGGAGAGTCGTTCCAGATTTTCAAACGAGGAGACCTGCGCATCTCTTGAGGTACCCCAAACTTCATATCCCTTCTCAAGCAGGAGTCTGGCAAGGTAAGCGCCATCCTGTCCGGATATCCCGGTCACCAGAGCCGTCTTCATGAGCACTACAGTGCTAGGATGGCGAAATTTCGACTGCAAGTGCTAAATAGCCCCGTCGGAAGAAAATATTCACCACAGAGAACACGAAGCCATCGAGAAGGCAGATAGAAACGATGTCATCATTTATATGCGAGACGGTGCACTAGCTCGCTCAAGAACGGCCGCCTCGGACCGCGACCCGATCGATATCGCGTAGCTCTCTCCCGTAATCTCCAATTCGTTGCAGCTCAATAGCTTCCGTTACCAGTTCCCGGACAGGAGCTTTGACACCGCAAAGGAATGTTCTTGATTTTGGGCGACCGGGCCTACGAACTATTGAGGCATGAGGCTCCAGCAGTTTGTTTGCGCTTTGTTCATCTGCGCCTGCGGCGCGTTCGGTGGAGAAAAGCCAGCTCTAGTCCCACCGACTCAGGAGCAACAAAGTCAGGTGCCGCACTGGTCGTTTGATCTGAAATCGGATTACACTTCCGGCAGCAACATCATGAAAGCTGGAAGCCTTGGATCGCAGGCGGCCTATCATTACGAGATCGAAGCTCTTCGCGACATCCATATCTTCGATAAATATTACTTTCAAATCGGAGCGGATTGGGAGCGATTCGATTTCTCCCGGTCAAACGCGGTTTTTCCGTACTCTATATCGGCTGTAGCCGCCGAAATTGATGTGTCATACTGGACCGGCGACGAATTTCATCCGCTGCTGAAGCTTGAGCCCGGTGTTTATTACACACGGGACCATATCACCAGAAATTCGTTCGATATCCCGATCAGGGCCGTGGCTGGAATGAAGATTCTTGAAAGCCTTTATCTCGTCGCGGGCCTCGAGGCGGATCCCTTCGAACAAAATCCAGTCATCCCGATTGGCGGCGTTAATTGGAAAATGAACGACCAGTTCAACATGAGGGCGGTTTTCCCCGAGCCACGATTTAGCTACACTCCAAACAAGGTATGGGAAATTTTTATGGCTGGCGATTTGGTTGGCGGCGGATACCGCAACGGTCCAACAAACGATCGTCGCACAAGTAACGCCCTTCTGGACTATACCGGATACCGCGTGGATGGTGGTATCGGCTACAACCCCAGCAAAGGTCTGTCGATCGAAACCACAGTGGGTTGGAGTATCGAGCGCCGTTTCGACTACTTCCGAACTGGGGCCGATTTTTCAAGCAAGAGCGCGCCTTATGTGAAGGTGGATCTGAGCATCGATCTTTAGCCTGGAAATTTCACGAGCCAAAGCGCTCGCGAAATTTCCAGGCTCTGGAGCCGCTCAGGAAGCGGCTCGGGAGAAAATGGGACTTGAATCCAGGCAGAACAGAGTGAATGCCTTCTTCCTCGATTTGCGAGGCCTGGAGGCTAGCGCGCATTGCTCACAAACCCTGGAAAGAAGCCCACACCCTGTTTCCTTCCAATTTGATCCAATTTTCCTTCCGAGCCGCTTCCTGAGCGGCTCTGTAGCGCGAAAATCTCACGAGCGCTTTGGCTTGTGAGATTTTCGGGCTAGTGCTTAAAGTGTCGAACCGAAGTGAAAACCATAGACATGCGGCGTTCATCTGCGGCAGCGATAACTTCTTTGTCACGGATCGATCCCCCCGGTTGAATGGCAGCCGTGGCTCCAGCCTCTGACGCTGCGATGAGACCGTCCGCAAAAGGGAAGAAAGCGTCGCTGCATACCGCACTTCCCTTGAGCGGCAATCCTGCTTCGGTTGCTTTCCAGATTGCGATTCGCGATGAGTCGACGCGCGACATTTGACCTGCGCCAATACCCAAGGTCCGATCCTTGGCCGAATAGACAATAGCGTTCGACTTGACGTGCTTCACGACCTTCCACCCAAACAGCATAGCCTTCATCTCCTCGGCTGTCGGCGGACGAGCCGACACGACGTGACGTTCCGGTTCTTCGAATAATGCGAGATCTCTATCCTGCACAAGAATCCCGCCGATGACCGAGCGGATGTCCGAATCGTTTACGGTCTTGTCCACCCATGGGAGCATTCTCATCAGACGGAGGTTCTTTTTCTTTTGCAGGAGCGCCCTCGCCTCCGGATCGAACTCGGGCGCAATGATTACTTCACTAAAGATCTCCGATATTGCGCGTGCTAACGCTTCGGTGAGCGGTCTATTGCAGATAATAACTCCCCCAAAAGGGGCTTGTTTATCGGTTGCAAAAGCCTTGACCCAGGCTTCCCTGAGGTCCGCGTCCGATCCGACTCCGCAGGGGTTGGTATGCTTAATAATCGCCACTGTCGGTTCAAGGAATTCGCTGACGAGTTCGGCCGCGGCGTTGATATCCAGGAGGTTATTATACGAGAGTTCCTTGCCGTGGAGTTTCTGAAAGAAATCCTGGGAATGCCCATAGAGGTTCGCTGTCTGATGGGGGTTTTCGCCGTAGCGGAGGCGCATTTCCAAGGGCAGCGAAAGGGCAAAAGAGGCCTCTGTCGTTTTAGCTTTGTTTAAAAAATTGGCAATTGTTTGGTCGTATCGGGAGGTTGTGTGGAAGACCTTGATCGCCAGGAGTTCCCGAAACGCAAGAGTGGTTTCCCCTTCGTGGCGGTCCATCTCCTGTAAAACCATGTCGTAGTCGCTCGGGTCCGTGACGACTGTCACCCACCGGAAGTTCTTGGCGGCGCTCCGGATCATCGATGGCCCGCCGATATCAATCTGCTCGATGGCATCGTCCAAAGTGACGCCCGCCTGGGCGATGGTGCTTTCAAACGGATAAAGATTTGCCACCACGAGATCGATAGGTTCGATCTGGTTGGCCGCTACCTGTTTAAGGTGATCAGGATCGTCTCGCAAGAAGAGTAAACCGCCGTGTACCTTCGGGTGCAAAGTCTTCACGCGGCCATCAAGAATCTCAGGAGAGCCGGTAAAGTCCCGAATTTCGATATGAGCGATCGACTCTGTTCGAAGAAGTGACGCCGTACCGCCCGTAGAAACTATCTCAACGCCCATCTCGCTAAGCCGCCGCACGAATGGTATAATGGCTGTCTTGTCCGAAACCGAAATCAGGGCGCGAGTGATCTTCATCGGCGCCAAAAGGTAAACAGGTTCTTGAGCGTCGTCTATATCGTTTGCGTTGAGTCGTTCTCGTTTCGGTATTTACGCCTCCGAGCCGAGCGTTTAAGCTTGCTGTGATTATTATCTCTCCCAGAACTATGACGCATATCAACGAAATCGAAGGTATCGGGGCAGTTTACAGCAAGAAGTTGGAGGCGGCCGGCATTCAAAGCGTAGAGGCGCTTCTTCAGGAAGCGGCAACGGCCAAAGGCCGCAAGGAATTGGAAGCTAAGACGGGGATCGGTCATCACCAGATTTTGCGATGGGTGAACCAGGCTGATCTTTTTCGCATCAAGGGTATTGCGAGGCAATATGCCGAGCTACTTGAAAAGGCCGGCGTAGACTCCGTCCTGGAACTGGCAGAGCGAAACCCCGAACATCTGCACGCCAAGTTGGCGGAGGTCAACGACGCGCATCATCACGTCAAGATGGTCCCGAGTGCGGAGCATGTGAAGCATTGGGTGGAAGAGGCCAAGGCTTTACCTCGGGTAGTTGAGTATTGAGCGTTATCGCCTTCTTGCCTCCTGAGGCTGGAGTAACAAATGAAAAAAAATGAAAAAGCGGGTTGCGCTTAACCAACCAGTCAACTAAACTGGGGTCGTGAGACGAGAGTCCGATACCAGAATCAAACTTCTCCAGACCGCTTTAGAGTTGATCTGGGAGAACAGCTATGGCTCGGTCAGCGTCGACGACATCTGCAATCGCGCAGACGTTAACAAGGGAAGCTTTTACTACGCTTTCAAGTCCAAGGCCGAGTTGGCCGTTGCTGCTTTTGAACATCATTGGAACGAGAAACGGCCGCTTTTAGATGAAATCTTTTCTTCCCAGGTTCCGCCTCTGACCCGTCTCGAAAATTATTGTGACTATGCCGTCCGGGATCAACTGGCAAAATACGAGAAGTTCGGCAAGCTTTGCGGGTGCCCTTTCAGCTCGATAGGCTCGGAGTTGAGCACCCAGGATGAGCAGATTCGTCGAAAGGCCCAAGAACTGGCCGAGCGTAAGATGAAGTATTTGTCGAGCGCGATACGCGACGCGATTGCCGAGGGTTCAATCGACGCTGGAGATCCCGCTGAGTTGGCTCGCGAAGTTTTCTGCTACGTCAAGGGATTGATCATGGAGGCGAAGATCGAGAACAATCCGGACATTCTCAAATGCCTGAAGAAAGGGGTGTTCCATTTGGTGGCGGCAAGACCAATCGCGGCGCTCTCCTGATTAAGATGCAGCCTCGGAAAGAATTTTTGTTTGCGCGTTTAACTAACTGGTCAACTTGATTTTATCAGCCAAGTATCTCACCTTTCTTATGAACACTGTCAATCCGTCAATTAACCAAAAACGTTTGACCGATCGCAGCGCCGCCTGCAACTTCGACCGTCCATTGACCTTTGAGGAGATTGCCGAAATGTCCGAGCGGTGCGAGCCGATCTATCGCAAAATCCGTGCGACCAACTCGTTCACTCCACCACTGACTTTCGTCGTGCCGGCGTACCAGCTCGTTGCCTCGATTTCACGCTTCGTGGAGTAAGCGCCTCCGGCTGGATTTCACAACTATCAGCAAAACGAGATCGCTTCAGCAGTTCCATCCGCCTTGCCGACGGCTGCGTCCGTTGCAATCCCGATAAAAAGGCCGTGCTCAACAACCCCTGGGATTTGATTCAGATTGAGCGCTAATGATTCCGGGTCGGCAATTGTTTGAAGATGACAATCCAGAAGATAGTGACCGCTGTCTGTAATCAGCGGTTTCTCCGTACCTCCGCGGACGTCGATCCGCACATTGGCGTATCCGGTCTTCTTGAGTAGATTTTGAAGGTGCCTTTCCGTGCTTCGCCACGCAAAAGGGATTACTTCGATCGGGAGAGGGAAGCGTCCAAGCCTTTGGACCTTCTTCGACTCATCGACGATCGCAACCATTTTGCGCGATGCCGAGGCAACGATTTTTTCCCAGAGCAAATTAGCGCCTCCCCCTTTTATCATGCGTCCTTTGTTGTCAATTTCGTCGGCACCATCGATTGTGAGATCCAATTGCTCCACGTCGTTCAAGTCTGCCAGGGGGATGCCGACCTCCTGCGCGAGTTCGCCTGTAGATTTTGAGCTTGGTACGCCGACGACGCGCAGACCGCCTTTTACGCGCTCGCCGAGAATTCGGACGAAAAAGCGCGATGTTGTACCGGACCCAAGGCCAATTGTCATTCCATCTTGAAGGAAGCTTTCGATCGCCTTTGCGGCTGCCGCTCGCTTTGCCTCGTCCTGTGGGGAATTTGCTTGCATAGAGTGATCCAAGTTAGATTCAGCAGTCACCATACACGTCCAAGGGAGATTCACCACAAAGACACAGAGGACACGAAGGTTTCTTTTGGGGTTACCCGAGGACAGCGCCTTCGCCGGCGTTGCAAATACATCTCTCCTTCAGCAACTGCCGCCAACAACGCCAAATTTCCAAACGCGCTCAAGCGCGGAGAGCCCTTCCAATCGATCTTCTTCTCCCCTGCAGATCTTCGTGCTCTCTGCGCCTCTGTGGTGAAATTCCTCCTTCCTAGCGTCACGGAAGACGTTCTCTAATCGAGTTCAGGATGTCGGTCACGACTGCATCTCTAGGCTTGGGACCAAGATTTCCTTTGCCGTGAATTCGTACACTGATCGAGTTGGACTCGACATCACGCTTTCCTAACACAAACATGGTATGAACTTTCATCTGTTCAGCGCGTAGAATTTTGCCGCTGACCTTGTCGGCAGAAAGATCGAGCTCGGCTCTGACTCCGTGCCGGCGAATTTCCTGATGAATGGATTTCGCATAATCCACTACGGCCTCTTCGGTACTGATCGGAAGGATTCTGACTTGCTCAGGATTTAACCAGAGCGGGAAGTTGCCGGCATAATGTTCGATTAGAAATCCGATAAAACGCTCATGCGTTCCGAGCGGCGCGCGGTGGATGCAGAGCGGAGTTTTGACGGCATTTTCTCGGTCTCTATACACGAGTCCGAAACGCTTAGGAACTGCGAAATCGACCTGGTTAGTAGCGATCGAGAACTCACGTCCGATAGCGCTCCAAACTTCCACATCAATTTTCGGCCCATAAAAGGCCGCTTCATTCGGAACTTCGATGTAGTCTATTCCCGAGTTTTGCAATACTCGACGAACCATGTCCTCGGTCTGGATCCAAAGATCCGGCTCGTCGACGAATTTTTCTCCAAGATGGCTTGGATCATGCGTCGAGAAGCGCATCAGATACTTGTCGATTCCGAAGATCTTAAAGTACTTCACGTACATCTCATTGACCGCTAAAAATTCCTGTTCGAACTGCTCGGTGGTACAATAAATGTGCGCGTCGTTCATCTGCATGGAGCGAACACGCATGAGGCCGAATAGTTCACCGCTCTGCTCATAACGATAACACGTTCCGTATTCCGCCAGACGCAGCGGCAATTCCCGATAGCTTCTCGGTACGGCTCCAAACAGTTTGTGGTGGTGGGGACAGTTCATCGCTTTCAGGTAGTAGCGATGCTTGGCGCTATTCGGGTCGCCCTGGGTTTCAGCAATCTCCATCGGAGGGAACATGGAGTCTTTGTAGTAGGGCAGATGGCCGCTCAGGAGGTACATGCTTTCCCTGGCCAAATGCGGCGTTCTAACGCGTTGATAGCCCGCTGCAAACTCAGTTTCTTTTGCAAGTTTCTCAAGTTCTTCGACCAATACAGTGCCGCGCGGCATCCATAGAGGCAATCCAGGGCCGACATCGTCCGGATCGAAAGTGAAGAGTTCCAGTTCCTGTCCAAGCTTCCGATGATCTCGCTTCTTCGCCTCTTCGAGCATAGCGAAGTATGCGTCAAGCTCGCGCCTCGTTTTGAAAGCCGTGCCGTAAACCCGCTGAAGCTGTGGATTTCGCTCGTCCCCTTTGTAATAGGCACTCGCCAGTCCGGTGAGTCTAAACGCGCCAATGTTTCCAGTGCGTGCGACGTGTGGCCCGGCGCAGAGATCGGTGAAATCACCATTGCGATAAAGGGAGATTTCCTCGTCTTCTGGTATTGAGCGGATAATATCGAGTTTGAACCTGCTCGGCACCGTTCGAGCGCTCAAGGCAGCTAAGCGGCCCTCCTCGGCCATTTTGACGGCCTCATCGCGGCTGACTGCAATCCGTTCGAAAGTGTGATTCGCCTTGATCTCCTTGTTCATCTCCTCCTCGATGCGAGGAAAATCCTCTGGCGTGATGCGGTGACTCAGTTCGAGATCGTAGTAAAACCCGTTCTCGACGGGTGGCCCAGCGGCGAATTGCGCCTCGGGCCAAAGGCGCAGTACGGCCGTCGCGAGCACGTGTGCGCACGAATGACGAATGCGCTCCAACTCGCTTGTTTGATCATGCCGTTTGGTGGTGGTTTCTTGAGGTGCGTCAGCCATGTGCTCCTGATAACAAATCATTTTGCATCTGTGCGGGAGCAAGAAGAAAGTGGGGCGCCACAGCGGAAGCCGTCTCTCGCCGTCTCCGGGAACTTGAAAATTTCTATTTTCGGTTGGCTGATTCCCTGATTCGTCCGTTGGGCTTCGCTGGGGCAGAAGATGATCCCTCAGACTTGCGCTGAGTGAACTGCCAGTTCGAGACTCTGATATAGGTCTTTGAGCGTTTGTTGCCTTGATCGTCTTCCCAGCGATCTTGTCGCATCATCCCTTCAACAAAGAATTCCTGGCCCTGCTTCGCAAGCTTTGCGAAATTTTCTGCAGGGGCGCCCCAGATTTTAATATCGAGATAGGTAGTTATCTGCTGACGTTCATTTGAATCATCCGTGTAAAATTCATTATTGGCCAGTGAGCCATTGACAACCTTGCTTTTTCCGACCTCAATCAATTCTGGGTCGGCTGTGAGGTTGCCGGTGAAAAAGATCCGATTGATCATCATAACTTAGATTTGATTTGTTTGAGTGTTGATTTGCGGCATGAACGACTGTGCAGATCGGATTGTACTTGAAGCCGAAGAATATAGCAATAAAAAATAACGTTATTCTATAGTGTTATAAGAGAATGGTTCAATGTCCAGAGCGCTTGGTTCATAGTACAGCGCCTTCCGAGAAACCGCTCCTTCTTTACGATGGCGAATGCTACTTTTGTTTGCGTTGGATACGCCGGTGGCAGCAGAAATTTTGTGACAACGTTGATGTCGCTCCGTTCCAATCGCAGCCAGGCCGATTCGACCAAGACATTCCTATCGAGTGTTTTCAATCGGCGATTCGACTGATAACCACCGATGGAAAAGTCTACGGCGGCGCCGAAGCCGTATTTCGCGCCTGGAACGATGGATCTGGAATTGGAAAGGGGCTTGCACTCTGGTGCTACCAGGTAGTCCCGGGATTCGCGCCTTTATCGCGCCTAGCATATCAAGCCGTGGCCCGCCATCGCGAATTGGCTTCTCGAATCACGACATTGCTTTGGGGCCGGGGAGAGTATGCCGTTTGTCGCCCTACGTTTTACGCGGCTCGCCGTTGGTTTCTCCGTCTGATTGGGGTGGTCTATTTCATTGCGTTCACCTCTTTTTGGACTCAGGTCGACGGTTTGAT
>DASZHC010000114.1:0-31730 GCA_035938215.1 Chthoniobacterales bacterium
AAAGTCCCGCAGCTGCATCGGTTCTATTGACGATGCGGCAGCGCCAAGAGGCACAGCTTCGCCAATTGATGTGTATTTACGGCTTCTCTTCCCGGAAAGACCTGGGAGCCGCATTGGATTCAGGCGCTAAGACTCGCCAGATCGAAGCGTCTGGCGTTAAAGACCTTTCAAAACAGCCGGAGCACGATCCTGAACTGAGACGCAAGATGTTCGTTCTGCAGATAGTCCAGCCTGGCCTTGCCGGATTGATGGATGGCTCCGTATCCACCCTTGCACCCGTCTTCGCAGCGGCATTTGCCACCCATAGCTCTTTTACAGCGTTGCTCGTTGGTCTGGCGGCTTCGCTTGGTGCGGGGATCAGTATGGGGTTTGCCGAAGCGCTTTCGGACGACGGCGTACTGAGCGGAAGAGGCCGTCCTCTCATGCGAGGTGCGGTGTGCGGCGGGATGACGACGCTGGGAGGGATCGGTCACACGCTGCCATTTTTGTTGACTGATTTTTTCCTGGCGATGTGGCTCGCGGTAGCGGTCGTCGCGGCCGAATTAGCGGCTATAGCATGGATCAGAAATCGGTACATGGATACCCCGCTGCTGCGGGCGATCTTCCAGGTTGTGCTTGGTGGTTTCGCGGTATTTTTGACCGGTATTCTTATCGGAAGCTTGTGAGGCTGCGATCACCTACGGCTTTCTGGCGTCTGGGCAGTCCGTACTCAAGTTGTCGAGGTTCTCATGATCCTGAGTGAATGAGACGGCTTTTGCAGATCCATGACTTTTCGTTTGCAATTTCATCCTGCTGCGGTAGCTGTTCCATCCTTTACCCCGGCGGGATTCATTCTATGAACATAATTCAGAAGATCGAAAAGGAGCAGTTGAAGGCGGGAATCGCACCGTTCAACGTCGGCGACACCGTCCGGGTTCATACGCGAGTGGTAGAGGGCGATAAAGAACGCATCCAGATATTCACCGGGATCGTTATCGGTCGTCGCGGGATTGGGCTCAATGCGACCTTCACTGTTCGCAGAATTTCATATGGTGAAGGAGTCGAACGCGTTTTTCCTCTGCATTCTCCGCGTATCAACAAAGTTGAGGTGGAGCGAGCCGGGGACGTTCGCCGATCAAAGCTGAACTATCTTCGAAACCGCAAGGGTAAACAGGCCATGGCGGTTAAGGACAAAGTTCAGAGTTGATCGCACGCGGCAGACAAACTCGCAGTTCGGAGTTTGGGGTTCGGAATCCTGAATTCTGACTTCTGTCTTCTCGGCGTTCACAGTTCACCGTTCGCGGTTTGGGGTTCTGTCTTCTGTGCCTTCTGTCTTCCTAAAAAAATAGCTTTTCATCTTGGGCCAATCGATCGACAAATCGATATTAGGCATGCCGTGTAACCTCCGATCCGAGAGACTCCTTTGGACGAAAGGAACACCGTTGGTGGCAGGGATCGACGAGGCCGGACGCGGACCGCTGGCCGGACCGGTCGTAGCAGCAGCGGTAATCGTCCCATCCGGGTTTTCCTGTTCGGGTGTCAATGACTCCAAGCAATTGACTGCTCCGATTCGGGAGGAACTCTTCAGCAAGTTAACAGCACCCGGAACGCTCGTCTGCTACGGCATCGGCGTCGCCGAACCGGCCGAGATTGATCGAGTCAATATCCTGCAGGCCACCTATCTTGCAATGCAAAGGGCTGTTGTGAATCTGTCCGTCCAGCCAGACCACCTTTTGATCGACGGTCTTCCGGTGCCCCAATTTAAGTTACCCCAAACGGCGATCGTTGATGGTGACACAAAGTCTATCAGTGTCGCCGCCGCAAGCATCATTGCAAAGGTCACTCGGGACCGTATGATGCGTGAATGGCATAACGAGTATCCGCACTACGGATTTCACGAGAATAAAGGTTATGGAACACCGGCGCATATCGAGAAACTTCAGATTCACGGTCCATGCCCGATCCATCGCCGATCGTTTGCTCCGGTGGTTCAGACCTATTTCCGCTTTGCCTAGAATTCTTGAAAAGGTAAATCGATTGGAGAGGCGCGGCCTTGCCAGGCGTTGGCTGCGAAAGTTCCGTCGCAGCAGCGTTCCGGCCCACCTTGCTCTCGGACAGCAGGGAGAGAGAATCGCCGCAAAATACCTTCGGAAAAATGGCTATCGCGTTTTGTACAAGAATTTTCGCTCCAAGCGGGGTGGCGAAATCGACCTGGTCTGCCGCGATCGCCGCGCCGCGGCGCTGGTTTTCGTAGAAGTTAAGACTCGCACTACTGACGCGTTCGGTCCGCCGCACCATGCTGTCACGTTCAAGCAGCAGGATCGCATCATCCGCGGTGCCAAAGAATGGCTCCGGATGCTGAGTGATCCCCGAATTTCCTATCGATTCGACGTGGTGGAGGTCTTGATAAAACCCGTTCCCCTCGTCACTCTTATCCGCGGCGCGTTCCAGGTCGCCGATGATATTTATTTATAAGGCGTTTTGCGCGAGCTTGATTATATCGTTGTTGGCCAAGGATTGGCAGGCTCGATCATCGCATGTCTGCTGGGGATGCAGGGAAAAAACGTGGTGGTAATTGACAACGCCCATCGGACGTCTGCTTCTCTCGCGGCGGCGGGAATCATGAATCCGATCACCGGGAAGCGCCTGAACCGTCCCTACCTTGTCGATCATCTTCTTCGGGTTGCCTTTGATACTTACCCCCGCATCGAACGCTTTCTGGGCGCCCCAATTTTTCAACGCCGGCAGGTTTTGCGTATTCTCAGGTGCGAAGACGAATCGCGATGGTGGCATCGCCGGCTGGCGTCCGGTGAGTATGCAAAATACCTGGGTTCGACAAGCGTTTGTGATGCCGGTTTTATCGAAAATAAATATGGCGGTTTTGAAATCGCCCAGGCGGGGCTGCTCGACGCACCCGGTTTCGTCGGGAAGACACGCGATCTGCTTCTTTCCACAAAGAGACTGATTGAGAACAAATTTGAGTATGCTGACTTGAGACTCGAGGAGAATGGCGTCCACTGGGGGAGCCATCGCGCGAAGGCGATCATTTTCTGCGAAGGTTATCAATTGAGTCACAACCCGTTTTTCAATTCGATTGCACTCAATCCTGCGAAAGGGGAAGTTCTCACGCTGAAGGCCAGCAGTTTCGTAGACGAACGCATCGTACAACACGAAAAATGGTTGTTTCGAACGATGGCCGGCGAAATCAAGGCAGGAACGACTTATACCTGGAGCGAATTGAACGAAAAACCAAGCGTCGCGGCTCGTGTTGAGATCGAACGATCTTTGCGCAGCTTCGCCCGGTTCGATTTTGAAGTAATCCATCAAACCGCCGGCGTTCGCCCGGTGATTAAGGTGGACAATCGACCCATCGTTGGCGTGCACCCGCTGCACAGCCGGATAGCTGTGTTTAATGGACTGGGGTCAAAAGGAGTTCTCCAAGCTCCCTTTGCAGCCCGGCAGCTTATAGCTTATCTAGAGGAGGGTGAACCGATTCATCCTGATTTTGATGTATGCCGAAAATCATTGTGGAAATAGCCGATCAGCGTTTAACTGCGACGGCGAATTCGTGGATTGGAGCAGTTTTGTTCGATGGCGCACTTGCGGTGGATGCCACGGTTGGCAACGGCTATGATACACTTTTTCTGGCGCATCGTGTCGGTCCAAATGGAACCGTGCTCGGATTCGATGTTCAGAAGGCAGCGCTCGCCGGAGCTCGAGAGTTGCTGAAATTTGCGGGATCAATAGGGCGTGTTTCACTGATTCATGATTCACATTCGCGATCAGCAAACTACCTTCCGGAAGGTGCTCGCGTTCGGGGAGCAATGTTCAACCTTGGCTATCTTCCGCGCGGCAATCGCGAGATCATAACGCGTCCGGAGACCACGATTGCAGCACTTCAAACCCTGATGCGACAGCTTGCGACGGAGGGGCGAATTACTGTGCTCGCGTATCGCGGTCACGAAGGAGGGATCCTGGAATATGAAGAGGTTCGCAAGTTTCTGGAGGATTTGCCGGATGCAGAGTGGTCCGTGGAAGAGTTCGCGGGCAGCGGCGATTCGCCGACGGCTCCCCGTTTATTTCGGATCGCAAAAAAAATTGAGTTTCAGGGATAGGAGAAATTTGGACCAACGACATGGCGAAACCCCTAACAAAGCAGAGCGACGTTCCAGGTTCGAAGCTGATTTGCCCTGGAGGGCGCCGGTCCCTCGGCGTCGTGGTGAACGACATAGGCTTCATCGATTGCGGCTGCGACGGAGCGCAGCGCTCCAGACTAAAGCCACGGTTTCTCACGCGTAGCAAAACGGTTCACTTACGGTTTGGGAGGCTAACTAATTTACTCGTTTGGACCAAACTCTTTCTCGCAACATCGGCGCCACTCTGTTTTGCCGATCAAATACTCGAAGGATACAGCGTTATCAGCGGCAAAGAATTTGCGTTTGAGGTTAAGGCGCCGGTTGGCTGGGTTCTCGATAATGAGGCAGCCAGGCAGCAAGGTCTAAATCTCGTCTTCTATCCAACGGGTACAAACTGGCAAACTAGTAAAGTAGTTATTTATGTACGTGTGCGATCGAATGATGCCAACGTTCGAAACATCGAGGCACAGGTCGATGACACGCTTCGCAATTTGCGGGCGACCGGGAGTCCAAACGCATCGGTAAAATACGTGAAAACACTTACGACTCAGGACGCCAGCAAGGCCAAAGTTTATTACTATTCGGGCGACAAGTTCGGAAATTTCGAAGCTACCGCCTATATTCAGGCTAAGGGAACGATTCACTTCCTCACGCTGTCCGCGCGAGATCAGGATACTTTTCAGCGCGCGCTGTCTGCTTTTAACTCGGTCGTGACCTCTTATGAGGACCTGAAGAAATCCCGCACAACGGAGTCGACCCGAAGCTAAGCGTACCGCCTCGGCAGCATTTACAGAAGCCTGCGGATTCGTGACTTGTGCAAGGAACCTGGAATAGGTCCATGCGGTGCATAAGCCTAACCTGGGCTTTTTCGCCGATGTCGTTTTTCATGGGACAGGCAGCCTCCGTGCCGTCCGACTAATCATTTCTGGCCCCATAACAAGGAGAAATTGGGACGGCACAGAGGCCGTCCCTCCCTAAAATGAAACGAATTCCTCGTCGGGCGAGCCGCCAAAACCCGTGGAGGACTTTCGTCAACGTGGGTACATAACATAACGACGCGGGTTCGGTCCCTCGGAGCCGCTGGCGGCCGCGAATCAATGCTATTTCACGGCGCCGACGGAGCGGACGCCCTCCAGCTCCAGGGATCGGCGGCAGTGTCCGTTGAGGTGCGCCTTGGAACCAGCGGCTGGGGTCCGAAATCTCTCACGATCGCCTCAAACTGGAGTAGTGCCCGTTTGCGGTCTAAGCCACCGCCATATCCAACAAGTTGCCCTTTGACTCCGATGACGCGATGACACGGTACAATAATAGCAATCGGATTTTGCCCGTTTGCCAGTCCAACCGCCCGCGGACTATTCCCCAGCTTCTCGGCCTGGGCCTTGTAGGAAATGGTTTTGCCAAACGGGATATTCCGAAGTTCGTTCCAAGCGCGGAGCTGAAATTGTGTTCCACGCTGGAGAATCGGAAGATCAAAATCCTGGAGCTTCCCCTGAAAATATTGGTCTAGCTGTTCGAACGTGCGCCGAAAGGGATCCGCGTCCCTTTCTTCAAAAAAAGATCGCGCATCTTTTTCGTTGACAAAAGTCAACCCAACAAGGGCCGAACCATCGGAAACAAGATGAAGCAACCCAATCGGGCTTTCGTAAAGAGAATGATATTTCATGGAATCTCGGTTAGCGTTTTCCATAAATGCATGGCCGCGTAAGCGCGCCAGGGCCTCCAACGTTCAGCGAGCGACGCCGCATGACTTGGAGTTTTCGTACGAAGCGCCTTCAGAATACCAAGATCGCTTTCGGGAAATGCATCGGACCACCTCAGGGCGCGCATCGCAATGTATTGAGTTGTCCACTCTCCGATACCGGGGAGTTCTTTGAGCTTCATCATCACCCTATCTACCGGCGCCGTCGGGTCAAAGGAGATGGCCCCTGTCGCCACCGCATGAGCAAGCGCCAAAATCGACCTTGCGCGCGACCGAGTCAGCCCGATTGCGGCGAGTTGCCCGGCCGGAATCTCGCTGACAACGCTGGCTCGAGGACCAAGGCGACTAAGGGCCGGAAACGGAGTCACAATGGAATCCGCGAATCGCTCGGTCAGCCTCGCCGCAAGTGTCGCCGCCGCTTTTACGCTGATTTGCTGGCCAAGTATCGCACGAACCGCCATCTCAAATCCGTCAAACGCACCGGGAACGCGCAGACCGGGATGAGCCTCGGCGAGAGAACCGAGGCGGGAAGAAATCTCTTCAGGAATTGCGTCCAGGTCGAACAATCGGCGCAATCGCACAAGCACTTGTGTCAGAACCGGCATGAGAGAAACCGAGACCTCCACGCATAGGGAGGCGCGAGCCGATTCATTTTCGACGCAGATCCATCCGCGATGCATTCCGATCTCCACGGTCCGTCGATACCGTACGCCATCCACTTGTTCGACTCTCGCAAATACGCGGCGAGTTAAAAATGCCAACAAAGATTCCCATTCAAACGGCGGGCGATACGATAGCCGTGAGAAGCACGAATTTACCTCGGCCGCTCGCTGGGCATCGGGCGCGGTGACTGCTGGATAGCACTGCTCGCGGTTCAACTCCATGTAGAGAAAATGCTCCATTCGGCCGATGCTGTCTCGCCGTTTTCGGATATGAAATTTACTGGAACATGATTTCTGTTACCTGCAGGTCCCTCGCTCTGATTATGAACAACTTACGGTTGGCGAAGAGCCTAGTGGATAACAATTCGGATAACTTAGGCGCTCAAAGATCTCGCCAAGAAAGCAGACGTTCCGGCGACCCGTTCCCACCCACAATATTGCCGCCCCGCCGGTGCTGCCCGTTGCCGTCGTAACGCTTGGCCGCCTCTTTCCCAGCCTCTTCCAACTTCCGCAGCATGCTGGCAATCGACCCTTGAGGCTGCACCCTGGCGATCTCTGTCCAGCGATTTAAGGTTGATTCGCTGACATCGGCATTCATCGCCGCGATCCGGAGCGAACCGCCGAGCCGAATCCATTCGAGCATCTCCTGGAAGTAATGGTTCGGCGGCGGTCTGTGCGGGCGACAACGGGTTGAGCCGCCGAGGGTAGTATCTCGCAGGCGCCCGAGACAAGAATGGCTCTGCGCCGTTGCTCTAGTACGGGCAACGAACCTGCAGGCTGCTGAATCGAGGCTGGTATACGAATAGCCTTGGCTTGTAGCTGATCTCTAAGCTTACGCAGGATATCTGACGGGTCTTGGTCGTCCACAAGACGTAGTTTACCCGGTTCTCCGATTCTCGCGGACTCCGCAAACATTTTCTCGGAAAGGAAAGCGTCCGGAATCGATTTAGCCATCAGGTGGGCCCTTCCACCAGCCATCTCCTCAGCTGCTTCGCACACCAGTCGGTACCAAGCGATCGTCAAGTGCTCCGGCGGAACGTCCGCCGGGTTAAATTTTTCCCAGAACTCACTCCATTCGACCTGGACCAGGTCGACCTTGTTACACATCGCCCAGATTGCTAGATCGCCGAATCGATTGTTAAACCATAGGATTGAGCCAATCTGGTTTCGGAACTCAGAAATCTGCTCCCGCAGGTAGTCGTCTTGGAGGCTCATTCCTACAATGGCCAAGTGATTCCCGAAGGCCGCGTGCCCAGCAAGCTTCAACGCCAGCGTCCCATTGAGCGTGTCGTATTGCTCTTTGGTTATTATGCAGTCAGCCGTCGACAATCCGTGCGGATGATAGACGATTCTCTGAAAGGCTTTGACAAGTTCTCTGAACTCGATCCTCGGAGTTTGCGGCTTAATAAACGGAATAATGCGAGCGGGTCCCGCGGGCCGCGACAACAGAGTCGAAGAAAACGGCTCGATATTGAAGCTAACTATTGGATTGGCCAGTTGACCCAGAGCAGCGATCCCGTACGCCTCCGGAGGAACCAGCCGGTTTTCGCCTAACGACCTAGCAGCCCGTCTCAGCATAGCCTCGCAAAGCTCTGTATAGTAGATCTTGCGAAGCCATTTACGAAACTCATCAGCTCCAAGCTTCTCAGAACAAAGCTGCAGGCGTTCAGGATAGGGAGCGGATTGATCCGCTGCCAAGTCGGCCAGGTCTTCTAGTTTCTTGGTCAGTTCATCCCACTGCAGTGCTCCCTGCCAGAGTTGTTTCGTGACGCCTGCTCCAACCCAAAGGCAATATCCGTCTGCTAGCTTTCGTTTCGCTCGATTGAAGTCCATCGCGCTGTTTGTACAATGCACTAATCGCTCTCTGCAGGCGGCTCGCAAGTGTGGAGCCCGCACACGCCGTGTCGGGCGATCATTCGTCCACGAAAGTAGTACAGTAGTCTACGATTTATGACTTTGTGGCCGTTACTTCCCAATGGCAATCCGCCTGACGCTTACGGACCCAGTTATTCTTGAGATACTGGAAGTATTTGGGTGGGTGGCAGTTACCTGGGCTATGTCCCGGAGAGTCTGGACCGGATTCGCCCTGAGGTGCACACGTTCGTCGCTGGCTCACAGCTGAAAAGCCTTGGAGAAAAAGGTATCCCCCTCGGGACGACACTCTATCCCGTTCGATTTCACATTACGAAGGTAAGGCACGCTGTACAAGGTTCGTCCTCGCTTTCAATCTCAGGGCGAAGCCCAGCAAATAAGTGATTCAGAACGGACTGAAACTTCTTACCAGTCTCGCTCTTAAGGTAAGCATCCGAGAGACATTGCAGTCCGTATTGAACCTCCATGAAATCGTTCATACACATCGATTTTCTCATCCAGATCTGTTTATTTTTCAGAATGTTCATCGCCGTTTCGGCGCGAGTGTAGTAGACGAACCGAGTTCCATTTGAGAAAGCGACAGCCTGTTGAGAAGCCGCGTGCGGATGGAAAATTCGGAATAGGCGTTCCTGCACGGGAGTAAGTGGCAGAGTCGATTATGGCTGTAATGATTCGGCTGATCGACCTCTATCGCATCGTCGGACGAATACGGTGCAGGTAATCTCCTGCTGCCTCCTCCGAGAACGCCAAAAAATTGTCATCACGGAAATCCAACAGCGTCGGGACGCCGCGCTTCGCCGGCCATCGATGTTTGGAGCAAACAATACAAACCGGCGATCGCAGCAAAAGCGTTGCTGTTAGTCCGAGGTGCGCTTTAGCCTCCATTTCAAGCAACTGTTCCAAATCGCCGGCGCTTCGTGCCTCTCCACGAAATACGACATTGCCGGTCTGGAGAAATGTTCGGGCATCGGTGAACGAGAGATCGGCGATAAAATCGCGTAAGGCAGACATGGCGAGCGACCTATGATTTCCCAGATTGATTGCCCGAAGCAACGCAATAAACGTCATCATTGCGGTAGCGACACAAATAAACAGCCCGCTCTACGACCGGAACACCCAGACCTGACGCAGTCAATCTTCTTGTGTTCGAGAGCAAACTAGCGCTAATTCAAAACGTTGCGGAAAGCCCTATCCGAACATACGGAACCCAATCTTCGCACTTAACTTTGAAGCCGTCCGCGACGTGCGAATAATCGAAGCGCCGGTATGGAGAACAACCTCCTTCGATATCCAGTGTGGCGTGCTTAAATAGCTTCCACTTTAAACCGGCTCCCCCTCGAATTTCAGTATATTCAAGGATCGCTCCATTGAGTTGCGGAAAACCTCTCGACGTTCCAAACTGCCTATCTACCACGAAGGTTTCTTCGCGCAAGTCAGCGCCTGCAAACAAAGTGACACTGTCGGACAGGATGTACTGAATCTGCGGGCGCGGAGGCATTCCCTCAATTAGCCATTTGTCAGAAAGCTTCCAATGGACCCCGATCACCGGATAAACCGGGCTTTCAGAATTCACATCCACATAAATGCCAGCCAGGAGAATGAGATCGGTACTGACAAAATAGGTACCGGCAATCTCGAAAGGTACATTAAAATCCCGTGAGGTGATGTCGACAGCGTTACTGTAGATTCCAGGAAGCGCTGCAACCCGCATTAGAAGCGCCGGAGAGACCTGGATATCTGCGCCGACCTCCAGGGCTTCAGCTTGCAGGGAGACCGGTATCGGAGCCCGCGATTGTGGATAAAAAAAGTACCCCAGCCATCCGCCGCCGAGTCGGAGCAAAACGGTGTCGCGGACCTGTGCAGATACTACGAATTTGGCTGAACTGCTGATCTCCGTAATGTCCCCGACATTGGTTGAACCCGCCTTTGCGGTGCCAGTTCCGAAAAAGGAACCCTCACCGTTCAGTTCGTAAGAAAGCGGCGAGACAGAAGGTCCGGATGGCGAAGTAGCGCCGAAAGACCTCAAAATACCCTGGGCATTCAGCGTTGCGTCGCTGAGGCCGCAGAGAAGAAAAAGCGCCTCAAGCGTGACTAACGTCCACCTTACGCACGATCTCATGAGGTGTTTCTAACAAATGAGGCGAAAACATCAACCTTTGAAATGAATAGATCGAGCCCTTGAGTTGTCGCGTAGAAAAGCTTTGACTGTCTTTCGAATTTCTCGCGTCATCGCTGCGCCGGAGCCCAGTGTTTCAACTCCGCGCAAACCTCCGCGCCGCTTCTTACAGCGCGTGACTTTGCGGGTTAGCCCGGAAGGAAATAGATGAGCACAGCGACGGCCGCGGTCAAAAGTATCGTTCCGCTTAGCACAAGCAGAATCGTTAGGGGATGTTTCTTCCAAACTCCCAGCCAGAATTCGGACCGCAGCCAGAAAATTCGGGCCGATTCAATCACGCTCAAGGATGCCATGCCACCACCCGTGTTTCCGCCCACCATCGCTGACGACCAGAAGAGCTCGGGAGATTCACTTCGGCGCGAATTATTCATCTCTTCTTTTTAAAAGCAATAGACAAGTGTGACCAAAAATACTGTGATGAAGTCCAAGTTGGGGGAGGACTTGCGCACTCTGACAATCGTATCGCTGGAGGAATAGTCTCGTGAAAAAAACTCTCTCGAGGTCATTCTTTATCGCTTGCGCATCTTTTTCCATGCTGATAGAACGTCCTCCGGCAAACATAAAAGGAAGTAGAAGTCCAAATCCTCCAAAGAGCCCATCGCAATGATCTACGAACCTAAGTGGGTCGGCTGGGCTCGCGAGCTGCAGGCCATTGCACAAACCGGCTTGCATTTCACGGAATCCCAGTACGATCGGGAACGTTACGAAAGGATACGCGAGCTTTCGGCCGAAATTTTCTCCGAATGTTCTGGCGAGTCAGTTGGGTTTATCAGCCGGCTGTTCGAAAACCAAACGGGTTATGCAACCCCAAAAGTCGACGTCCGGGGAGTAGTGTTTCGAGATAAGAAACTTCTCCTGGTCCAGGAACGGGCGGACGGGTTATGGACTTTGCCGGGAGGATGGGCGGACGTTAACGATGCTCCGTCCGAGGCGGTCGAACGCGAAATACTCGAGGAATCAGGCTTCAAAACCAGGGCCGAGTGCCTGCTTGCGGTATTCGACAGATCAAGACATGCGCACGAGCCTCCCTTCCCCTATCACGTTTACAAGCTGTTTATTCGATGCCGGCTTGAGGGTGGCCAAGGGGCGGCAACAATGGAAACCAGTGCGGTCGACTTTTTTGAGGAGCACGAAATTCCGTCCTTGTCAATCTCTAGAGTCACTCCTGAACAAATACGGTTTTGTTTTGAGAGGCAGGAAAAGCCGGACGCTCCATCGAGGTTCGACTAGCGTGGAAATCTCACGAGCCAGAGCGCTCGTGAGATTTCCAGGCTCAGGAGTCGCTCAGAAAGCGGCTCGGAATGAAATGAAAGCCAAAATCAGACGGAAGGAAGTGATTTGTTTTTTCCTCGGTTTATGAGCGATGCGCGCTAGCGACATTCACGGGGTACCTGCGAGCTCGTTAAATTAAATTAGTAACGGCCACAAACATTGTAGGATGTATTCAGCTACTCCGTGCCCACCGTGACCTCGGTGCGAGCCTTTTGCCCCCTTCATGATTCATCAGATAAAACCATCTTGGACAGCTCAATCGGGGCAGCGTTGGAAACCCGAGAAGAATCATCGCACGGAGGCCACGGAGGTCACGGAGGATGTTTAAAAATCGGTAATCAGTGGTTTTGCTGCCGGGCTTTGGGTTCTCTCAGCCCTGGCCTGGGGACGGGATGAACGCCAAGCGCAGCGGCAACCAGAATGAAAGTACAAAGGCCATCCTTAACAACGAGAACAAAACTCCCGTCATCATGGCTTCCGGCATACGCTATCACTCGGTTAAGAAATTCTCCGTGAGAGTGCCTTGCATAAGGGACATACTGTTGGGCGATGTTTGGCCATCTCATCATGCCGGCGCTCCTGGCCATTGCGATTTCCACGTTTATCTTGAGAATTGTGATCGGCTATCTCGTAAAACCACCTCGTGTCCGCGACGCGTCAAAACGTTTCACGATGCTGGAACCCCGTCGCCTCGGTCGAAGTGCGGCCAGGCTGCTTTATGGCCGGAAAGCGAAAGGCCAAAACAAGTGACAGTTCGACGCGGGTCGTTGTTCGCAGCTCAACCCTGGAGCAACAAGCGCGTTGGATCCTCGACGCATTCCTTCATGCGAACAAGAAACGTTACCGCCTCTTTGCCATCAACAACGCGATGATCGTAGCTCAGGGCCAGATACATCATCGGCCGAACGACAATCTCGTCGTCGATCACGACGGGGCGATTCTGGATTTTATGCATTCCCAAAATCCCGCTCTGGGGAGGATTAAGGATCGGCGTGCTGAGAAGCGATCCGTAAATTCCTCCGTTGGTGATCGTGAACACTCCCCCGGTCAAATCGTCTAGCTGCAATTTTCCATCGCGCGCTTTTTTGGCGTATGAGGCGACTTCTTTTTCGAGTTCCGCGAAATTTTTCTTGTCTGCATCCCGGACGACCGGGACAACCAAGCCGCGCTCTGTTCCGACGGCAACGCCTATGTCGTAGTAATGGTTCTCGATCAAATCGTCCCCATCGATTCTGGCATTCATCGCGGGAACCTCAATGAGAGACTCCACCGCAGCTTTCAAGAAGAAGGACATGAAACCGAGCTTTACGCCATGCCTCTTTTGAAAGGTCTCCTGGTACTGCGAACGGAGTTTCATAACCGCCGACATATCGCATTCGTTGAATGTCGTCAGCATCGCTGCATTCTGCTGAGCCAACACCAACTGGCCGGCGATTTTCTTGCGAAGCGGAGTCATTTTACGCCGCGTGGTGCGCGCGGTGCGATCCATTGAGGTGATTGGAGCCGGCGTGTCCGCGACCGGAACGCTCTGTTTCGGAGCCTCGGGCTCCGCACGAAGATCCGGTGCAGCACTCTTCGACTCGAGGTATTGAACTAGATCCGATTTTGTTACCTGGCCACGCTTTCCGGTACCTGTCACGTCTGCCAGATTCACTCTCTCTTCTTCCGCAATCCGCCGAACGGAAGGCGGCAAACTCCCAGGGTCGGCTGGATGAGAACCTACCGGCATGGAGCCGAGTACTGCCGACTCCTTGCCGAGTTCCAAATCGCCCTCGGATGCTTTGAGACTGGACGGCTGACCCGTAGAAGAAGGGGTGCCACCAACAGCGGGAGCAGCAACATTCTGGTCTAATAAAGCCACAAGCTGCCCTATCTTGACTTCCTGACCGGCATCAACCTTTATCTCGAGTTTACCGAAACCAGGAGCCGGCACTTCGGTCGAGATCTTGTCAGTTTCGAGCGTGAATAGAGCTTCTCCGTCGCTGACCAGCTCTCCATTTTGTTTATGCCAAGTTGATAAAACACCTGAGGTTATCGATTCGCCTACAGCCGGGATTTTGACTTCAATGCTCATGCAAACGGGGGGTAGAATTCTTCAATCCAGCGTCAGAGACCGCTTATAACGTGAACGCCTGGAGGACAAGTTCCTTCTGCTGTTGGTCATGCCAGGCCTTGGAGCCGACGGCCGGGCTTGCCGCAGCGGGCCGACCTGCGTATTCAACGGTGCTGTCCGTCAACTGCCGTAGCAACGGTGCTATATAAGTCCACGCGCCCATATTTCTGGGTTCCTCCTGGCACCACACCCATGCGGAGACGCGATGCAGCGAGGCCACCGCGGCTTTGAGGGCTTCCAAATTTAAAGGATAGAGTTGTTCGACGCGTACGAGGGCTGCATTTTTGATTTGATGCTCTTCCTGGTAAGCGACCAGATCGTAGTAGACCTTTCCAGTGCAGAAGATCACCCGCTCGACTTTGTCCGGGTTGTCGTACAATGTCGGTCCCAAAACCTGATGAAAAGGCGAGGCGGTAAACTCTTCTATCCGTGAAATCGCACGCTCGTTTCTCAAAAGTGACTTAGGCGTCATGATAACCAACGGTTTTCTGAAATCTCGACGAACCTGACGCCTCAAGACATGGAAGTACTGGGCTGGCGTCGTCAGATTACAGACCTGAATGTTGTCCTCCGCGCAAAGCTGCAAAAATCGCTCAAGTCGCGCGCTCGAGTGCTCGGGACCCTGTCCCTCATATCCATGAGGAAGGAGGAGAACGATGCCGCTGGGTCGTTGCCATTTCGACTCGGAACTGATTATGAATTGATCGATCACCACTTGCGCGCCATTGACAAAATCGCCGAACTGCGCCTCCCAAAGGCAGAGCATGTCCGGGTAGTCGAGTGAATATCCGTAGTCGAAACCCAAAACCGCGGCCTCTGAGAGCATGCTGTTGTAAACGCAAAAGAGGGCTTGACCCTCCTTTAAGTTAGACAAGGGGATGAACCGGTCCCAAGTGATCGTATCAAAAAAAACGGCGTGCCGCTGACTGAAGGTTCCCCGCCGGCTATCCTGGCCCGAAAGGCGAACGGGCGTACCCTCAATAAGCAAAGATCCGAACGCTAGCGCCTCGCCCAGCGCCCAATCGTAGACCCCCGCAGCGTGCTGCTTCCGGCGCCGGTCTATAACCAGTTTCTTCAGCTGCGGCTGAACATGAAAGCCTTCCGGGAACCGTGTAATGCGATCGATGACAAAGTCAATCGTTTCCAAGGAGATCTGCGTTTCCGGTTCCGAATGACTGTAGGAAGGTTGAAAGACCGCAGTGGATTCTTCAAAACCGCGATGGAAATCCTTCTTGGACTTCACATCCGATGTCTGGACTTCGCTCAACGCATGTTCAAGGTGGCTTCTGAACTCTCTCTCTAGAGTTTCTGCCTCCCGACTAGTAAGCACACCCGATTGAAGCATTCGATCCTTGAATATCTTCGTAACCGGCAGATGGGCTTGAATTTTTTTGTACATTTTCGGCTGCGTAAAACTCGGCTCGTCGGCTTCGTTGTGCCCATATCGACGATAACAATACATATCGAGGACAACGTCTCGCGAAAACCTCTGTCGGAATTCCAGTGCCAGCTTGGAGACGAATTCCACTGCGATCGGATCGTCGCCATTCACATGGAAAATCGGCGCATCGATCATTTTGGCGACATCGGTACAGTAGGGTGTCGAGCGCGCGTCTGCCGGCAGCGTCGTGAATCCAATCTGGTTATTAACGATGATATGCACCGTCCCCCCGGTCGCGTAACCTGGCAGCTGCGAAAGATTGAGCGTTTCCGCGATAATCCCCTGCCCCGCGAACGCCGCGTCGCCATGGATCAGAAGTGGCAAGACTTTCTTCCGCTCCTTCATGTCCTGGAGAATCCGCTGGCGCGCACGAGCCTTGCCCTCGACGACGGGGTTGACGATTTCGAGGTGGCTCGGATTAGCTGCGAGCCGAATCGCTACCTCCCAGCCAGAGGACGTGGTTCTAGCGCTTTCATATCCAAGATGATATTTGACGTCACCATCGCCCGCGACCAGATCAGGGATGTAATTTTCAGAAAACTCCTTGAAAATCATGTTGTAAGATTTTCGCAGAAAATTTGCGAGGACGGTGAGACGGCCGCGATGGGCCATACCCATAATAATCTCGCGAACAGCGGCTCCGGAACATCCCTCCAGAATAGTTTCGAGGATGACCATGAGACTCTCGGTTCCCTGCAGTGAAAAGCGCTTCTGACCAATGAATTTCGTATGAACAAACTGCTCAAAGGTCTCGGCCTGCATCAGGCATCTCAGGAGGTTGATCTGAGAGGCGGCATCCGGAGGGGCGAGCAAGATGCGCGCCTCAATTCGTTCGCGAACCCAGTCTCGTGTAGTCTCATTCTGGATGTGCATGAACTCGGTGCCGATAGGGCCCGAATAAATCAATTTGAGTGTCTCGACCATCTCGCGGAGAGTCATCGGTCGCGACTTTTGAAAAAACCGAGAAGAGACTACGGTTTCCAAAGGCACATTATCCAGTCCCAGCGCGGCCAGGGTCAACACAGGCGATTCGGTACGACTCGGAGAAAGAGGGTCAATCTGAGCCTGTGTGTGGCCAAGAATCCGATAATTGTACACGAGTCCGTCAATGCAATTCTGCAGCTGTTCTGCATCGGCAGAGAGCCTCTCTTCGCCCGGAACGACGGCCAATCTACCGTTTCGATTTGGAGATGAACCTAGCTCGAAACCTTCGAAGAACGCCGACCAACTCGAATCGACGGACGCGGGATCTTGCTTCCAACGTTCATAGTATTCGTCTAGAAGATCGGCATTCCAATCATTCAAATACGAAGTTTTCATGATATAGCTCGGGAGCGAGCGGTGGACCGGCAATCTAAGCGATGTTCGGCTCGACCCAAGCAGAAAGTATCACATTTTTCATGATCAAAGTAGAGCGGCTCACGAAGAAATATGCTGGGGTCACTGCTATCAGCAACCTGAGCTTCGAGGTTGCAAAAGGCGAAATTGTCGGTTTTTTGGGTCCGAACGGGGCAGGCAAAAGTACGACGATGCGAATCTTGTCCAGCTTTTTGCCGGCCACGTCAGGGTTCGCCTCTATTGCGAACTGTGACGTTTTCAAAGAATCTCTGAAAGCGCGCGCCCATCTCGGTTACCTTCCTGAAAATGTACCTTTGTACGGCGACATGCGAGTTGGCGAGTACCTCCGGTATCGCGGATCGCTGAAGGGACTACACGGACACAGACTTCGTCGCCGGGTTGATACCGTCAAGGAACTCTGCAGTGTGAAAGAGGTCGAAAACAGGCTGATCGCCAATCTCTCAAAAGGTTACCGGCAGCGGGTCGGACTGGCGGAAGCATTGATTCACGAACCGGATCTTTTGATCCTTGATGAACCAACCATTGGATTGGACCCCAACCAGATTCGCCAGGTTCGCGAATTGATAAAGTCGTTGGGAGAGCGCCACACCATCCTACTTTCGACTCACATTCTGTCGGAGGTGGAGATGACCTGTACGCGAGTAATCATTATCAACCGGGGACAAATTGAAGCCTCAGATACGCCAGAAAATCTGGTTGGCCAGATACGGACGTCCGGAATCATAAGACTGGAGGCAACCACCGGAACGGATGATCCTGTATCCTGGATCGAAAAGATTCCAGGGGTGAAAAGCGTGATTACTTCTGAGGAAGACGGCTGGCAACGCTGCTCCATTCGAGTTGAGGCAAAGTCCGATCCACGCGAAGCCATTTATCGATTGGCCGTCGATCGACAGTGGGTCGTCCGTGAGCTGGTGCAGGAGCGGGCAACTCTGGAAGACGCATTCGTGGAGCTAACTCACAAAGACAATTAAACGTGCCGGCAGGAAAAGAGCTATGAGGCGTCTGATCACTTTGCTCCAAAGAGAATTGTCCGCGTTCTACTATTCACCGATCGCATATGTCGTTCTTTTCTTTTTCCTTGTATTGAACGGCCTCTCGTTCTGGTTCGCGATCGCGGTTTTGAATCGCGCACCGTCCGAAAATACAGTTGTCCAGGTTTTCTTTAACTCAGCGTTTTTCTGGATGGCTTACCTATTAGTTTTTCCGGTGATTACAATGCGATCGTTTTCGGAGGAGTTTAAATTGGGAACGATCGAGACGCTGATGACGGCTCCGGTTCGGGACTGGGAAGTCGTCGCATCCAAATTTCTTGCATGTCTGATCTTCTATTTGAGCCTTTGGCTTCCGAGTCTCCTTTACTTTCTGATTTTTGGCTGGTTTGGGAATCGCTCGGCACTTGGTTCTTCGGGCCAGTTGCTGGCTCCCTACATCCTGCTGCTCATGATGGGAATGTTTAATGTTGCTTTAGGGTGTCTCGCCTCTTCCTTTACATCGAATCAGATAGTGGCAGCAATGATTTCGCTTGTGCTAACGATTGGTATCTTTTTCCTAACTTTAATTAACTATGTAGTTAACAGCTCATCGCCGCTTCTAAGGGAGATCACGTCCTACGTCGCACAACTCGATCACATGGATTCATTCTCGCGAGGAGTCATCGACTCGCGAGTGTTTGTATTTTACCCCAGTATGACTTCTCTGTTGCTTGTCATTACGTACCAGGTATTTCAGTACCGGCGTTGGAGGGCATAACGCCCCACTCTGCGCAATGGAACGTCCTGCATCCCAACCTGCTGACATCAAGCGATTGCGCATTGGTTTGAACGTTATTGCGCAGATCGCGATCGTCACGACCATCGTATTGATGATCAACTACATCGGATTTAATCGATACGCTCGCTGGGATATCTCGCGTTACAACAAATATGCGCTATCCGAACTTACAAAGAGATTTTTGAAATCACTAAAGAAAGAGGTGAAAATATACGTCTTCTTCTCTCCAAGCTCACAGACCGCCGGCGCCGAGCTGTATGGAGACGTCCAAAATTTGCTTAAAGAATACGAAGCTGCGGGTCACAGAAAGATTCAGGTCGAGATGGTAGATCCGTACCGCAATCTTACACGGGCGCGTGAACTTCAGGTCAAATATAATTTTGGTTCCGAAGAAAACCTTACAGTTCTCGACTATCAGGGTCGCACAAAAATTTTGCGCGTGGCCGACATGGCGGAATACGGTCCCCCCGGCATGTTTGGCGACACACCACAAGCTAAAGCTTTCAGCGGTGAACAGTTGATTACAAGCGCTCTGATTCAGCTTGTTGAGAACACAGTCACCAAAATCGGATATGTCACGGGACAAGGTGAACCAGATTTACGAAACAGCGAGCGACCGGTCCGATTTACCGATTTCATTCAAAGCCAAAATATTAAGCTTGAATCGCTGGTTCTCGCTAACATGGAGAAAATCCCGCCTGATTATGCAGCCGTTATTCTTATTGGTCCCAGGTACGACCTTGGCGGCCGCGATTTGGCTCTCTTGCGGACTTACTGGAACGAACAGGGTCGTATGCTGATCGCTCTGGACCCGAAGGTAAATACTCCCATGCTTGACCAATTTCTAAGCGAATTCGGAGTTCGCGCCGACCAGGATTTGATCGTTACCCGGTTCAAGACCGGGATCGAAGAGCAATCGGTGACCTTGGATGTGTACGCGCAATTTCTTCCCGAGACCGGGTTCCTGCGCCCACTAAGCCAGGCAACTGGTTTTTTTCCGGGTGGCACGCGGTCTCTGGCTATCGACGACTCGAAAGCAGCCCAGGGCGGCTTGACAGGGACGAAAATGCTCACGCCTGCCGTTGCGAACTATTGGGGAGATAGAGCGGACGTTCTCAACTCGCAGAACATGCCGGCATACGAGCAGGGCGTTGATTTGCCTCCTCCGCTCTATTTCGGTATCGCTCTCGAAAGGGGTTCGATCAGAGACACTCGGGTGCAGTTGCGGTCTTCATCGCGCATGATCATTATTGGAAACGCCGATTTCCTTCGGGATGAAGCTTTAAGGCAATCGGCACCTAATGTGGATTTTATCCTTTTGAGCATAAACTGGCTTGCGGATCGAGATCAGCTCCTTGGGATTGCTCCTAAGGCGCCTGGAATATTCATGCTTAATCTTTCTGAAGCGCAGATGAACCAGATCGTGCTTCTCACGGTCGCAGGAGTGCCGCTGCTTATGGCATTGTTGGGGTGCCTAGTCTGGATCGTGCGACGCCGCTAGAAGCAGATGAAGCTGCGGACCACTCTGGCTCTTCTCGCCGTCGCAATTGCACTTGGCGGATTTATTTTCGGACTAGACCGTTGTTCGCAAAGCACTCGGCAGCGACAGGAACGAGCAGCTCACATCGGGCAGGCCAATCAAAGGGATATTCGGGGGTTTACCATTCACAATGGGGAAGAAACTATTCGCTTGAGGGCCGATGGCGATGATTGGAAAATGGTCGCTCCGTGGAAAGACGATGCTGATATCAGCGTTGTCGACCAGCTTCTGGACGCGTTAGAGTCGCTGCAGTCTGATGACACGATTGCGGACCTCGGCAAGGGCGAGAAAAAGAGAGGGCTGTTGAAGGATTTCGGTTTGAGCAAGCCGAGATTGCGACTTCGTTTGGACGGCAAAAGAATGCCCGGTGAATTTCAATTTGGCCAAGACACGGCGGTACGCGGCAAGTGTTACTTGCGAGTCGGAGACGATGATGCCGTGTATGTTGTAAGTAATGATTTGAAAAATATCGTCTCGAAAAAGGCGGAGGACTTTCGCGATCATCGGATGACGCCATTTCTGACAACTCTGATTAATCGAGCAATATTTCGGGTAAACGGCGGAGAGATTGAGCTCTCTAAAGAGGAGGATAACTGGCTCCTTCAGCGTCCTATCAAAGCGCGTGCGAGTAACGATGCGGTTGTTGATTTGCTCACGAAGATGAACCAGACGCAGATTGCTGAGTTTGTTTCAGACGAAAAAGGTGGTACTTCACCTTTCGGCGTCGATTCACCTTTGCGGGCTGTGACACTGTTTGGCGGGGAAAAGGATAAAGTGGAGATTCTGGTGGGCAATTCCGTTCCGTCGCATCCGGATCTCATTTACGCCCAACTTCCGCAGCGCAATTGCGTCGTCGAAGTACGAAAAGAATTTGCCACTCTTTTCGATATCACGCCGAACGATCTGCGCGACCGGAAGATAACCCGCCTGAATGCGGACTATATCGATCGCGTGACGATCGAGAAACCGGATCAACCAAGTCTCGTCCTCGGGAGGCAGGAAAACAGATGGCGCATCCTAAACCCAACTCAATCCCTTGCGAATGCCCACAACATTGCCACACTCATCCAAACGCTAAATGAAAGTGATATCGCGAATTTCGTGTCAGATACTGCCATCGACTTGAGCAAATACGGTTTGGATCGGCCGAAAATAAAAATCACATTCAGCTCGTACTCTTCGGAGAACACCGCAGAAGAAAGTGCAGGCGAAACCGTTCTAGCGACGCTGGCATTTGGCAATTCAGAAGGCGGCCTCACCTACGGGCGACTCGAACAGGAGCCGCATATCTTCTCGGTACCAGACAAGTTTGTGAATGATTTGCCTGCCAATGAGATTAACTTTCGAACGCTCGACATTTTCGAACTTCGGCGTGACGAACTGGAAAGCGTACGCATTGAGAAGCCAGGGAAAGAAGCGATTGACCTAGTCAGAGGTAACAATGGGAAATGGGTAATCAAGGGCGCCGAAGCTCAGCAAGATGAAGGCAAAGTCCAATCTTTCCTGAATACCTTGGCCAGTTTGCGTGCTACTGCTTGGGTTGGGGATTCTCCGCCGGAGCAAAGCCTCAATGCTTCTTCGCTTGTAGTGAAGTTCCGTTATCAATCAGGCGAAGGCAATCGAGAGACAGAGCTCAGGTTCAACGGCACAAATCCTGAGAACCAACATTATGGCACGAGCACGGAGCAGACAGGGACTTTCCTTGTCGAC
Source organism: Chthoniobacterales bacterium (assembly GCA_035938215.1). GTDB lineage: Bacteria > Verrucomicrobiota > Verrucomicrobiia > Chthoniobacterales > JAFAMB01 > DASZHC01. The sequence continues at coordinate 21,733 of DASZHC010000114.1, forward strand.
GACGAACAGTTTAAGCGCTTAAGTGCGTCGCTGGTTCACTGACCTGTGAGACGCCAGATTCTCGAGAGACGAAGGACGACGACGCATAAGCGCTTCGGAATTTGGGCTAAGCCTTCTGTCCCACGTAAACGGTTACGATACCCAGCGTCAGGCGTTTCGCCCCGCAATTTGCGAAGTCGGAGGTATGTAACAGTTCGAGCATCGCCTCGCCCTTGGGAAAGCTTTCTATGCTTTGGCTGAAATACCGATAGGCCTCGGGTTCGCCGGTAAGCCAACCTGCAAATAGCGGCAAAAGATGATGAAGATAAAAGCGGTAGATGGCCAAAAGAGGCGGACCCGGAAGAGAAAAGTCGAGTACCACGATGCGTCCGCCTGTCCGAAGCACTCTGTGCACTTCGGAGAGGGCCTTTTCGTAAGAAGCCATGTTTCGCAGGCCAAAAGCAATGGTCACGACATCAAACCGCTCTGCGATAAATGGCAATGCCAAGCCGTCCGCGACGACCAACTCCCTTATACCGCGGCGGCTGGCGACAGCAAGCATCGGCGCGCAAAAATCAGCTCCAACGACACGAGCTGCCGGGATTCGCTTTATTATTGCCTCAGCAAGAACTCCGCTTCCGGTCGCGAGATCCAGCACGTCGTGAGGAGCCCACTTGACAATTCTAGCGCTGACGTAGGCCCGCCACCAGGAATCGAATCCCAAACTCAACAAAGTGTTTGCCAGGTCATACCGGTCGGCAATCTGCGCAAAGAGATGCTGAATCGTCGCCGGCTCCTGCTGAGTAAAGGAGGATTCCATCGCCTGAAATTGCTCACGAGAGGACTCGAACCTCCACGGGTTTCCCCATACGGTCCTGAGCCGTACGCGTCTGCCAATTCCGCCACGTGAGCGAGAGAGGGGAAATTATCGGAGAAAGCGCGGTTGTAAAGAGAAATGGCCGCTTCGCCGGCGCCGTCCGCGTATAACGATGATGTTGCCGAGACGGTGCACTAACTCAGCCTCATCGGCATCAAGACGTATAGAAATGGCCCGGAAATTTTGATCACACCCGGACTCATTTCGTCGATCAGATCCAAATAAATTTCGTCGGTAGAAAGATTCCGTAACGGCGCCATCAGAAACTCCGGGTTGAATGCAATAGAAAAGTCGCGGCCCTTGTACATAACAGGAAGCGATTCCTTAGCTTCACCTACGTCCGGGGTATTTGCGACAATATCGATATTGCCTTTCGAGAAAATGAGTTTAACCGAGTTTGATTTTTCACTCGCAAGCAGCGAAACGCGGCGCACGGCCGTTAAAAAAGTCTCCCGTTCAAGTGTTATTCTCTCTTTTGCCTCCGGAGGAATGACCTGTCGGAAATTGGGGTAATTACCTTCTATCAGCTTCGAGACAAGCAACGTTCGATTCAATTCAAAGGCTATCTGATTTTCGCCAATCGAAATCTTTGCGTCGCCCTCTTCGCGAACCAATCGCTGCAGTTCGGTAACCGCCTTGGTGGGAACGATGATGTCTAGCTCCTGACTTCGCGGAAATTCCAGCTCAAGATCCACCAATGCCAGGCGTCTGCCGTCGGTCGCTACCAGCGTGAGCTTGTTATCCTTAAAGGAAAAGAGAACACCGTTGAGGACATAGCGCGTTTCATCTGTCGAAATCGCATACGAAGTCTTTTTCAGACCATCTTTTAGCTGCTTTTGGGCGATGGTAAAAATTTTGGCGTCATCAAAGCGTGCTAGAGAGGGAAACTCCTCCTCGGGCAACCCAAGTATTTTGAAATAGCTCGAGCCGCTGCGAATTGAGGCGAGATTTTTGGAGTCAACATCAAAATAGATTTCGGCCGCCGGGAGCTCTCGGACGATCGAAAAAAGTCTCCGAGCAGGGAGCGTGGTGGCCCCCGTTCGCTCAACTTGAGCTTCAACAGAACCACGGACACCCATGTCCAGGTCTGTTGTCGTCAGCCGAAGCTCGCCGTCGCTCGCCTGCAACAACACGTTGGATAAGATCGGAAGCGTTGTGCGGGTGCTAACCACATTTTGAACGGTGGAAAGGCCTTCGAGCATCTTATCCTTACTGACGCTAAATTTCATGGTGTAAGGGGATATAAAATCATGCGCAGGAAATCTCCGCAAGTCGCTGGAGGTCAGGGAAGCGGGGAATTTACACTGGCTAGTGTGCCGCAGTGGCGAGACGGCATACCAGGGAGGCCGCGCCTCAGCGCTCCAGCTGAGTATCAAGCAAGACGATGAGCTGCCGAACCTGATCTTCCTTAACCATTCGCCCTGAAACCGTTTTACAGGCATGCAAGACCGTTCCGTGGTCTCGCCCGCCGAATGCATCGCCAATTTCGTTCAAAGAAGCTTTAGTGTGACGCCGAGCAAGGTACATGGCGACCTGTCGAGGAAACGCGATGTTGGCCGGCCGGCGCTTGCTGGTCATGTCAGCAAGCCGGACATCGAAATGTTCGGCCACTTTCTTTTGTATTTGATCAATGGTGACGGTCTTTTTGGCTTCCTCCTGGAGGATATCTCGCAGCAGCTGTTCGACGGTTTCGCGCGAGATTTCCCGTCCACTGAGGGAAACGAACGAAGCCACGCGCATGAGCGCCCCTTCCAAGCGTCGCACGTTGGTTCGCACGCGCTGGGCTAAAAATTCCAGGACATCCTGCGCGAGATGTACATGAAGAGCCTGCGATTTCTTCTTCAGGATAGCCATGCGGGTTTCGATATCGGGTGGCTGAAGCTCCGCCGTCAGACCCCATTCGAAGCGCGATACGAGCCGCTGCTCGAGGTTGGCTATCTCGCTTGCGGGTCGATCGCTCGAGAGCACGATCTGTTTACGACCGTCGAAGAGGGTATTGAAGGTGTGAAAAAACTCCTCCTGAGAGCGCTCTTTTCCTGCGAGGAAATGGATATCATCGATGAGCAAAACGTCAGCTTGCCGATAACGTTTGCGAAACTTGACGAGTGTATTATGTTGAATTGCGTCGATAAACTCGTTCGTAAACTTCTCACTCGATAGATACATAACTTTGAAAGTCTTCTTTCGATCTATCGACTGTTGCCCAATCGCCTGCATCAGATGCGTCTTGCCAAGACCCACCCCACCGTAAATGAAAAGGGGGTTGTAGGTCTTGGCCGGTGATTGCGCTACCGCCAGCGCCGCGGCGTGCGCAAACTGGTTGTTGGGGCCCACGACAAAAGTGTCAAACGTATTCCGCGGGTTCATCCCGTGGTTGGTCGCCACTTCGGCCTCCTGATCCGCGAGAATCGGTTGCGGCGTCTCGCTGACCTGCTCTAACCGCGCGTCGCTCAAGCTCCCGGGCTTCCCGCTGTCCGCTATCCGGAAGTTGATGGTTCTTGGGCTTCCGAGTACAGCAAGAGTCGCCGACTGCACCAGACTCATGTAATTGCTCTCTATCCAGAGCTGATAAATCGTATTCGGGACTTGAAACGTGAGGCCGAGTTCGTCCGCCTGCACAAGTTCGATAGCCGCAAACCATCTTTGGAAGGCATCGCCGCTGACGCGTGGGTGAATTTCGAACGCTATTTTATCCCAGATTTTGCGATAGCTCTCTTCCATAACAATTTATCCACACGTCCTCCGATCCGATTCCCGGCACAGCCATCGCTCCGTGCGACCGGGGTAAAAAAAGCGTTACGAATTGGGGGGAATCGTGTACCACGTGAGACGCTGGCGCCTTAAGTTGTCTTTACTCAGATAGTTACGTCGACAGCCTGTTAACTGAAATCGCCCTGAATCGATCGACCCATCTTATTGACACCTCACGATTGCAGCCTACTTCGAATGGATGGAATACGTTGCTCAACATATAATATTCACAAGTTATTCACACGTACCCGTACCCGCCTTGACCCGTCGAGCGGAGGTCACCTTAGATTCAGTGCGCTATATGGGCAAGAAAAAATTCCCTCTAAAGAGCTAAATAAATTCCACTGTTAACGCAGGTTATGCTTGACGTTTATGCCACCGCGTGTTCCTCAACTATTTTACTTGATCGTCGCAGTGCGCGCGCCGCTCCGCCTCCTCAATCCGGTGCAAAGGAGTTGGAAACAGAAAGCTAATCGTGAAACATGTCATGCATCCAACAAAGACCCACCACGGGAACGCTATCACCGGCCACCAATCAGGCAACCACCCGCCAAACGCCCAGTCTTGCGGCTCGATACGCCCATGGAAAACCAGATCTGCCAGATTGATTGCCGCCAATTTAACTTTACAGAACATTAACACTGAGGCGATTCCACAAATCATCGCCAGCACATTCGCCTCGTCGCGTCCTCGACGTTGCGTCCACATGCCGAGAAGGAACACCGCAAGCAACGAACCGTAGGCATAACCAAAGCTTTGCAATGCGAGCGGTATGATCGTGAGTTTTGAATCTCGCAGTACGGCGTAGGCAGCGAGGGTCGCCACGACAATCATCGCTATCCCGAATACTATAGTAGCCGCTCGCGCAGCATGTATGGCCGTTCTTCCGGTGTCGCCGCGCGCGATGTAGGGCAGAAAAAAGTCCTTTGTAAAACTCGTCGCCAAAGCATTCAAGGCTGCCGAGGTCGATCCCATCATTGTCGCAAAAACGCCGGCGACGATAAGACCCCGCAGACCAACAGGCATGCTTGTAACAATGTAGTAAGCGAAGATTTCATTATCCGTTTCCGGCAAGCGCGGATCCGGCGCTGTCTGGTAGTGAACCCAGAGTAGGATTCCTACCAGCAAAAAGCCAAACGCTATTGGTAAATCGGCCAATCCGCTTAGAATCAAAGAAAGTCTGGATTTACGAAAGTCTTTCGCTGTTAACATTCGTTGCACGTTATCCTGGTCGGTCCCGTGAGTTGCCATTGTAAGAAACGTTGAACCGATGAACGCCGAGAATAGTGTGTACGGTTCCTCCAACGCTTTCTTCAACCCCATCCAGAACCCCTCATTGAAGTTGAGGCCGGTTTGAAAGAAGGGTGGGATCCCTCCTAACTTTTCCACGATGGTAGTTAGTCCTCCGGGAGTCTGCCTTACTAGCAACCAGATGGCAAAAGACATCGAGCCCACCATTAAGCTTGCCTGGATAAAATCAGTCCAGACGACCGCTTTTATCCCTCCAATCGCTGTGTAAAGCGTAGTCAGTAGAGTAACAAAAAGAATCCCCCAAAAATAGATCCAGATAGTGATCTGAATTTCGGGAAACAGGTACTGCCAAATGACTTTGATAATGACCCCCCCAAGATACAGGCGGACACCGATCCCCAGTACCCGCGTGAATAGAAAAATGCCGCTCGCTAAGTTTCTGGTCCAGGGACCGAAGCGAATCTCCAGAAATTCGTAAATACTCTGAACTCCGTATCGGTAGTACGGACGAATGAAGGTAAATGCGATAACAATGCGGGCCAGGATGGTTCCGATCGTCAATTGGGCATAGACAAAGCTCCGCGTTTTGAACCCTTCTGCGGGCGTTCCAAGAAATGTTGCGGCACTTGTCTCTGCAGCAATAATTGACGCCAATACCGCCCACCACGGAATAGACCTGCCGCCGAGCGCAAACTCGGTCAGATTTCTATTCCGGCGCCCCGCCCAGAGCCCGATTCCGACAATTCCGGAAAAGTATACGACAAGGACGAAAGCATCTATCCAGAGCGATTCCGGATGCATCGATGGGGCGGTGATCACGGTCGCCCGTCAATGCGCGACCGTGGCGACCGGCACGGGTGCAAGATTCTTGACTAAAATTCGAGAATTCCTGCCACTGCTTTCATATTTTGTTCGCCTCGCCGGTGGCAATATTTCGGGGCTTGCCTCCGTAAAGCCGCCCTTCTGCTGTAAATAAACAAACGCCTGCGTGGAAAGAGCGAACAGCTTCGAATACCCACGCTGACGCGCCAGATTTTCCACAAATGACATCAGTTTTCGCCCGAGTCCCTGATTCTCGTTCGAGCGACTCACATAAAGGCATGCTAATTCCGCCATTTTTTGCTCCGGGTGGGGATACATCGCGACGCAGGCTGCAATGTGCCGATCAATTTCCAGAACCCAATAGTCATCGATACTCGCCAGAATTTCGGTTCGCGTCCGACGTACGAGTTCCTCACTTCGCACGGATTGTTGAATTAACGACATGACCGCGCGGATATCCTTTTTGTACAAACGTCGGATTTGCTCGTATTCATTCGAATAGATCATGGTTCCGACACCGCCATTGCTGAAAATCTCTGCCAGCAGGGCTTCGTTTACGTTTCCGTTAAGCAAATGAACGCGTGGAACTCCGTACAGGCAGGCTTGGGCAGCATGCTCCAGTTTTGAATAGAGGCTCTTGGGAAGATTGTTTTTTTGCTTTTTGAGCAATTCTTCCAACTCAGGGGCAACGAGGTGCCCGATCCGCTGCCCATCAATTACGAGCCCATCGAACGGCGAGAGGAAAATGATCTTCGCAGCATGAAGCGCCTCCGCGATTTCCATGGCGACGAGGTCGGAATTAACACGAAACGTTCGCCCTTCGCCATCGAATCCAAGGGGCGGTATGACGGGAACAATCGCTTGATCCAGGAACAGCTCCAGGATCTTTACGTCGACGCGTTCAATTTTACCGGAATACTGATAGTCGACTCCGTGAAGAATGCCGAAGGGATGCGCGATGACACAATTTGCGTAGGCGGCACGAAGATCGACCTGAGTAAGACCCTCCATGATCTCGTTTGTCAGCCTGATTGCTACATTGATTGAAAGCTGGAGTGTTGCTTCATCAACCACTCCGGTTCCATCAAAGTTTGAGACCTTGACTCCTTGTTCGAAGGCTGCCTGTTCAATTTGCATTCCGGCGCCATGAACGAGAACGACCTTGATGTTAAGGGAACGCAAGACAGCAATATCGAGCAAAATATTCGCGAAGTTCTCTGAACCGAGAATTTCCCCATCGATTGCGATCACGAAAATCTTGTCCCTGAAGCGCATGACGTACTGAAGAATTCCGCGAAGCTCAGGTAGTTTCATTGCTAAAACAATTCCTCCAAACGTTTCAGATCCAAGTCCTCAGCACTCCTGACAATCAAGTCTGCAACCTCGAGGTCCTGGCGCTCACTGAACCGATTGGGAATAGCAACCGCTTTCATTCCGGCCTGCTTAGCTGCGCGGCAACCCGGCTCGGAGTCCTCAAGCGCAACGGCCCGATTCGGCTCGATTCCCAGAGCTTGTGCGGTTTTGAGGTAAACATCCGGAGCCGGTTTCGGATTCAAGACCATCTCGCGCGTAACAACGGCGTCCACAAACGTACGCAAACCAAGCCGTTTCAGCCCGTCCTCTACCCATCCATGGCCGGAATTGCTGGCTACACCGATCCGAAGGCCGCGCTCCCTTGCGGCTTGGAACAGAGGTGCGATGCCCGGTAAGGTTCTCGCTTGCAACGTCAGCGCCCAATTTCGAGCTTCCCGCTCCGGAATGATCTGTGACCAGTCAAGTCTTCTACCTAGCAACCTTTCGAGATGCAAGGCGGGATCAAATCCGCCGATATATCCCGTGGCGCGACTCCAGTCATTGAGATTCAGCTCGGCGCCAAAGCGCTCGTATACTTCCAGCCAGCTGATAAAGCCTGCGCCCTCCGTATCTACGATCAATCCATCGAAATCAAATACGATCGCCCCAAGCGTTGTCATGTCAGTCGGAGCTTCAAATGCGCAAGACGAGGCGCGAACAGGCGATCACTCAACCCAAGTCAGCGCTCAAGACTGACTTCGAATAACTCGTCCGGGTTAAAAAAACGCTTCAGCTCAGTAAGTGCATTCTCAGGACTATCAGAGCCATGGACCAAATTGAACATGGTGTCTTTTCCAAAATCGCCGCGAATCGTTCCCTTTGCTGCTTTGCGAGAATCGGTAGGTCCGATGAGGTCACGAACTCGGGTCACAGCATTTTCACCGGAAAACGCGATTACAACAACCGGACTTGATTGCATGAATGATTTCAATTCCGGGTAGAAGGGTCTGTCCGATACATGCGCATAATGCTCGGCGAGCAGGTCATCCCCAAGCAGCATCATCTTGCAGCCGGCAATCTCTAAACCGGCCGCCTCAAATCGCGTGATCACTTCGCCGCAACGTCGCGCTGCAAGGCAGTCCGGCTTGAGTAGTACGAGGGTCGTTTCGATCATATTTGAACTTTCCGTTTCGCACGAAGCCGAACTTTTTCAAGGGCTACCACAAAAGCGGCCGCGCAAATCTCTCAGAAAGCAATAATGAGACGTGCTATTCTTGGTCTCTTCCGGGCTAGTGTCCTGTCCCCGAAATAGCATGTCTTTCGCCGCGGGTCAGTTGGCTGTTTTTCAAGGCGCGAGCGACGCGCATATTTAAATCGATACGCAAGGAGCGAGCAACGCGGAAAAAACAGCCAACTGGCCGCGGCCCATAGGGTTGCGATGAAAATGGGCCGGCGGCCACGTTGCTCGTCGGTTACGTATCGATTTAGATATGCGCCCTCCTCGCGCCTTGCCGACGGCCCATTTTGATCGCAACGAATGGCATGTTATTTCGGGGACAGGACACTAAAGCCGGGAGATCAGGAGTTCACGTTGGAAATGAAGTTCGATTGGCAGATCCTCATGAAGCTTGATGAAGAGCTCATCCTGGGCAATCGCTTCCTTTCTCCATTCTTCGACGTCAATTCGAAGTGCCTCCTCAAGCTTTGAGCGATCGTATTTCATGCCCTCAAGATCGATATCATCGGCAGACGGCATCCAGCCAAGCGAAGTTTCCCCTGCGCCAACCTTATCTCTGCATCGATCGACGATCCATTTGAGAACCCTCATGTTCTCGCCAAAACCGGGCCACAGAAACTCATTCGATCCACCTTTCCTGAACCAGTTTACGTGAAAGATCTTTGGAGGTTTTCTCAGCTTCTTGCGCATCTTCAACCAATGGCCAAAGTAATCCCCCATGTTGTAGCCGCAGAACGGCAGCATAGCCATCGGATCACGGCGGACCTGACCAACGGTCCCGACCGCCGCCGCCGTCATTTCAGATCCCATCGTTGCGCCGACGTATACTCCATGGATCCAGTTGAATGCCTCAAAGACCAGTGGCATCGTCGTTGCACGGCGGCCGCCGAAAATGATCCCGCTGATTGGCACCCCTGCAGGATTATCAATATTCGGGTCCAGAGCCGGATTATTCTTCATTGGCGCACAAAACCTGCTGTTCGGATGCGCAGCCTTCTCTCCACTTCGCCATGGCCTGCCTTGCCAGTCGATAAGGCCCTCCGGCGGTTTATCGTCCTTTCCCTCCCACCAGATATCGCCCCCGGGAGCCAACGCAACGTTCGTGAAAATCGTGTCCTTCTCGATGGAACGCATGGCGTTCGGGTTTGATTCGAAGTTGGTTCCGGGAACGACGCCAAAATAGCCGGATTCGGGGTTGATGGCATAGAGCCTGCCATCCGCACCCGGTTTCATCCAGGCGATGTCGTCACCCACCGTCCAGACTTTCCAGCCATTGAATCGGGCCGGCGGAATGAGCATCGCAAAATTTGTCTTGCCGCAGGCACTCGGAAAGGCCGCTGCGACATAGGTCTTTTCCCCCTGCGGATCTTCGACGCCCAGTATCAGCATATGCTCCGCCATCCAACCTTCTCTCCGTCCGAGATAAGAGCCGATGCGGAGCGCGAGGCATTTTTTGCCGAGTAATACGTTGCCGCCGTAATTTGAGCCGACAGAAATAATCGCGTTGTCCTGGGGAAAATGCGCGATATACCGCCTCTCGGGATTGATATCGAGCATGCAATGGAGTCCACGGTTAAAATCGTTGCTTCCGCGGAGTTCGTCGTACGCCAACTCACCCATACGGGTCATGACTCTCATGCTCAAGACCACGTAGATGGAGTCAGTCAGCTCCACGCCAACTTTTGTGAGCGGCGAACCCGGTGGCCCCATCAGATAGGGGACGACGTACATTGTTCGCCCTTTCATTCCCCCGGCGGCAAGAGAATGCAGCTTGGCGTACATCTCGGA
>DASZHC010000115.1:0-12438 GCA_035938215.1 Chthoniobacterales bacterium
GTTTCGTCACGGCCGCGCAGGACGATATCGAACCGGTAGCCAAGGCCGTATTCCGGGACGGTCGTTTCCCAGTCGAACAAGGCGATCAGCCGTTCCCGCGCTGTCTTGCTTCTGACGCTGTTGAATATTGGATCAAACGGCAGGAGCGGGTCGCCAGGGAAATACATTTGCGTGATCAGGCGGGTAGCAAACGCCGGCCCGAAAACCGAGAAATGGATATGCGCTGGGCGCCAGGCGTTGTAATGGTTGCGCCAGGGGTATTCACCCGGACGAATGGTTTCGAAAGCAAAGCGGCCTTTCGTGTCAGTAACAAACGACGCGCAGCCTGTGAAGTTAGGGTCGAGCGGGGCATCATGCTGATCGCGGGCATGAAGGTAACGACCGGCGGCATTGGCTTGCCAGATCTCAACAAAGGTCCCAGCAACAGCCCGACCATCCTCGTCCAGAACCTGTCCGCTGACCAGGACGCGTTCCCCAAGGGCTTCCCCGTGCGAGCCTTTGGTCAGATCAACAGGCTGGATTTTTTCCGGCGGCGTGAATATGGGACCGGTGAGTTCGGATATGGTTTGCGGCAGGTGGACCGGCGACTGGCGTGGTGATCGCTTAACGGACGAGACGTAGGAAGGGCAAAAATTGGGTGGCAAAACGCCGTCCTGAAAATTTCGATAAGGGAGGCGAGTTTGGGGCGAATCGAAGGCATTGGCATTCATAAAAGGCTCCGTGGCCGAGTTGTACGATTATCGCACCAATGTGCGGTTATAGAATTAAACTTCCCAATTCTCTTTGTCAAGAGGGCCGTGACAGAACTTCTTTTAAGCTCCGGGAGTCAGCAATAAGGCCTGCAATTGGTCGGTACGCAGCAGGTAGGGTCGCATCTCCATAAGCGTTAACTTAAGCGCTATGTAGGCGAAGCGTCTCGCTTTGCACGCTTCAAAACTGCGCAAACCGAGACGGTTCGCCTACCTTTCCTTGGAGCGCGTTTGTTGGCTATCCGCTGACTCAAGAATATAGAAGGTGCAGCGGGATGCACCCTCTAACGCCAGTCCGGCTCGGACCCCCTTGCCGGCGGCCCATTTTGATCGCAACGAAAGGCATGTTATTTCGGGGACAGGACACTAACAAGGGCTTCCGCCTGATGCATCAGTTCTCGTTGGCCGCGGAGATATTCGTCGGAGTTCAGGCTGTGGTCGTTTTCAGCTTCGTGATAAAGCGAATCGGCTCTCATTGAAAGACGCGCCAGTGCTCCCAGGCGACGACTGTCCTCGTCGGGTTCTGCAGTGTCCAACCGGCTCACCAGCGCCCAGACTTCTTGCCCGGCAGGAGTTCCCTCGTAGCCTACCACCCGGTTGAATTCACTCGGCCGAATTTCGATATGGTTGTAATTCGGCTGGAACAGATCGTGAAGATCTGTAGCCACAAGGTCTCCGATATTGTTCGGAGGCAAGCCCAGCAACAGCTCTTCGGTTTTGACGATTGAAGCGGTCGAATAATGTTGTTTTCCGAGATAGCCGGGTTTCGCAAACGGGCTCACGAGGATCATTGGAGTGCGGTGAGGATGTATATGATCGTGCGTGGCTTGAGCGTCATCGAACGTGATAAAGATCGCGGCGCCGGTGCCCGTCTTTCTGTCGTAGTACGCTGAGCTTTTCATGAGGTGCTCTATAACCATACCGAGTGCGACGTCGCCATCTTCAACCTGTTGAGCCGGTTCAGGGTGTACCGGCTTGCCGGTCTTCGGATCAATTCCGAAGTTGGTTGCGGTGGTTTCACCGGTATGATCGTTTGGCAAATAAATGTAGAGAAAACGGGGAAGCGTTCCTTCCTGCGTCATGCGATCGAAATCTTTTATGAACTCCAGGGCTCGTCGCTGGTCCGAGATGTTGAAATTATAACCCGGGTAGTTCCTGTCCAGGTGTGGTTCCCCATTTTTGTTATTTTCGCCCAGAATGGAGAGCATTGGCAGATTGAGGAAATAGGCTTGGCCCAGTCCCTGCGTCTTACTGTCGACGTCGCTGCCCGGAAACTCTTCCACAGGATTCTTTTCCTCCTTGACCGGGTAACCCATCCTTCCGCTGGCCGGATCGTCAAAAGTACCGGGCAGACTGTTTCCGGTGTCCGTGCCGTCAATTCGCACAAGCTCACCGTAGTCCTTGAACGATACCCCGTTCCTCGCCGCATTGTTGAAGATATAGCCGGTTGCCGGATAGTCTTCCGGCTCCATGTTTTTGTTTACGAGAAGGCCGCGACCCTCCTTTACCAAAAGGGTTTTTTCTGTGTAGTCGGTCGCCGTGCCCGAGGCGCAGAATTGATGTCCTGCGTCGCTTTCTTCAGAATCGGAGTAGTAATTCACTGCAGTCGCGAATGTTTCCGCCAGCAACCGCGTATTCCTTGCTACCGGCCCGTATTGAGTGTCGCTGAACGCGCTGCCATCGGGATGATGGAACCTCGTGCTGGCAAACGGTTGGAAATGGTTGCTCTCGCCTAGGATCGAATCGAGACTTTTATTTTCGTGTTCGATAAAAATCACGTACTTGATCTTTTTGGAAGTCTGCCTTCCGCCGATCGGTACGACGCTCTCATCACGGGTCTTAATCTTTGCGACGTTGTAGTCATCGATTCTGGTTTCGTTCGACTTGATCTGGTCGAGCGCCACCTTCTGCACGGTACCGAAGATAAAATTTGAATCCTCGAAAGACTCAACGCCTGTAGCTGGGGGAGGGGCTCCGGCTTGGGTTGTTTCCGGATTAATATCTTCACCGATGCCCTTTGCATTGACGATGTAAAGGAACTTGTCGTCCGGGCTTATCGCCAAAGCAGCGGGCCACCAACCTGTTGGAATGCGTCCGATCAGTTTTGGAGCAAAGAGATCCGACGTATCAAGGACGGCCACAGCATTGATGCCCCCTTCGGCGACGTACAGTCTACGCCCGTCGTGTGATGCGGCGAGGGCGTTCGGATAATTGCCGGTTACAAAATGTCCTCCGGAAAGTGCCAAATGAATCCACGGAAGATTAATCCGCTGCATTTGCTCTTCGTGATCGATATCGACAACGCCCAGGCTATCGTCATTTGTCCTGGTCGCATAGAGCGCGTGGCGTTTTCCCCTGGTCAGGACAGCCATTGCCGACGGGTGGGTGTCCCCAACCTGCTGAAGCGCGTCCAGCGGTTTGCCCTCGGCAATCGCGCGGCTCAGGTGGGCCTTCGTTGGATCTTGGGGCTGAAAATGAAAAATTGAGAGCGAAGAAGTCTTTGCGGTTAGTGGCCGATAGTCGGTTTTCGGAACGAAGAACCCGATAGGTTCATCCAGCTCACCGTGGGGACCGGTGGCCGTTCCGATCGCGGTCAGTTTGCCGCCAGAGTCATAAGAGGGTGCCGCAAACTTATAAGGTGTCACTCCCCAGTTGGAGACTACGACGCGCCTGTTATCCGGACTGACGGCGACTGCGTACGGAGAGTATCCAGCTTCATACTGGGCAACAACCTTTTTCGAAGCGGTATCGATGACCGCAACGCTATTGTCTCCGTTACAGGCTACGAAAAGATACCTCCCGTCGGAAGTCAGCGTGCAGCCGGCAGGAAATGTGATTTTAGCTCCAAGACCAAAGACAGACCTTTTCGGGTTGCTGGCAGGGCTCGGTACGGCATCGAGGTTGAATGAACTGGAGACCGTGTAATTGCTGACCCAACCTTGATCGGCAGGCAGCAAAGGTGAAATCGGAATAGATGCGGGGTCGTCCGCCGGGGAGATCTGACCCTTCGAGCTGATACTGAACAGCTTGATGCTGTTGTCTCCGCCTCCCGACGCATAAACCATATAGGTCCCGTCCGGATTCATCGTGGCGGCCAATCCCATGAACAGCTTTTTGGCTGAATTGATTTGGGATACGACCGTCATCGGTGTCGTGGATGTGTCTAATACAGACAAACTGTAGCCGCCGTGGTTCTTGGCATTTTGCAGGGAGACGAGATCGCCCTTGCGTTCGTCATCGTTTGAAACGATCGCAAACTTTCCATCCGGGGTGAGTATGATACCCAGCGGATTCATTCCTACCTGAGTGCTTGTGCCGGCAGGTTTAGCGATTCGACCGTTTGGAAGCACTCCATGAAAATAGTTGCCGTCACCGGAGTTTGAGAACTTCTGGGGACCCGCAAAAAGTTCAGCTCCTTCGTAGCCGGGGATTGACTCCGTTGTGCCGGCTACGGGGCTTCCGAACGTTCCCCAGTTCGCTATTTGAATCGGGGGTCCGAAGGGGTTTTTGAGCGAGCGACTATTTGTGTTCGGGGTATGGCGGTGGGGGTAATCTTTCGCAGATAGGTTGCCGGCGAGGAGAACGCCGACCGCACAGCCAAGGATGACGCGAAAAGTTCGAATGAGCGCGTTCAACATTGCAGTTCGATCCTACCATGTGGCGCTGCGAGAGGCTCGTTACAGTTGTGTGAAGCGAGGCCGCGCCTCAGACCAGCAAAACGCCGATGTTCGTTTTTCATGGGAGGGACGGCCTCCGTGCCGTCCCACTAATCATTTCGGGCCCCCATAATAATGTGACAAGGACAAAAATGGGACGGCACAGAGGCCGCCCCTATCGAGACCCGTGCGAGGCTTTCGCCAACATTGCTCCCTAAAGACCTGGAGGGTTGCGGTCCCCTCGCAGCCGTTGCCGGCCGCAAAAATTGGCACCGTTTCACGGCGCCGACGGAGCGGACGCCCTCCAGCTCCAGGGAATCGGCCAGCAATGGCGTCTGGCTGTGGGCGCCCTCGCCTTACCAGTCTGCCTCGTTAGAACGGCCGGCTCGGAGATCCGGCCCTGCCCCGGCAGCATTGCGGGTTGATTTTCTTGCACGATTGTAATGTTCCAGCAAGGGCCGCGTCAGTTGGCTGGCGCAACCTTAATCATTCATTCGTACAAAAAAATTTATGACTAGAACATCATTGAAATGGTATGCATCCAGCCTTTTGATGGTTGCGGGTGCAGCCTTAACAATCGGAACTGGCTTAGCCTTGAATTCCGAGGAACAAAAACAGAAAACGCAAAGCCCACCGCTGGTAGTTCAGACCGATAATGCCCCGATTACGCGGGATTTGAAATCGGGAACCAGTTTCGCACCGATCGTCAAGAAGGTCGCGCCAAGCGTGGTGAAGGTTTCCGTGACTTCAAAGACCGGCGAAAGCCCGATGGCGATGCCGGACAACGACTTTTTCCGGCGATTTTTCGGGGATAATGGAGATTTGTTCGGTCCCGGACACAACCGCGGCTTTATGCAGCATGGCTTGGGATCGGGAGTGGTCGTTTCGGCGGACGGATACATTCTTACAAACAACCATGTTGTAAACAACGCCAGCGAGATTCAGGTCGCTCTTAGCGATGGCCGGCAATTTACCGCGAAAGTTATCGGCACAGATGCGAAGACGGACGTTGCTCTTATTAAGATCAAGGCAGAAAATCTGCCCGCCTTGAAGCTAACGGATAGCGACAAAGTCGAAATCGGGGACGTCGTTCTTGCGATTGGTAATCCCTTTGGAATTGGCCAGACCGTCACTGAGGGAATCGTGAGCGCGAAGAATCGCGCAACTTCCGGCGATATGGACGAAGATTTCATCCAGACCGACGCCGCGATTAATCCCGGCAACTCCGGAGGAGCTCTGGTCGACACGGAAGGTCGCCTTGTAGGCATTAATTCGGCGATCTTGACACGCAGTGGAGGAAATCAGGGTATCGGGTTCGCTGTACCATCGAATCTTTGCCGGTGGGTTATGGAAAGTTTGGTGAAGAACGGACGCGTGGACAGAGGATATCTTGGGGTGGTGATCCAGGACATTACGCCGGAATTGGCAAAAGCGTTCAAGTTAGAGCAAACCAATGGCGCGCTTGTTAGCGACGTTGCAACGGGAGGACCTGCAGAGGCTGCCGGTTTGAAGAGTGGAGACGTCATCGTGCAATTTGACGGCAAGCCTGTCGAAGACGTGGCTCAATTCAAGATTCATGTTGCTGAGACCGCTCCCGGTTCGAAGGTTCCCTTAGTTGTCAACAGGAACGGAGAGGTGAAGAACTTTGATGTGACGTTGAAGAGTTTGCCCGAAAACCGGACCGCAAAGGCGCAAGAAAAGAGCGATAAACATGAAGAAGCCCTCGCCGGTGTTGGTGTCGCGGATCTAGACCAATCGATTCGCAGAGAATTGAACATCCCCACCAACGTGGAAGGGGCTGTCGTCACGGAAGTGAGCCCTGATTCGGCTGCCTACGAAGCGGGACTGAGGAGCGGCGATGTGATTACGGAGATAAATCATCAGCCCGTGCGTAATGCGCAGGACGCCATTGCTGATACAACCAAGCCTGCTGGCGACCAGACGCTGGTAAAGGTCTGGAGCAAAGGCGGAAGCCACTATCTGACGGTTGAGGAATCGAACGAGGGCTCGAACCAAGGCTGATTTGGAAGTGGTGTAAGCAGGATGCTCTCCCGGTTAAGTCTGGGAGAGCATTTGTTTGGCGCGGTTCTCCAAAGGGAGACCAGAGAAGCCGCCGCGAAGCGGCTTGCATAAAAGGACTCTGCGGAAATGGTTGAATTCTGTTATAGTTCTTTGACTCCTATGCGGGTACTGGTTGTTGAGGACGACGAAAAGATCGCCTCATTTGTCGTAAATGGTCTGAAGCAAAGCGGCTTCGCTGTTGATCGTGCGCGCGATGGCGAGCAGGGTCTCGATTTGGCTTCCGCTGTTTCTTACGACGCCGCAGTGCTGGATCTGATGCTTCCAAAACTGGACGGGCTCTCGTTGCTTCGATCCCTGCGACAACGCAAAATCTCGGTGCCGGTATTGATTCTAAGCGCTCGCGCCAGTGTAGATGATCGTGTCCTCGGCCTGCAGTCGGGCGGCGATGATTATTTGACTAAACCCTTTGCATTTTCGGAGCTGCTCGCTCGCATTCAAGCCCTGATCAGACGAGCGATTCATTCGGGCGAACCGAGCCATCTCTCTGTGAGCGATCTGAAAATGGATTTGTTCACAAGAGAGGTTTTGCGTGCCGGCCAGAAAATCGATCTTCAACCCAGGGAGTTTGCGCTCCTGGAACTTTTGCTTTCGCACGCAGGGCGTCCCGTGACGAAAACGATGATTTTAGAGCATGTCTGGGATTTCAGTTTTGATCCTCAAACCAACGTTGTTGATGTGCTGATGCATCGACTGCGATCCAAGGTCGACAAGGGTTTCGCTCAGAAGCTGATCCATACGGTTCGAGGTGTCGGATATGTGGCTAAGCCGAATTGACCGGATTTGGCAGAGCTTCGCCTTTCGACTGAGTCTTTGGTTTGCGGGTGCGTTCACGCTTAGCGCAGCAGTTCTGTTTGCTCTTCTCTATCTCCTGCTCACGTCATTTTTCGAGCAGAGCGAGCGGGAAATCATTGAAGCCCGACTCAAAGAATGCGTTGCGGTGTACGAGACCCGGGGATTGCCTGCGCTCAGCGAGATGGTTCATCGAACGGAATTCGATCATAACGAAGGACCATTTTTCGTCCGAGTTATCGGTCCGCTTGGGAGTGTGCTGTTGGTCGTGGCGCCCGAGGATTGGGCTGGTGAAGTGAACGCACCCGCAAGCGCTGAAACGAACCCTCGGAACTCCTGGCTGCGGATTCCCAAAGACCGTCGGAGCGAATTTATCATCGCGAGAACCGCGCTCCGGGATGGCTCGATTTTGCAGGTCGGCAGAAGCACGAACCGGAGCGAAACATTGCTTGGCCCATTTCTTACGTCATTTTTTTTAGTTATGGCGCCAACCCTTCTTCTGGGGCTTGCGGTAGGAGCGATTTTTGCGCATCGCGCCACTGCGCCCGTCCGCGAAATGATGGGAACCGCGCGTGCGATCATCAACACGGGGAACCTTGCGGAGCGGGTTTCGGAGAGCAATGTTCAAAGCGAACTAGCCGAGCTTGCGCGGCAGTTCAACAGGGTTCTGGAGAAGAACCAGACGCTGATTCGTGGTATGCGCGAAGCGCTTGACAATGTCGCGCACGATTTGCGGACGCCCCTGACACGGATGCGCGCATCGGCGGAGCTCGCGCTGCAGTCAGAGTCCGACGGGGATGCCAAGGAGGCATTGGCCGATTGTGTCGAAGAATCAGATCGCGTGCTTACGATGCTGAATACGCTGATGGACATAACAGAGGCCGAGCATGGAATGATGCGACTGCATCGTGAACGTAGATCTGTTTCAGAACTTTTGGAGAGCGTACTGGAGGTTTATCGACTCGTCGGTGATGAAAAGAAGATCGAGATATCCGCGGCTTGGGACGGTCCTTGCTATGCGGAGGTCGATCCCAGCCGCATTCAGCAGGCTCTAGCGAACCTCCTTGATAATGCAGTCAAATACACCCGGGAGCACGGTCGAATATCTATCGAATGCTCCTCCTCGGACGGTGCGGTTCATGTCGCGATCAAGGACGATGGAATAGGTATCCCCAGTGCAGAGCAGCCGAGGATTTGGGATCGATTGTACCGAGGTGACAAGAGCCGAGGACACCGGGGCCTCGGGCTTGGACTAAGCCTGGTCAAAGCGGTCGTCGAGGCTCATGGCGGACGGGTGACTGTGCAAAGCGCCGAGGGGGCTGGTTCGGAATTCAGTGTTTCGTTGCCTGTTGGCGCGACTATGGAGGCGGTGGCCTGATCGGTGATTCTGACCAGACCGATGATTCGCGTGCAGAATCTGTTATCCGAAACATTCTTTTCGGCCCCTTATTCGATCGCTTCTTCCAGCAGGAGATCTCTTGATGATCCGAAGGCAACTTTTGACCCTGAAACGGCTTTCGGAGCGCTTTTATCAGCCCGATAACGATGCGCCGTGAGCTGGCAATGTGCGAGGAAGAAAGAATTCACCCTGTTCTGCCTGGATTTGAGTCCCATTTTCTTTCGAGCCGCTTCCTGAGCGGCTCCAGAGCCTGGAAATTTCGCGAGCGCTTTGGCTCGTGAAATTTCCAGGCTAGCTACGCCGCAGTTTGCGTCCCATTTTCCTTGATGATCAACCGGATCAGAATCGCCGTGGTCTTATCGGCGACGCGAATTTTCGAATAGCGAACATTATATTCGAGACCCTCTTTTGTTCGGAAACTTCGAATTACCGGCGGTGATTCGAGGTCGTATCTTCGAGGCGTCGCAATGTGAGCCAGCAAAATGGCGATAAGACCGAATTGGATCTGGGTGAGCGACTCCTGCGCGATGAATGCGGCACCGATTTTGAAGTGCACACTCACCTCGCCAAATTCCTCAATCGGAGTCAGCTGAATCTCTGACGCACCGGCTGCCAAAGCCGCTTCAAGTACCGCAAAAGTGAAATCCCCTGCGTGTACGTCCTCGGGCATGCCCCAATCGATTACTCGCGGATAAGGATCATGGACGAACTGCGGCTCGGCTTTGCTACCCTCTGCCGGGCGAAGTAATTCGTAGTCAGGAGCCTTATTTTGCGTACTCATAACATTTCGATTTCCCGCGATTTGTTTCCCAATCAAACTACCCAGAGTCAGACAAGCCGCAACCCCGGCGACTTCTTTGGAACTACCCGATCGGGTTATAAAATGTCTCCAGACAATCTATTCGAGAGACGGAAGACATTTCCTCGAAATTCGACTATTTTGACTCAAGCGGTCTATGTGTACGGTCTCTTTTATTCCCAATGCCAATGGGTACCGTTTGGGGATGAACCGCGACGAATCGCGGCTCCGACCGATAGCCTTGCGGCCCGAGGTGCGCGGGACGGCTGACGGATCCGCAATTTACCCCAGTGAGCCAGGCGGAGGCACATGGATCGGAATGAACGATTCGGGTCTCTGTCTGGCGCTTATTAATTGGTACAAGGTCCCACCGCTCCCCCTTCGCCGGACCAGCAGTCGCGGGATTGTTGTGAAAGAAATGATCCAATCGCGAACCGGTGAGGATTTATGCGGCTTCCTCCAGGAACTCCCACTCGAGGAGATGCCGCCCTTTCGGTTGCTTGCTATCAGCCTGCGGGAATCCCGCATCAGTGAGTTTCGTTGGGATCAGAATCGGGTGACCCCGCTTTGCTATCGCTGGGTAGCGCGGCATTGGTTTTCGTCGGGATTGGACGAACAGCTGGCCGAGGTCACGCGGGCGGAAGTCTGCCGGCGGGCATGGAACGAATCTGATGCAGGAGAACTTGGATGGCTGCGCAGGCTTCATGGATCCCATGTTCCGGAGCGAGGTGGATTCAGCATCTGCATGCATCGGGAGGAAGCGTGTACCGTGAGCTATACTGAGGTTGAGGTCTACAATGCTTGTGGGACGATGCGCTATCACCCTGGATCATTGTGTGGCAGCGATTCCCACTTTTTTGAAGAGACTCTTTCAATCGTGGCGGCGCCAATCGCGATAAAGGCGCTCGACATCCCCTAGCAGGCACATAATCAATCTCAGGAAATGAATTATCGCATTATCGGTACGACGTTGCCGGTGCTTGAACTTCAGTTAGGCACGGGTGAGAGCGTCGTCGCAATTTCGGGAGAACTCTCGTGGATGAGCAGTTCGGTCAATATGCATACGAGCACCCAGCATGGTGGCGGAGGCGGCTTTTTGGGTGCCCTCAAGC
This sequence comes from Chthoniobacterales bacterium, assembly GCA_035938215.1. Lineage (GTDB taxonomy): Bacteria > Verrucomicrobiota > Verrucomicrobiia > Chthoniobacterales > JAFAMB01 > DASZHC01. The sequence continues at coordinate 10,587 of DASZHC010000115.1, forward strand.
GTGTCGCCGGGGGTGGCTCCCTTTTCATGACGGAATACACGGCGCAAGGGCAGCCGGGCATCCTCGCATTTGCGACGCGCGTCCCCGGTCATATTCTTCCGGTCGACGTTCGACCTGGGCAAGGTTATTTAATTCATCGACATGGGTTTTTGTGTTCCACGCCAGGAGTCGACCTGAGCGTAGGATTTCAGCAGTCGCTTGGCGCCGGTATTTTCGGGGGAGACGGTTTTCTGCTGCAGAAACTTGGAGGCACCTGCCAAGCCTGGATCGAACTGGATGGCGAGGTTGTGACGTACGATCTTGCACCCGGCGAGACGATGCGAGTGCATCCCGGTCATGTGGGGATGTTCGCGGATCGCGTCAATTTTCAGATCACCCGAGTGCAAGGAATTCGCAACATATTGTTTGGGGGCGACGGGATTTTTCTGGCTTCTCTGACTGGTCCCGGGCGTATCTGGTTGCAATCGCTGCCGCTGTCGAGTCTGGCGCATGCGCTGAGACCGTACCTGGGGAGTGCCGGGGAAACAGTTCAAGACGCGAGCGCAGGAGCGGTAATCGGGTCCGTGCTACGCGGCCTCTCGCAGCGCTAAAGAAAGCACATCGGATCGGCTTCCCGGCGGTGGATTGGAGCACGGGCCCTCGCAGCCGTTGGTAGCCGACATCCACACCGTCTCACGGAGCCGACGGAGCGGACGCCCTCCGGGGAATCGGCCGGCAATGGCCCATCCGTTCTCGGTTTTAGGAGCAGCACCCAGGCGCACAGCACGTCGCCTCAGCAGGCTTGTTCGCTCGGACAAAAGCGCTGATGAACTTACCTTCCACTTCTGTGGCCAATGCATCGACATCGAGGCCTCGTCCCGACAGGAAAGCTCGCGCGTCATCGATGCTGTAAACTCGTGTGGCCTCGATCTGGATATGATCAAACCCGGCTTTGGTCCCCCCGAGTCGCCAAGAACTTGTGATTGCGCGTTTGGGGTGCGTGCTCGGGGGTGCCTAACCGGAAAGAGCAAGCTGATCGACCGATCGTACGCTATCAGAGCAGGATCTCAGAACTCCTAACTTCGATTCTGAGGCGGGCCGCCTGCGCCCGCCTCGTCCGAACCATTGTCGTCCGATTTGAAACACCTACCTAAGGCACTGAAGAATTCCCGTTTCTCCTCCTGTGGCGATCCTGCGGTGGGCCGGAGGACTAGGAATTTTGTTCCGAAACGTGATTTGAAGCGCTAGTATAAAGGAACACGCAATTGTTTGTGGAACGGGACAACAGTTTGCCAAGGGCCGTGTTGGTGCGATTTCGCACCACTCGGTGGAGCGCAGCGTTGCTTTCGGCTCAGATTGCGGCTGAAGGACGATTAGGTCCATGAAAACGGAGCTCCGACGCACCTGCCCAAGCTGTGGCAATGAGCTCTCCGGAGCAATGGAATCCTGTCCGGTTTGTCTCCTGCGCGGAGCGGCCGGCGGGGAATCTGCCTCGAGCGAGGTTGATGATTCGACGTTTGGCGCGGAACGCGGTTCCGAGGAGACTGGGCTCGCTTCACGCGCGCGTCGGTTTGAGAATTACGAAGTTATGTTGGACGAGGCTGGCCGGCCGATCGAGTTGGGACGAGGCGCGATGGGCATCACTTACAAGGCATACGATGTCGATTTGCGGGTTCCTGTGACCCTGAAGGTGATTAGCGAGAGATATCTTGGAGACGAATCGGCACGGCTTCGGTTCTTGCGCGAAGCACGCGCAGCGGCCAGCGTTCGCCATCCCAACGTCGCCTCAGTCTTCCACCTCGGGAGAAGCGGCCAGGATCATTTCTACGCCATGGAGTTTGTGGAGGGGGAAACCCTGGAGAGCCTTATAAAG
>DASZHC010000116.1:0-17949 GCA_035938215.1 Chthoniobacterales bacterium
GGCGAAAGTCCTCGCCCATCCGGGCGCGGCACGTCTCGACTTAAAAACGTCACTGGTCGGAAGCTCCTTCGCCAGATGCTCTCTTTCAACGCATAAGCCAGTCTTCTGGCCTTGTCTTCAATTTCATAGCGATACCGCTCCATTTGATAAGGATTCTTTCCGCTTGAACTGTCCCTGCCGAGAATCTGCGAAGGCACTTGTAACTCCATGACGGGATAAGGGATGAGCGCAAACGAATGCACTCCGTGAATCCAGCTCCGATCCATTTCATCGTCGACGGGTCGCTCAATCTTTACGCAGTGCTCAAGCAACCTCTCGGCTCCCTGACGCGAAAGGATGTAGGCTAGAGCGCCTTCCACATAGCCCAGGAGCTGGAAAATACGCCTCCCCCTCAGTTTGCCACAACGCTCTGGTTCCACGCGAAGCTGCTTACATCGTGTCGGACCCCCAGCGTACAAACGTAGTAGATGAATGCCCATGCTGCCAAGATCAAAAGAAAGTACATCCTTCTTTATATAATCCCAATCGCCGGATACATCGTCCTCCAACACAAGAAGTTGGGTTGAGGTCCCTGCGAGAAATTCCTTCCAAACAGAATAATGGCTGGAGTAGCATCCCAGTTCTTGCGGCACCAAGGGACGTCCTTTCGCGATCCATGCATCGCGTTTACAATATGAAATAACTGGGTGGCGATGCGCGTCAAAAAAACTCCACTTTAAACCAGTTCCCGCCAGACGCTGCGTCAATGCGTCGCGCCGAGCATGGGCATCGGCAAGACTGATAACCCTAATTGACGTTTGGTTGTGCATAGACTCCGTGTCTCCGCGACATTCGGAAGTTGCTGTAGAAGTCATGATGTTTATTCTTATAAACTTTGGTTATAGAACTCCGAGCACTCTGTAAGTTAGGACTTCACCAGGTGATTCACGACAGATCTGTCCTGGAGTTAAAGGAATTTTCTCTCAAAATTGCTAAAGAGCTGCCAATTCATGATCAGTCAATAATTGGCATAATTCGCAGTATTTGTTCTCCGCCATAACGCAGAAAGCGGATAACTGATACTAGCCTCATTGGTGGTGTAGATATAATGTTCACCGCGAAGAGGGGAACATTTGCAATTACTTGAGGCGCCCCTACGTCGTAAGCGGTTACTCCGAGCAACTGACGGTGGGCATTTGTTTTCTCCTGGTGAACCGACCAGGGCAGGAAGCAGAACGCAAATCTCGCGACCCATCCTGTTGAACCCCTACCCGGCCTTCTTCGGACAGACTCTCTCAATCTGTGAACAACAACGCCAATCTTGAGTAAAGTTGTGCTTGGTTGTTGAACATGGGTTTCCTACTTTGAGTTTCCGCGTCCACTAAATCGGGGAAATTCACCGGTGCTTTTCCGGTATGGAGCAATTCAAAGAATCGGGGAGCCGAAAGAGTGTGGCCAGGAAGAGCAACTTGCAATCGGCGATGCGTCCCAATGGCTCTTCTTTTGCTCCGATGCGCTGTTCTCTCCTGCTTTTCCAGCTTTTCCATGAAAGCAAGAAACTTGTTTTTCCGGGGTGAAACTTCGCCGTTGTCGGCGGATTCCGAAGTCTGATAAAACCGCATCATGAAGGCCGATCGATCTGATGGTGCGGCGAACCGGACCGCGATGAAGGGCGGAGAGATCGATTGGGTACAGGCGTATGAGAAGCGGATGCGGAGATTTAACATGGAGGTCGTTTTTGCCGCGTTGCTCGCCCTGATCCTGGCAATTGTCTCTTGGTTTTTTTACCAGTGAGGCGAGGTTATTTCGAGTGGGCGATGCATAAAGGGAAAAGCGCACCCACACTTCTCCGAGAACCGCCGAAACACGAGACGTCCTTGAGCCTAACATGGTTTCTGGTAATATTTATGTTCAGATAACGGCTTCGCAGGGGGTCGCCGGAAAATCACGGTCCGTGGTCGTAATGGTTCCCGAGTCCGCCCGCCAAGCCCTTGAAGCGGAGGGTCGATCAAAGCTGGCCGAAGCCGATGCGATCGCCCGAAAGCTTGCCGAACCTTTCGCCAAATACGTGTTCACGCATCGGACGATTTTCGACGACTACGAAGTTTCGTATGCATTTTACGAAAACGAGCCACACGAAATAAGTGGTAAACCACCGCACCTGACCCAAAGCGGGCTTAAAGCCTGGATAGTCTGATTGGGCAATATTCTTAGAGGACAGCCGCGCCAACGCCATTCTGACGCGACCCGCTGGCCTGCCTTCGAGCCGCATAGTAGGAACCGATCAAGAGAATCGCAGCAAGTAACTGAGCCAACAGAGTTTCGAGCGTCGGGTAAAGAGCAAACCAAACACCCATCCAATCCGGAAGCAGGTTTGCCAGCCAACCAATCTTTGTCGTCGGAATCCAACCCGCGAGCTGCATTTCCTGGGCTTGTTCGCCCACCATTACCAAAAGCACAAACCCAAGCATGACACCGGTCAGCACAAGCATTTTCCGATAGGGCAGACGCCTATGTGCAATAAACGTGAGAACCGCAACAGTACCGGTGAGAACTAGCCCGATAAGGGTTCCGCCCAACACGATGCCTCCGCCCATTTGAAGATTGTAACTTTGCAGAAAGAGCACAACTTCAAATCCTTCCCGATAGACGGAGGCAAATCCCAGGAGGCCCAATCCCAGCAGCAGACGCCGCTTCGAGATCTCAGCATCTTCTGCGCTGCTAAGCAAGTTCTTCTTCCGCTTGTTATGCATCCCGATCCAGCCGCCCCAGTACACCTTGTGGAAGAACCAGTTCATCACCACGAGGAGGACGATCACTGCAAGCAGGCCGGTCCCGGCCTGCAAATCCAGGGCGGGAACACTTTCAGAAAGACTACTTACGATCCCAACGGCAAAAAACCATGTAACGATCGTAGCCAGGAAACCAACGCCTGCTCCCATACCGATCGGACGACGATGCACGGCATTCGTCCCGACCATGCTGGCAACAATTGCGGAAAGCACCAAAATGCTTTCCAAACCCTCGCGAAAAACCAGCACGCCGATATCAAAAACTGCGACAGCCTTACTTCCATGCGCCTGAGTCGGATCGGGAGAACCATGCGCCGTGATTCCTTGCCAAACCAGGACAGCGACCACGAACGCCGCGGCGAAAATGAGTAAGCCACGAAAGATGAGATTGGCGCCTTTAGGCTGCAGAGACCCGATTTGTGGAGGCGGAGAGGTGAGGCGCATGATTCGCGGCTGGGCGTTCTGCATTCAAGTGAGAATGACTCTCAATTGCAGATTGTCAACTCCATTTGGCCCGTCCTCAACTGGTTTTTCCCCATTCTTCTGCCCGCTTCGCCAACCCCCTGAAAAATCCTTATTCTCTCTAAAGATGTGGACAATTCTTCCCCACTCCTTTAGCAATTACCTCTTTATGAGCACGGACGAAGTCCTAGATGCGTTGGAGAAATACACCGAGGAATCTCACGACTCTGCTCGGCAGACCGCTACCAAGCTTGGTGTAAATCAAGTTATCCTCAGCACTTGGCTGAAGAGAGTCGCGCGCCCCGAAAAGTGTATGTTGGCACGTTTGGCGGGTTTTTTGCGGCGATCAGGATACATTTAGCCTAGCCCTCTTCTTGGGAACTGTCTGTCGGAAGCTTCTCTACAAGTCGGTAAATGCCGCGCCCCAGCCTTACGAATCTGCCTTGTCAGAACGGCCGGCTCGGAGATCTACCTCCATTTGCCCGCCGGTTCAGCGCAAGGCGGCAAATCTCTTCGCAGAGTGCCGGGAACGTTATTCCAACCGCAGCAGCAGATTTGGGAAGTAGGCTGCGTGCCGTCATGCCCGGGAGTGTATTTGCCTCAAGACACCAAAATTGGCCGGACACATCCATTCTAAAGTCGACACGACTGTAATCTCTTAACTTCAATGCACGATGCGTTCGCAGCGCAAATTCTTGTAATTCTCGCGCCTTTGGGGGCGGCAAATCGGCTGGGAAGATTTCTTCCGCACCGTCCGCCTGGTATTTGCTCAGGTAATCGAAAATTTCGGAGTTTTTCAGAATGATTTCGCCGACCGCCAGGGCGCGTTCACCCAGAATTCCAACCGTGAATTCTCGTCCCGGGATGAATTGCTCAAGCATTACCTCGTCATCGTGCCGGTAAGCCTCTGCAACTGCCTCGTCTATTTTTTCGGATTCCTTTACAATGGTTAAGCCGACGGTAGAGCCCTGCTTATTGGGTTTAACAACCAATGGCAAACCAAATTCACGAATCGCCAAATCAGAATCCACCGGCGCCATCAACCATCGAGGCGTACGCACACCGGCCGCGATCAGCAATCGTTTCGCGAGATCCTTGTCCATCGCGGCTCCGCTGCCGACCTGATCGCTTCCCGTGTAGCAGATACCCGCAGCATTGAAGACCGCCTGAATCGTTCCATCCTCTCCCGTCCCCCCATGCAACGCCAGGAAAACCACGTCCGCATCCACAAAGTAGGATGGCTGCACTATGGAACCTGTCTTGGCCTTAATGACCATTAAATCACGTTCGCTCGGCGGCGCAGGGGCAACGCCCCGGGCTAACAGCATCTCCTGCTCATCGTCTGACAAAATTCCACGGAAAGTATCGACAGCGATGACATGATGCCCGGCTTGACGCAGCGCCTTTGCAACTTGGGCCCCGCTGGCAATCGAAACGTCCCGCTCTGAACTATTTCCACCAAAGAGAACAGCTATTTTCATGCAAGAATTCGGGAGTCAGAAGTTACAGAAGTTTGCAGAATGGGTGAATTCCTGGGTTCGCGCAAGTCTGCAAACGGTCGCCTCGGACCACATCTGGATCAGTGCCACGCAGCCGGCTGGTTTTCCCCGAGAGTCTGAACCACGCGGGGTTTTTCTTTCGAACTCGCGAAGAGCTTCATTATTACCGAGAAAAAGACTGGAGTAAGAAAGATGCCAAAAAATGTTACTCCGATCATTCCGCTGAACACGGCGGTCCCAAGCGCCTGTCTCATCTCCGAACCGGGACCAACAGCGCGAACAAGTGGAAATACGCCAAGAGTGAAGGCGAACGAAGTCATCAGAATCGGGCGCAACCGCAATCTGGAAGCTTCGACAGCTGCTTCATGCCTGTCTCGCCCCTCATCCATCTGCTGTTTGGCAAATTCAACGATCAGGATCGCGTTCTTACACGCCAAACCGACCAAAACCACAAATCCAATCTGGGTAAAAATATTGTTGTCCGACCCTCGAATGAACACACCGCTGATTGCGGCAAACAGACACATCGGAACGATTAGAATGATCGCCAGCGGCAGCGACCAGCTTTCATACTGCGCCGCCAAAACGAGAAAAACGAACAGGACGCATAACGGGAAAATATAAACTGCGGAATTTCCTGCGAGAATTTCCTGGAGCGACAGCTCGGTCCATTCGTAACCGAACTGGCTTGGCAACGTCTCCTTAGCCAATTCTTGCATCACGTCGATCGACTGGCCCGAACTGACGCCAGGCAGCGTGTTTCCGTTGATCTCAGCCGAGGGGTAGATGTTGTAGTGCATCACCTTGTCCGGTCCGGTAATTTCGTGGATATCCAGCACCGTCCCCAATGGCACCATTTGATTTTTGTTGTTGCGCGTGTACAGGTCGCGGATCGACTCCGGCCGGGTTCGGAATGGCGCATCACCCTGCACATTCACCTGATCGGTGCGGTTGACGAAGTTGAAATCGTTCACATAGGTGGATCCCAGGTAGGACTGTAACGTCGAAAATACCGAATTGATTGGCACATCCAAGGTTTCTACTTTGCGACGGTCAATATCGAGGTAGAGCTGAGGCACTTGGGAACGAAAACTCGTGAATAATCCGACAAGCCCGTGCCCGGCGCTCGCCTTCGCAATGAGCTGGTCTGTCGCCGCCTGAAGGGCTGTCAGCCCAGCTCCCCTGCGATCTTGTATCTGCATCTTGAATCCACCAGCATTGCCGATGCCTCTGACCGGGGGTGGCGGAAATACGAGTACTCGGGCATCCTGGATTTGCGCGAATTTTTGACGGACGGCGCCCGTTATCGCCACCCCGGCAAGCCGGGGATTCTTGATGCGCTCTTCAAACGGCGCAAGCGTAAGGAATGCCGTAACCGTGTTGTTACGGTTTGTGCCGTCGAGCCCGGAGTAACCGGTAAACTCCACCGTGTGAATAATGCCGGGAACCGCGCGCGCGATCTCCGACATCTGTTTGCGCACTTCCTCGGAGCGCTGGAGCGATGCGCCATCAGGCAATTGAGCGAACGCAATGAGATAGCCCTGATCCTGCTGCGGAATGAAACCGACCGGAACGGTTTTGAATCCAAAATAGGTCAGGACGAGAAATCCGGCATAGAAAAGGATCGCTATGGCTGCGAATCTCAAGAGCCTGCGAACAATCCAGACATACCCTGTGACGCCGGCGCCAAACGCCTTATTGAACGATCGGAAAAACCATCCAAGGAACAAATCGAAGGCCTTGGTTAGGTAATCCTTTTTTGCGTCGCGAGGCTTCAGCAGAAGCCCGGCAAGAGCCGGACTCAACGTCAAGGAGTTAAATGCCGAAATCAACGTCGATACAGCGATCGTTAAAGCAAATTGACGATAGAACTGCCCTGTAATCCCTGAGATGAAGGCCGTGGGAATGAACACGGCGCTCAGCACCACCGCGATTGCAACAACTGCACCCCCGACCTGATCCATGGCCTTTTGTGTCGCCTCCTTCGGCGACATCCCTTGCTCAATATTGTGTTCAACCGCCTCAACAACCACGATCGCGTCGTCGACAACAATCCCGATCGCAAGAACAAGCCCAAACAAAGACAGGTTATTGAGCGAGAAGCCGAAGACCGCCATGACCGCAAAAGTGCCGATCAGGGAGACAGGTACCGCCAGCAGAGGAATGATCGTCGCACGCCATGTCTGCAGAAAAACAAGAACAACAATCAGCACCAGGATTACCGCCTCAAAGAGCGTGTGGATCACCGCTTCGACCGATTGCTCGATAAACTGAGTCGGATCATAGACGATCGTGTATTCCAATCCCTGAGGAAAGGACTTTGATAGTTCCTGCATCAGAGCACGCACTGCGTGAGCCGTCCTTACAGCGTTGGAACCCGGCAACTGAAAAATGGCGAGCGCCACAGCCGGTTTGCCATCCAGATAGGACGTTACGCTGTAGCTTTTCGCACCGAGTTCGGTGCGCGCCACATCCGCCAGATAGACAATCTCCCCGTTGTCCCCTCGCTTAACGATGATTTCGCCAAATTGCTCCGGTGTAATCAGGCGCCCCTGCGTATTGAGAGTCAACTGGAGCTCCGTGCCGGGCGGTGCGGGCTCAGCACCAAGGCTCCCGGCCGCGACCTGAACGTTTTGGGCCTGAATCGCAGACACAATGTCGTCGCTCGTAAGACTTCGAGCATACATCTTGTTCGGATTCAGCCAGATCCGCATGCTGTATTCTCTCGCTCCGAAGACATTCACGTTGCCCACACCATCAAGCCTGGAGAGCGGATCGCGAATCTGCAGAAATGCAAAATTGCTTATGTAAGCCTGGTCGTAGATCCCTTTAGGGGACAGAAGATGGACGACCATCATCAAATCCGGCGACTGCTTTTGCACGGTCACTCCCAGGTTTCGCACTTCCTGAGGCAACTGCGGCGTCGCGATTGCGACGCGATTCTGTACCAGGACTTGAGCGATATCCAGATTCGTGCCGAGCTTGAATGTGACGGTCAGCGTCATCGAGCCGTCAGCCGTCGACTGCGACGACATGTAAAGCATGTTTTCGACGCCGTTGACCTGCTCCTCGATTGGAGTCGCAACGGTCTCAGCTATGACTTTCGGATCTGCCCCCGGATAGGTCGCCGTCACCTGGACGGTTGGAGGAGCTATCTCTGGATATTGTGCGGTTGGAAGCGCGATGTATGCCAAAAGACCGGCGATCACCATGACGATCGAGATCACCATCGCAAAAATCGGACGTTCGATAAAAAAGTGAGAGAATCTCATGTCGTTCCCGGGATTAACGGCCACCTCCCGGTTTAGCGGGGTTCTTGTTCTGGCCAGTTCCCTCCGCTTTTTTCTCCTGCTGCGGATTTCCGGCCTCGCTCGGCTTCACGACTTCCTCCCTGTTGGTCGTGGTCGATAACTGAAGTTGATTGATAGTAAATCGGGCCATATCCCCAGGCTGGGGACTAACTTTTGAACCGGGACGTGCATTGACGATGCCGTTGACAATGACTTGTTCATCCCCAGTCAAGCCGCTTCGAACGACGCGCAAGCCTTCGACCTCCGGACCGAGTACCAGCGGTTTCACCCCAACAACATTCTGATCATCAATAACAAGCACGAACTTTGTTCCCTGATCCGTTCCGATTGCGCGATCCGTGACCAGAATCGCTTCGTGCAGCGGCCCTCCCGCCACGCGCACGCGAACGAAAGCGCCCGGCGTCAAAAATGCGGTCGCGTTGGGGAAAACCCCTCGGACCTGCAATGTGCCGGTTGACGGATCGAACTGGTTATTGATGAAGTCGATGACTCCTTCGTGCGGAAAACCTCTTTCGTTTTCGAGCTGCAGATGAACGGGCACCGACTGGGATCTTGCGTCGGCTAATTTGCCTTGTCTGACCAGTTGCTGATACTTCAGGACCGCCCGTTCGTCGACGTTGAAATAAGCGTAGATCGGGTCAATGCTGACGATGTTCGTGAGCAGCGTTGAATCGGCTTGCACGAGATTTCCAACAGTCACTTGTTCCCGGCTGATGCGCCCGGAGATCGGGGAAGTAACCTGCGTGAAGTTCAGATTTAACTTTGCTGTTTCGACCGCAGCGGCGTTCGCTAGAACCTGCGCCGCAGCCTGACTCTTGTTCGAAAGTGCGGTATCAAAGTCCTCCTTTGCAATTACGCCGGACTGCCGGAGCCGGTCTTGTCTGGCAAAGTTAGCCTCTTGGAGTTGTTGATTGGCCTGGGCCTGGCGCAGTTGGGCTTGGGCCTGGTCCAGGGCGGCTTGATACGGCCTGGGATCGATCACAAACAAAAGGTCCCCTTTATAAACCCGGTCGCCGGCCTTGAAAGTGATATTGTCGATATAACCACTGACTCGCGGCCGGATGTCCACACTCTCTACAGCACCGGTCCGGCCGGTGTATTCGTCCCACTCGATAATCTCCTTCTTGATCGGTTTGGCAACTGTGACCGGCGGAGGTGGAGGCGCCGGAGGCGGGGCCGGTTTGTTACAGCCCGAAAGCGCGTCGCAGATAATGTATAGAGCGAAAATGCTTGAGAACGTCCTGATCTGCAGAAGTGCCTGCGTCATTAGCCCTCCTTTCGTTTGGCGAATGTTTATATTCTTTTAAAAGCCCCAAAGGTGATCTTCTAACACTTCCACAGCGCCGGTTCAACGTATCCGTGCCCAGGATCATGCCGATTGCTCAAAGCAACATCAACAGAACATGCTCACTCCGGTGCGCGGGCGAACGAGAGCTTGTAAATTGTTCCGCTCGTATCATCTGAAATGAGCAAATTTCCATCGCGATCTGGAACGGCGTCCACCGGGCGACCCCAAACTTGCTGCGATTCATCGTTGAGCCATCCAGACACGAGGTCCGCCTGCTGACCTGGCCTGCCGTTGGCCAGCCACGGAAAAATGACCACTTTGTATCCGGTCTTGCGCGTGCGATTCCAGGAGCCGTGCAATGCGACAACCGCCGCATTTCGAAACGGGCGGGGAACTTTCGAATTCTGAAGAAACGATAAACCCAAGGGAGCCGAGTGTGCCTGGATTCCCTTGTCGATGCGTCTGAAAGCATTTGCCGGGAAGCGGCTCCAGCCGGGATTGGTTTCGAAGTCGGGATCAAAGCTCATATTGTCCAATCCCTTGTCTGGATTCGGATTTGCGAACGGCCATCCATAGTTTGCTCCTTCGATGACCTCGATGAATTCATCCGGCGGATGGTCGTCTATGTAGGCCGGCAGCAGCCGGCCGTAGGCACTCTTCCTGTCTCCGTTTCTGAATGGATACCGAATGTTGTCACGTTCATTTACGACCGCCCACAGCGCGCTCGTTCCGGGTACAAACGCAAGACCTTCGGCATTTCGTATTCCTCGAGCAAAAAGCTGTAGATTCCTTCCGTCGAGGTCGCATCGGTAGATAGCGGATCGTATCGGGTTGCTCAACGTATCCGCTGGGTCCGCATTGGTTGCTGATGCGATATCGACGTACAGCCTTCTGTCGGGGCCGATTGCGATATTCTTAAGCTCGTGGCCATATGCTCCACCAAGGCCGGGACTGCTGCCGTCGGGAAGATTGGGAAGCACAATCTCCTGGCTGGCTTTTGAAACGTGCCTTTTTGAATACAGAAAACGGCTGACACGGTTCGATTCGCTGACATAGAGATACGTTTTTTCGCCGATACGCTCGAATACCATGCCGTGGGGCAATCGCAGCCCGGCAATGAGTTCACTGATTTGCGGCTCCGCCGAATCTGATGAGCTTATCAGCAGAATCTTGCCTCTCCCCGGCTGAGAAACGAGGATCTCCCCTTCCGGACCAACCGCCAGAAAACGCGCTTCCGGGACTCTCGCCAGCACCGATATTTTCGCGCCCGCAGGAACATTCAACATTCGTTTTCTGTTGAAGGGAGCGCTCTGCAGCGCTTTCGGCACATCAACTTGAACCATTTCCTGGGCACCAATCGCTGAGGCGAAAACACAAGACAGTTGAACAATCGATCCCAAGAGCGATGCGGACGCGATGAAAATGAAAGCTTTCATCAAGGATTGGGTGAGGTTGATGGGTCGAAGCTGCAGTTTCGATGAGACTGAAGGAATTCTTGCTCGTCTGCGCAGGAAAGCAACTAACCCGCATTTCTCACGACCCTGTGAGAAATGCGCATCTTTTCTTTTCCATCGACAAATCAGCGCAACGTCGAATAACAAAGGGGCTGCTTTCCGCTCTCAATGAGTTTCAAAAAAATCTCTGTCATAACCGCGACTAACCTGGTCATTGCAAACATGATAGGAACCGGCGTCTTTACGAGTCTCGGATTTCAGGTTGCGGCGATCAATTCGGATTTCGCGCTAATCGGCCTCTGGGTCGTAGGAGGGGTTGCGGCCCTTTGCGGTGCGCTTTGTTATGCCGAACTGGCGACGGCGTTGCCAAGGTCCGGCGGCGAATACAACTACCTTTCGCGAATCTATCATCCATCCCTGGGTTTTCTTGCAGGGTGGATTTCCGCGATAGTCGGGTTTCCGGCTCCGATCGCCCTGGCGGCTCTCGCATTTGGAAAATATGTGCAAGTTTTTACGCCTGGAGTTTCACCCGTTGTCATTTCGCTCGTGGTGGTGTGGATCATCACGGCAATTCATTTATTGGGGCTGCGCGTGGAGGAAATATTCCAGAATTGGTCCACATTCCTGAAGGTGGGATTAATCCTTGGATTCATCGCTGCCGGATTTTTCGTCGCCAACCCACAGCGCCTCGATCTGGCCCCCGGAGCCGAGGGTCTCGCAACGCTGATGTCCGGTCCGTTTGCGGTTGGTCTTGTCTACGTCATGTATTCCTATTCCGGTTGGAATGCCGCGAGCTACATCACGGAAGAGGTCGAGAAGCCTGGCAAAAACTTGCCATGGGCCCTTCTGGTCGGAACGATCATCGTGACTCTGTTTTATGTGGCTCTTAATTTTGTGTTTCTGCTCGCAACGCCGAAACAGGTTCTGTCGGGCCAGGTCGAAGTTGGCTTGCTCGCGGGTCGGGCAATATTCGGACCGTTGGGTGGGAATTTCGTGAGTGCGCTCATCGCCGTCGGACTGATCGCAACGATCAGCGCGATGGCATGGCTCGGCCCGAGAGTCACAAAACGGATGGGTGAGGATTTGCCAAAGTTGCGACTCTTCGCCCGAAGTTCGCCACGAGGAACACCTTACGTCGCTGTCCTTTTTCAGCTGATTGTCGTTACGATTCTCGTCGTGACGGGAACATTTGACGCCGTTCTCATTTATACGCAATTCAGCCTGCTTCTCTGTTCGTTTTTAACCGTTCTCGGGTTGATCGTGCTTCGAACTCGAGAGCCTGGACTTGAGCGCCCATATAAAGTTTGGCTTTATCCAATCACGCCGCTCCTATTCCTCATCATAACCTTGTGGATGATGATTTTCGTCGTTCTAGGCAAGCCAACCGAGTCTCTGCTTGGTCTGATCACGGCCATCGCCGGATTGATCATCTTTTTCTTTTCGAGAGAACCTGGCAGGCTCTCGGCTCGAAACCGGTAGAATCCTTGAAAAGCAAAATCGATTGCAGACGAGTCAACTTTTTCAGTTTCCGGGCATGAATCGTTCAAAGGTTTTGCTTTTCAAGGATTCTATAAGCGAGGCCGCTTCACCCAACCGATGCTGCTCCCACGCGGCCTTGCTACCCCTACATCCCCCGTCCGAGACGCGGCCTCGCTAGCACCAATCCATGAAGAAGAACACAATGCGGTCCCCTGTTGAAATAGTAATCTGTCTGGGCCTTCTCCTGGGACACCCCCTGCCCGCACAGGAGGCGGTTCCGCAACCGTCTGCAGCTGATACCCAGCAACAGCAACTCCAACCTGAGACGCCTGCGGCTCAGCCTCTTGAGACACCCGTGACGCCGGCACCTCAGACCGCCGTAAAGAGTTCCCCTGAAAACGACGCTGCCCGGTATTTTGCGGGCCTTGCGCTTGCGCCTGGTTCGCCGTTAACGGCTCTCACTCAGGATCCGCGCTGGGCAATGCACGCGCGCGCAATGAATCTGGCATTTTCTCAGCTTGAACAGCGTCAACTTAACAACATTCGCATTTTCCGTTCTGAAAACGTCGCTCCTGCGACCCAGGCAAGTCGCACCTGCGTCTATTTCTTCAGTGGACCCGATTTTCTTTACGCCGATGCAATGTTCAGCGATTGCTCCACGTTCGTCCTCCAGGGACTCGAAGCGGTCGATCCAGTGCCGGATCTTCTAACAACGCCCCCCGCCGCCTTGGCCGGTACGCTTGAAAATATCCAAGCTTCGCTTAACACACTTCTGAGTTTCAGCTTTTTCAAAACCAAGGATATGCGGCAAGATTTTCAGAGGGCTCAGCTGAAAGGCGTGCTTCCTGTCATTTTCGTTTTCATGGCGCGCACCGGCAAGGAAATTGAGTCCGTGGAATACATCTCTCTGGATAAGGATGGCAAGGTCGTCCAGGCACAGCGAGGCTTTATCCGAGGAGCAAAAATCGACTTCGTCGACCCGGCATCGGGCTCGAGAAAAGCGATGTACTATTTTACCTCGGATCTTTCGGACGATGCTCTAAAAAGAAACCCAGCCCTGCTTCGCTTCTGCGAAGGTCTTGGACCTGCCAACAGCCTGCTGAAGGCGGCCTCCTACCTTCTCCACGGCGGCAATTTCACCACTATCCGCAATTTCCTCCTTCAAAACAGCGCTTCCGTACTCCAAGACGATTCCGGAATCCCCGTCCGTTATTTCACGCCCGATAAGTGGAACTTAAGATTCTTTGGAGCGTACACGGGACCCATTGACCTTTTTAAGAATTATTTCCAACCGGACTTGCGGCAGTATTACGAAGCGAGCTCTCCGAAACGCCTTACGTTCGGGTTCGGGTACAAATGGAACAACAGAAGCTCAACATTATTCTTGGCAGTCCGCAAAAATTGAGTACCATCTTGAACTCCCCCGTCAGCCTCGCGCAAATATCAAACTTAGAAAGTGCGCGTCCGAAAATCTGCCGTCATCGCGTCCTTGACGTACGACGATCACGTTCATTGACGGAACGATAAACATTCTCTGATATCCGGATCCGATCGCAGCGATCATGTCTCTTGGCGCTTCTCGACAGAGGCATGTTGCCTGCCAATTCTGGCGCTCCCAAGGTACTTCGAGCATTCTCTCCACATCCACCTCACGGGCATTTGGGGCCAGGTGATTCAACCAGAAACCCATTCCGAACATCGGGTTGATGCGCGTTCCTCGAAAACATTCCGCCAGGTATTCCGGACGGACGATCTGGCGACCCCTGTATTTGCCGTCTCTCAGAATCAACTCTCCAAGTCGAGCCCATTGCAAAGCCGTCAGCCGGAATCCGCTGGCCAAAAGGGGATTGCCTCGCGCGTCTTCCCTGAAATCCACGTACGCAATTCCGAGCGGGCGAAGGATACGGCGGGTTAAATATTCCTTAGGGGTCATCTGCTTCGACGCCAGCTTGCGTCGAAGGACTTCACTGAAGATCTGTAATTGGCTCGGGCCGTAGATGAAGGATGCACCCCGCTGCACGGCAGCCGGCAACCGAACGCTATAGCCGTTCCGATCGGAAATACTTCTTCCATGCAGCGAAAATGCAGGTTCGATCCCGGCGGTAAAATTCAGCAGATCGCGCACACGGATTTCTGATTTTTCCGGGTTGCTGCACCACTCGGGGATGGTGTTGCAAACCGGTTCATCGAAGTCCAGAATTCCGTCTTGAGCTGCAGCAGCCGCCGCGACGCACCAAAAGCCTTTCGTGCCGCTGAAAATCGAGGCAATCCGGTCGCGATCGTCACCGTTTGCGTAGCTCTCATAAATCACGTTTCCATCCTGCATGACAAGGAATGAATAGCCGCGATGCAGGGCGGAATATCGGGAGGCGGCTCGCAGAGATGCAGCACTTATTTTTCCTGTGGCCGCTTGAACAATTTCACATGGCATCGCCATGCAAACCAACGCAGTTAAGAGAATTCCATGGTGTCGCATTCCAAGCGACACATCACTAGCTTGCCCACCGGGAAAAGCAAGAAAGAAGAAGGGAGCGGAACTCAAAAATTGGAATAACACTCTCTTATCCTGTCCCTGATGAACTTCTGACTCCTGAACTCCTGTGCGTCTTCACTCCTTCCTCATCGCTCTTCACCACGGGTAAATCACAGTAAAATTCGGTAGATTTATCGCGTTGACTGAACACTCCGATCCGTCCTTCATGGGCTTGGACTACCTGCCGGGCAATTGACAGTCCGAGGCCAACCCCTTCCCCATCGTGGCCCGACCTCCGATAGAATTTATCGAAAACCCGCGCTTGCTCCTCCTCGCTCAAGCCGGGTCCGGAATTGAAAACGCTGAATCGGACGAAGTCGGCTCCGTAAGGCTGAGCCTTCAAGAGGATCT
Source organism: Chthoniobacterales bacterium (assembly GCA_035938215.1). Classification (GTDB taxonomy): domain Bacteria; phylum Verrucomicrobiota; class Verrucomicrobiia; order Chthoniobacterales; family JAFAMB01; genus DASZHC01. The sequence goes on from DASZHC010000116.1 coordinate 15,149, forward strand.
CCGACCCTCGATATCCATATTTAATCGCGTTCGAGATGAAGTTTGAAAAGACAATCGAGATGCGTTCCATGTCCGCGAACACTGCAGGCAGATCCTCTGCGACTTCCATCCTCAATGGACGCGAGACGGATTCGGCTTGTTCGCGAAAGGCGCTGTAGTTCTCTTCAATTACCCGTCTTGCGGAAACTTCCCGGAGATTCAGCAACGGTTTGCCGCTCTCCATGCGAGCAAGATCAAGGATGCTATTCAACGTTTTCAACAGCCGTTCGCAGTCGTTGCACGCCGTGCCGACAAGCTCCTCCTGCGCCTTTGTCAATTCGCCCGTACTCTTTTCGAGCAGAAGGTAAAGCACCAGCCGAATCCCGGTGAGCGGAGTGCGGATTTCGTGACTGAGCGTCGCGAGCATGTCCGTTTTCATCTCGTCGAGCCACCGAAAGCGCGTGACGTCAACCAGCATCAGAGCCCGCCCGAATATCGTTCCGTCCTCCAGGACAATCGGAAATATTCTCGGAAGGAAATAAACTTCCTGTTCGTCGATTCGAAAGAGCAACGCTTGCTTGAGATCGTCCAGCCGGTACTCCGGACCCGTAGTAGATGCCTCGGCCAAGTGCCTGCGAATCTGCGCCGGCATCGCTCCGTTCGAACGCAATGAGTCCATCAATCGTTCCGCTGCCGGATTCATACGGCTTATCGCGTCATAATCGCCGAGAATGAAAATTGGATAGGGCAACGTCGTCATCATCGCGCGGATCACTTGGTTGAGTTCAATGAATTTCCGGTCCGTCTCCCTGTAGAAATTCCTCAATTCCTCAGCCATGGTGTTGAACTCGCGTGTGAGAGCTCCGAGTTCATCGTCAGTCTCTACCGGCAGCGACTGCGCAAAATCGCGCGAACGCAGTTCGCGAATCGACCTGGTCAAGTTCTGGATCGGCGTAATAATCGACTGGCCGAGCCTAGCATACGTAAACAAAAAAACCGCGACCGCACTGAGCATCGCTATGACCAGCAACCGAATCGAATCCCTCGATTTTTGCTCAGCGGTCTGATTCTCCCTGAACATTTGCCTTTCATTTCGGTCGAGTATTTTCTCGGTCAGATCCGTGATCTTAAGCGTCAGGACTGGAATTTGAGCTCGAGTCTCTGCGATTCGAGCGCGCCCGTTCTCGCCCTGCTTGAAATACTCGAAAATGCGCCTGTAAACTCGCACGTACTCCCCGCACGCCGCCTTCAGTTCATCGACAAGCCTTTCTTGGTCCTGGGTGCCGGCGTTTCGCTCAAGAACGGGAAAACGAGCATTAAATTGCTCCTCCACTTCGTCGAGCGTCTGCGGCTGGTCGAAAGGTGGAGACGGACGGTCCCCTCGTGTGTAAAACGTGTTTACGCGAGCCGTAGCGGTCCGCATGTAGTGACAGACCTTGATGCTGTCATAATTGTCCCGCAGCACGTTGTCGACCGCTCGCCCCAGATCGTTGAACAGCCACACTCCATAAATCCCGACAAGAAGAAGGATGAGTAGCGTCGCAAGCAACCCGAGAGTCAACTTCAGACGTAACATTTATTCAAAGCTGCATCCGCTTCCTCTTCCTATACAGAGTCGCTGGATCGATTCCGAGAGTTTTCGCTGCCGAGTCCAGACTGGAAGCTCTGCCCAGGATTTTTCGAATATGCGCCGCCTCAAGCTGCTCAAGGGTAAATTCCGCCCCAACGGTCGCTTCGGTTTCTTGCCCGTCCGAAAAGGAATCGGGCAGGAAGTCTTCCCCGATCTCATTCGTCTGTGAAAGAATGACCGCCCGTTCGACCGTATTCCGTAACTCCCGAATATTGCCGTGCCATGGATGCGAACGAATTCTTCGCATCGCGGGCTCAGAGAAGGACAATGCATTACGTCCAAGTTGCTGCCCGAAGAATCCAAGGAAAGCCACCGCCAAGCTCTCCAGGTCTTCAAGTCGCTCTCTTAACGAAGGTATCACGACCGAAATGACATCCAGGCGATAATAAAGATCCTCGCGAAACGTTCCCTTCCGAACACAATCTTTCAGATCTTTGTTCGTAGCCGCGATAATCCGAGTGTTCGTCGTTCGGATTTTGTTTTCCCCGACTCGTTCATATTGCCGCTCCTGCAGCATTCGGAGGAGCTTAGGTTGAATTTCCAAGGGCAACTCCCCGATTTCGTCCAGAAACAGGGTACCGGAATCGGCCGCGGCAACCTTACCCCACGTGTCACGGACCGACCCCGTAAAGGCCCCCTTCATGTGCCCAAACAATTCACTTTCCAGAAGCTCACGCGACAAACTTGGACAACTCACAGTGACAAAGGGTCCTTCTTTTGAGTTGCTTCGCTGATGCACTTCGCGAGCGAGGACGCTTTTGCCGGTGCCGCTTTCTCCAAGAAGAAGGATTGCCGCCTGTGTAGGGGCCGCGCGGAAGAGGACATCGAGCGTCCGGGTCATTCTCGGATCGGAAGATTGCAGTTCAATTCTTGGATTCTGAAGATTGATCTGCTGCTGCAGGTCATCAATCCGGGATTCAAGCCTCCTTTGCTTCTCGACGCGTGCCATGATTTGGCGCAGATGCTCCGGCGTAAACGGCTTTTCCAGGTAGTCGAACGCCCCCTTCTGCATCGCGGCCACCGCCGAAGCCACGGACGCATACGCCGTAAAGACAACAACGGGCAATTTGGAATGTTGACGCTTGATTTGCTCCAGGACCTCGAGCCCATCCTCATCGCCTAACCGTAAGTCCAGGAACGCAAGATCATAAGCGTCCTCCTGAAGTTTCAGGATCGCAATCTGCCCGCTGTC
>DASZHC010000117.1:0-3059 GCA_035938215.1 Chthoniobacterales bacterium
CTGATGCAGATGAGGATAGCAGCATCTAGCTTTGCCCCGTGACTACTAACAAGACTTCCAATCAAATCCGCTCCTACGCCGAGCTTCGCAAGGAGATTCGGGAGGCCTTGCGGAGGCAGCATCCTGAGTGGATCGACGCCAACGGGAAGTCGCCTCTGTGCGACTCCTACGAAGCCGGTCTCGGGGAATTGCTCGCCTTAATCACGCTGCGTAAGAGGCGCCAGAGCTTGAGAACTCACAATGAAGAGAGACTGGATGATGATTGCTCAGCGAGCGGGGAAATTGGTCAATCTAAACAAGTTCTGAGCTGGCTTTCAGATTTGCGTAAGCCGTGCGTGCGAACATAAGCAAAATAGCGAACCGAAAGCGAAAGGAAACCATTTCGTCGGATACGCGATGTGGACCTACTTAAACACGCCCTTCCTCTTTGCGTTGGATGGCGTCAAGATGGAGGAGATCGAACCGTGGCGAGAGAACGGCGGGACTTGGAGGCGCTTAAAGGTTACCTTCCCACCGAACATCGCCAGCCATAGCACCGTCCAGACCTTTTACTTCGGCGCTGAAGGTCTTCTTAAGCGGCTCGACTACAACACGGAAGTTTCGGGTGGGATGGCAGCCGCGCAGTACGTGACTCAACATCAAGAGTTCTCGGGAATTCTCGTACCGACCAAGCGCAGAGTGCTGGGGCTTCGGGAGGATGGAACATCCATTCCGGATCCTTTGATCGTCTCGCTCGATCTCAGTGAGATCGAGTTTAGCTAGCGGCAATTCGAAGATGTTCCAAGAATTCCGAGGAGGTACGATCATGAATTCATTCCAGGAACTGTTCGACCGGCAGAAGCGCCACTTTGCCAGCGGGGTAACGAGGAGCTACGAGTGGCGTGTCGAGCAACTCGAGCCGGTGAATCGATTATCCCGAATTCAATAGAAGTTAATCAGGTTCCTCATGCAAACCGAATTCAGCGCAATTGTTCACAGTGAGTATGGTGCTCCGGAAAAAGTTCTAAAAATTGCGAAGCGCCAACTAAAGAGCGAAGAGCTTGGAGTTGACGATGCTCTCGTAAAGGTCGTCGCTCGACCGATCCATCACGGTGATATCCAGATTCTGTCCGCTCTTCCTCAAGGAGGACCGGTCGAGCCCATTCCAGAAGGAACTCTAAGAGTACCTGGGTTTGAGGGCGTCGGGACGATCGTTCGACTCGGAACAAACGCAAAGGGGGCGAAGAGGTTTAGCGAAGGCCAGCGTGTTGCATTCTTTCCAGCAGATGGTGCTTGGGGAGAATATGTGGTGGTTCGATACAACTCTCTCTTGGCGGTTCCGAACGAGATTCCCGACCAGATTGCGGCGCAGGTGCTCATTAATACGATCACCGCATCCGTACTCATCAAAGCCGGTCATAATTCGCTTAAAACTCCAATTACGCCTCCCGTTTATATTCTTCAGAATGCGGCTTCATCCGGCGTCGGGCGCTTGCTGACTCAAATTGCTTTGGATCGCGGTGTCCGCCCCATTCGTTTGGTGAGGTCGCGTCAGTCTGCTGAAAAGCTTCAATCGGCATTTCCTGGGCCACCGGTTTATTCAACGAGCGACAGCAATTGGAAAGAACAGGTTCGCGGGGCCCTGGGAGGATATAGGCTCGAAGTGGCTTTCGATGCTATCGGCGGAAAAGCAATCGACGATCTTGCTGAGATTGTTGATGACGGTGGAACAGTCATTAATTTTGGTTCATTGGGTAGCAACATGGGGACGAACATTTATTCGCTCATCCCGAATAATGTCGCGCTTAAGAGCGTTTCCATTATGAGTTGGTTTCGTCTGACCCAGGATGAAAAGCAGAAAGATTTCCAGCTCGCTCTGAGTCTCGCAACAAATCACCCAGAGCTTTTCGAGGTCGCGCATGAGTACGAGTTTGGCGATTTTCAAAAAGCAATTCAGCATGTGTCTAGTCCGGGAAAGACCGGGATCGTCTTGCTGAAAAGCCCAAATTAGAAAGGATAGCGTATGGAAATCGGAACCATTGGAGCAGGAGCTTTCGCACAAGCGTTCGCAAAACGGGCATTGAAGGCAGGCCATAAGGTAAAGCTTAGCAATAGCCGAGGCCCCGATAGCCTGGGAGAGATTGTCAATCAACTTGGTCCTGGAGCAATGGCTGCCACTAAGGAAGAGGCTGCGGCTTGCGAAATGGTGCTTCTTGCTGTGCCCTCGGACAACGTGCCCGAAACACTTGCACGTCTTCCCAAATGGAAAAATCAGATTCTGATCGACGGGACCAATCCATTTCACGGTAAGGCCGGAGATTTCACACCGGCTGATGTGGGAAACTTATCTACTAGCCAGCTTGTTGCGGTGCTAGCCCCTGGAGCACGAGTGGTTAAGGCACTGAACAACATGATCGTGCCTAACTTGGAGGCGGATCCGGTCGTTAATGGGGCGAGACGAGTTGCATTTGTTTCGGCAGACAATGACGAGGCAAAGAAGCGAGTGGAAATCTTACTCAAACAGCTTGGCTACTCCGTTATTGATCTTGGAAACCTCCGCGATGGAGGCCTGATTCAGCAAGCAGGGGGTCCTCTCGCCGGCAGAGATTTTTTAGAGCGAGGAGAATCCTAAATGAAAGCCATTCATCTCACTGCCTACGGTAATCCAGCTCAGAGCTTAATGATGGTCGAAGTTTCGGAACCAAACGCGCCGTCTGCGAGCGAAGCTCTTGCGCGCATGGAGTATGCGCCGATTGTCTACAGCGACCTCCTTTTAGCGAACGGAGTTTACCTCTTAAAACCAAAGCTACCTTCAGTCATTGGAGGTGAAGGTGCGGGAATCGTCGAGGCGATCGGGCCGGGAGTCACCAGCGTCAAGGTAGGCGATCGTGTTACGATCCCATTTGGAACATTCACCCGGTCTGAAAAAGTTCTTGCTCGTCGAATCGCCGGAAATCTCAGAGCAGATTCAGATTGCAACCGGCGGGGATGCCAATATCTCTGGGCCTTGACGCCGTAGGTGGTCCAGCGACAGCGACGATGGCTAGCGTACTCTCTCCCGCGGGCTCATCTCGTCATCA
>DASZHC010000118.1:0-4392 GCA_035938215.1 Chthoniobacterales bacterium
GACTCGTTCTTTTGGCCGGAGAATGCCGGCCTCCGCCATCCGGTAATACTCGTCGACCGAAAACTTCCGGGCAGCGGGTTTGATGGGTTCGGTGAGAAGGGACTCCATAGGTGGCTTTTCAACTGTGCGGCAGGGGATGGCAGGAATCCAGAGCAAAAACGCGAGATGAGTGCAACGCTCAGAGAGGCGCGGAAGCGGTTCGAGCCAAGCAACGGGCGCTGAATATGTCCAAAGTCTCCCAGCAGCTTGGTTAAAGCGCTGCGGGATTCGGAGCGTAGCGTTAGAATCAACGGGGATTTACTGGATCAGTCTTTACGAAGTCTTGGAGCAGTACGGCTTTGAAATCCGTGTGGTCAATGCACGCCATGTAAAGCATGTGCCAGAGCGAACCAAGACCGACGTCCTAGATTGCCAGTGGATTCAAATGCTGCACAGCTTCGGCCTGTTAAACGGCTCCTTAAACGTCATTGTTTAATCTCACGCGAATCAACATGATAATGATACGAATTAAAGCCCGCGAAACACGCTAAGGGACGCGAGGGAAAAATGCCGAGGTCGGCTAGGAATACTGCCGTCTGTTTTTCAGTATCCTTTTAATTGAGACACTCCAAACACAAAGGATAAGATTGGCTAGGCTGAGCAACCTCACTGGCAGCCCATCAGTCGATTGCCGCTCATCGGGTCTATGATCGATGGAATGCTTCAAGAGTAAGCGTCACACCATCCACACCTAGTCGTCGCGCGGCTTTTTTGCTCAACTGTTTCAATGACTGCAAACCAAGAAGTTCCTGGGCGGAAGCGACGAAGCGGTGAGGAGATCAAGCGGCTGGTGCTTGAAATTGAAGCGAGTGGACCGCCATACTTTCGATTATCGAAACTTGTCGGCGCCTGAGCCTACCGGTCCGCGACTACCTCGGTTCTGTGCTCCAGGGCTTGGCCGATTTTCCGGTCAATCGAGTCGCTGAACTCACGCCCAGCGCTTGGGCTGCCCGCCACTAATCGTCGAAATCTCGGCGACGCCGCCAACCGTGCTCATGGCTCAGATAAGCCCTGCTTCGCAAGGGGAGGGTCAACTTCTCAACACCCTCTTAACTGGAGGGCTAACTTGGTGGTGGTGCGCCTATCCGGAATATCCGCCTAGTCCTTCTACAAAAAAAGATCCAGTTACATCTTTCAGAGAACGGGTTGGACCGTCCCTAATTTTTCTTTAAAATACAAGATCGTCTCCCGAATTCCGGATTCAAAATCGACCTTTGGCTCCCACCCGAGGAGTTTTCGTGCCCGAGTAATATCGGGCTGGCGAACTTTCGGATCATCCACTGGCAGCGGTTTGGTGATTATTTGCGATTTGGCTCGGGTAATCTCCAGGATCTTATTGGCAAAATCGAGGATGGTCATTTCCCGGGGGTTACCGATATTTACCGGTTCATGGTAGTCGCTCAACGCAAGCCGGAAAATGCCTTCGATCAGGTCGGATACATAGCAAAAGCTGCGTGTCTGGCTGCCATCCCCAAATACAGTCAGGGGTTCTTGGTTAAGTGCCTGGCTGATAAATGCCGGGACCACTCGACCATCTCTCAACCGCATCCGTGGCCCGTAGGTATTAAAGATCCGGACAATTTTAGTATCCACTCCGTGGTAGCGGTGGTAGGCCATGGTAATCGCTTCGGCGAACCGCTTGGCCTCATCATACACTCCGCGGGGGCCGATCGGATTAACGTTGCCCCAATAGTCTTCGTTCTGCGGATGCACAAGGGGATCACCATAGCATTCGGAGGTCGAAGCCAGTACGAACACGGCTTTTTTCTCTTTAGCTAATCCCAGGCTGTTATGCGTTCCTAGCGCCCCTACCTTCAAAGTCGGAATTGGAAGCTCGAGGTAGTCGATCGGACTGGCCGGTGAAGCAAAGTGAAATACATAATCAACCCGACCCGGTACGAAGATAAAGTCACTGACGTTATGGCGAATGAACTGGAAATCCCGGTCGCCGGCCAGATGGGCTATGTTGTCCGGGGAACCGGTAATCGAGTTGTCAATGGCGATAATGCGGAATCCCTCGGCGATGAGGCGATCACTCAAATGAGATCCAAGAAATCCAGCTCCGCCAGTTACGACCGCGATCTTCTTGGAAGAAGTAGTTTCAAACATATGTAAAGGATCCCGGCTATGCCGTCTTTCTTGATCAATTGCATTTTACTGGTTCGAAGTAACAGACTCCGGCATTTGCGAGACTGGGCGGTATTTGTCCAAGCAGCCGCAATCGCTGTCCAAACTGCCAGACCTATCTCGTCTGCAAAGGGAGGTAGCTCGATCAAGTTGATGTGACCGATAAGGAATCGGCGTCGCTGGTTGTGTCCACACTGAATTCGGGCGCAGGATCGAGCCTCTCACCGCAGCCCGAACAACGATTACGGCAATCGAGATAAAAACGGCGCGTCCCTTCAATCTGAGGATAGAAGGAAATGTGCAGTAGGGAAACCGCACGCGGTAACACCCTTGATGCTCAACTACGCAAACACGAAACTTTTCTTCCTGGGATCGCAATATCGGCCCCTGATGGAACAACTTTGATCTGATTAGTATGAAAATTGCAATTGTCGGGTCCGGCTACGTTGGATTGGTCACCGGCGCCTGTTTCGCCGAAGTGGGCCACGAAGTCATCTGCATTGACAATGACGAACGAAAGGTCAAAGCACTTCGAAGTGGCAGAATTCCAATCTATGAGCCCGGTCTCGACCAGTTAGTACAGCGCAATGTCTCAACCCACCGCCTATCCTTTACCGGTAGCATCGAAGAAGGAGTCGATAACTCCCAAGTCATATTCATTGCTGTACCAACGCCGCCGCAAGTCGATGGCAGTGTAGATTTGACTTACATCGAGCGGGTGGCTCGCGAAATCGCTTCGGTGCTCAAAGAGTATCGAGTGATCGTCGATAAAAGCACTGTTCCGGTCAAAACCGGTGAAAAAGTCGCCGATACGATTCGGCGGTACAACAAAGTCAATGTCGAATTCGACGTGGTAAGCAATCCGGAATTTCTTCGCGAAGGCTGCGCCGTTGCTGACCTGATGGAACCCGACCGCATTGTTATCGGTTCCAATAGCGAACGGGCTTTGGCGATCATGAAAAGAGTTTACGAACCCTTCATGGCTCCCATTATGGTCACCGACATCAATAGCGCCGAGTTAATCAAACACGCCGCCAACTCCTTTCTCGCGCTAAAGATCTCTTATATCAATGCTCTGTCCGCCATTTGTGAAGCCAGCGGAGCAGATGTCGAAAAAGTTGCCGACGGTATTGGAGCGGACAAACGCATCGGACGCAGTTTTCTCAACGCCGGACTCGGGTATGGCGGGTCTTGTTTTCCAAAAGACGTCGCCGCCTTCATCTCGATCAGCGAACAGATCGGCGAACCATTCCCCCTTCTCAGAGAGGTCCAGCGCATCAACCAGTATCAGCGCCAGCGGTTCGTCAAAAGGTTGCGCGACACCCTATGGGTATTGAAAGAAAAACGGATCGCCGTGTGGGGGCTTACCTTCAAGCCCGATACCGATGACGTGCGCAGCTCAGTCGCTGTGGATCTCGTCAACGATCTCATCCGGGAAGGCGCTCATGTGACCGCGTACGATCCCAAGGGAAACGAGAGGGTACAGGAACTCAATTTGTGTCCGGGCGTTCATTTGGCCGGCTCCGCCCTGGAGGCGGTCCGAGATGCGGAGACTTTGGTCTTAGCAACCGAGTGGCACGATTTTGCCGCTATTGACCTAGCCGAGGTACATCGTCGGATGCATACCCCGATCGTGTTTGACGGAAGGAATCTGTTCGACCCGAATATGATGAGAGATCTGGGTTTTCAATATTACCCGGTTGGCCGGCCACTGACCAAAGCAAATATCGTAGCGGACTTTCCAACAACCTTGTTAGCATCGAAGTTGGAGACGGTCCAAAGTATGCCTTGAGACGGTTCTGGATCACCAAAATGGGAATCGTCTCCACAATTGCTGAAGGGACCCTTACGAACAATCCGGCATCAAAGAGACACTTTGTACTGGTTAGTCTCCTTTGAGGCAACGATTGCGGCAGTTGGGACAAATGACCGTCTGCTTCCAAAGTGGTGTGTTTTAGTACGCCCAACAAATGCGTGCAATCAGACCATCCGGTCAAGGCTGCATGCAGATTTTAGGAGAGCGTACTATTTATGAAACTGGGTTTTATTTGTCTAAATCTACCGGGTCACCTCAATCCGATGACGGCACTGGCGCGTCAACTGCAGGGGCGCAACCATGAGGTTGTCTTCCTTTATTCTTCGAGCGCTAACGGTTTGCCATGTGTTCCTGGTAACGATAGAGATCCCATTAATGAAAACCGGCCCGAAGTGAGCAAGCTGCAAGGA
>DASZHC010000119.1:0-5966 GCA_035938215.1 Chthoniobacterales bacterium
CGCGCCCTGCTCGAGACCGTTCCGGGGTCGCGGCGGATGCGGCCATGCGGTCGGCAGGCACCGGCTTCGAATTTGGTCGAAAGCTTTTTGAGTTCGGCCGCTTCTTCCATGGCCGGATTGCCCGTAGTTCGCGAGCCCGCTGAGAATCATTCGCAAGCGCCGCTGTTGGCGATTTTGAATTCCGGATGCTTCTGGACTCCTTCCGCAATCTCCGATTTGCTCATTCGCTCCTCAAACAACACGGCGTCTGAGAAGCCTCCGTCTTCTTCTTAAAGGGGGAACTCACCGCGCTGTTTTCTTCTGCCTCAATATCAACCCGATTACACCGTAGCGCTAGGGAAGAAATCCGCGCTGAATTCCACTTACCCAAGCTTCAAATCACTCGCGCTAAGTCGATGAAATCCGAATGTGCTGCGGCTGATCGTTTGGAAGTCGTGTACCAAGGGGACACGAACTGCGTCTCGACTCCAATCTTCAACAAGATCTGGGAGACGGCCGTCAGAACCACGCTGATAAAGAGTTGAAGGTAAGGATTTAAGAATTGCGACTTACGACTTTCGTTAGTCTCATCTGCGGATTCCGCTAGAAAGTTATCCGATCCCGTTTGCTTTTTTGTGCCATTCGACATTGCCGATTCGGGATCTAAATGTGGATGGGCAACTGACACACTACCTTGACGGTAGAGCTTTTTTGCAGAAAAGCGCTGTGCTAAGTGGAAACTAATAAACGCGTTCCCAGAGCCAGATTCGTAAAGAATGGCTTTACTGCATAGTAAAGGAATCCTCTAAAAGGGTCTTTTTGGAAATGCAAGGTGCAGCAAATTAATTGCCCATGTTATAATAGTTACTGTAAAAGGCCGTTGATCGACGAACATTGATTCGTTCGATTCCATTCTGCCTCCTCAATGCCATCATTTGCGATCGCTTCGGTTGCGGATCTCGGCCTGCATTTAAACAGTGTCTCTTCGATTAGGTCTATTGCACAGATACCGAGGTCGAGTTTGGTAAATTTGGTTGTAAATAGGTCTTAACATGGATTGTAGCTTTTTCCTGGCGTAGAAAAGCCGGGACATCACTGTACCCATAGAGAGATTCAGAACCTGGGCGATCTCGTGATATTGGAGGTTTTCTACCTCCCTCAGCACGACCACAGCGCGATGTTGTGGAGAAAGTTTTGCCAGGGCCGCATTGACTTGCTCCCGAATCTCAGTGCGTTGATATTTGACGCCAGGACCGGGAAGTGATGAAGGAATAGCATCGTTAAGCTCTACCTCCTCACCATGACCGTTCCGGCGAAGTGAGTAAATCGTCAGGTTCACCGTGATACGGTACAACCACGTATAGAACGAAGAGCGGCCCTCAAACTGGTGGATCGACCGCCAAGCCTTAAGGAATCCTTCTTGGGCGAGATCCCAAGCATCATGCTCATTGCGCACCTTACCACAGACCATGATGAAGATCTTTGTGCGATACTTGGTTACTAGTTTGTCGAACGCTTCAGTATCTCCTGCTTGAGACCGACGGGCCAACTCCATGTCATCGGATTGCAGCGAGGCTTTGACGCTAACCTCTTGCATAGTGACCCTCGTTTCCGTCGATGGTTTACGTCTGCCCCTCCTTTTCTCTTTCCTTTGAGATATTATCCGGCAATGCTAACAGTCGACGGCAATTTGTCGAGCCTTTTTGCATAACAGGCCTAATGGCGTCAATGAACTTGAATACGCTGGCGCATTTACTCCTTATTAGCCAGAACCAATGTAGGCGTCGTATCTACCATATCTTCCGATAACTTTGCTTGGAGCAGAATCTTTACGCTCGCGTTGTTCGTTTGCAAACTGCCATTTCCAGTCCGTTGCGAGGAGGAGTGAGGTGTTCCATGGAAGGGCAGGCCCAATCGGTCGGCAAGGCAAAGATACGCGAGGAGTTCGAGATGGAGGCCGCAACATATGTCGCTCCCAACACAAATAACGAGTGTTTTCGTCGGGATTTAGTAGAGTTAAATCCGTTCCTGGGTCGCGACGAGGCTTTGTCGCTACTCACTCAGTGGATCGCACGGCTTCCCCCTTCGTCGAAGAAAGTATTAGGGATGCACTGTCACGAGCATATACGATAGTCTGAGATAGCAGCCTGCATCGTCGTGACTGAATCCCTGAATTGTCAAATCCGTGCTCAAACTGTCGCGTTGATGGACAATTATCTCTGGAGGGTGTCGGGACTCGTCAGCGGTGTTGTTCATTACAGTCGGATTTAGTGTTTTTACATTCGCGAAAGTGTACATCCGCGAAGAAATAATTGAAGTTTGTGATTATGCGAACGTTGTTCCTCATCGCGCCCAGCTCAAGAAATGGTCAGACGGATTTCCGGGCTTGAACGGAATGAGTTCCACCGACAAAACGACTTCGGGACAGGCGAGTAGCGTTGATCACGCGCTCACTGAAATCTTTCCACGGGAAAATTCATCAGAGATGCAGCAACCGCGTCGACTCCAACTCCGGTTTTCGCGTTTCGGCAAGAGTTTGAGCGAGTGAAAGAATCGAAGCTCCCACGTGCTATATCAAGCCGAGCGGATGTGGTCTTCTGCCTGCGCGTATGTGCTGAGGGCCACCGCCGGCGTCGTCAAATCCTTGCTTCCGTACGTCGCGAATAAACTCATATCCGTCCTTCTGGGGCATGCCGATGTCGCTGACAATAACGTCCGGTTTGAACGTGAGGAGGAGCTTTTGAGCTTCCGCACAGACTACGGGATTGCGCCCGACAAAGTCAGGGCCAGACATGGGCTCGCCCCCGTGCCTGGCTGGCCGACCTGGCGGGGACGGTGGCAAAGGATGAAGAGCAGCTTGAGCTTACCCGCAAATCTGCGGCGCCGTGGGAACGCGACCCCAGCCGCGCTCAGGGGACCGGCCAAACCATGTTCGCCAAAGTGATGAGCCTTTTATGACTGATTCAACCAATTCCGAAGACCTCCATCTGTCCGATGAGGAGGCTCAAAGATTCATGGCCGGCGACTAGGCTAGTCCTTTTTCTTTGGCGATCCGTTCCACCACCTTCAGTACGTATGCGGGCAGTTTCCCTTTACCTTTAACCCCTTCTAGACGTCCTGCCCAGATACCGTTGTGATCAGAGGGACTGAAAACAACTCCGACTCTTGGTGCGTACGAGCAGAACAGAAGTTTCGAATTCTTGTGTTCTTCGAGATATTCGTCGAAAGATAAATCCCAGTCCGTTGGCACCTCCGGCTCGGCTTCTGGGTCTTCAAGTCGTTCTTCGAGGACACGCTTGATTTTTGGTTTGTCAACCTCGTAGTCGATAACTCTCATCGTACGCTGGATTCTCGCGGTATCCATCTCAGGTGTCATTGCCATTGGATCCTCCTTTTTTAGTAACGCGCCTTTTGTTAGCTCCTTCTAACTGTACCGTCCGACGAAGAAAGTCAATTTTGACTTCGTCATCGAGGAAGCTGATTCTGGTGCTCCACCGCTTTGGAGCGACGCAGGCTGTACTCGGCGATGGTGCGCTATGCACCACACTCAAATCCGCCGTGGATGCTTGCGCCTTCGGCGGGTTCGCAGAAACATCGGAAACCGGAAAAGGACCCTCGCAGGCACCCGCACCCGGTGGATTCCAGTTCGCGCAACCCGTCTCACCCCTCACACTGGCGACCCATTCGTCGCTTTCTGTGCAAGGGAAATCCACTATCGAAGTGTAGCGCTATTAATTATCTACATGTCGAGGAAGCAGCTATACAATAGACATTCTCTCTCCTACCCGGCCCCCATCGGCGACGCGGAACCATATTGCGAAAAGTCATTTCTTCTGGATGAGTTCCTTCGTTTTGATACCGAGTTAGTAACGGGCAAACGGCTCAACTCGAAGCAGAAGCTTCCGCTAAGGGAGGGTGTCATGACGCGACAAGCGGCAGTTTTTTATAGCCAACCTAGGTTGAGCGAAGTAATGTGGATGTGCGCTGAAATAAGCGTTATTGGCGAGAATGATGACCAACTTTGAATTGCTTCGCCTGGTTTAGAGCAACAGGTCGGCCATTTTATTGACCAGTCGCATGTGAATGAACCTCTTCACCCCCAGGAGCTTCGGAATGCACCGAAAATCGATTGTCGCAAAGGCGCTAGCCCTGGCTGTTATAGTTAGCGTTCTGGGTTGCGAAAAGAAGGTCGCGGAAACCGGACCCCAGGCTCCGCCCGAAGTATTGGTGATGCAGGTCGTCAGCGCGGACGTGCCGGTGATCCGCGAATGGGTTGGCACGTTAGATGGATCGGAGAATGCCGATATCAGGGCGCGAGTGACCGGTTATTTGCAAAAGAGGGACTATCAGGAGGGGTCGTACGTCAAAGAGGGTGACCTGCTTTTTGAGATCGATCCAAGACCGTTCGAGGCCGCTCTGGCACAGGCCAAGAGCGAGTTCGCGCAGGTGCAGGCGACTCAGGCGGCCACTCAGGCCGACTTTGAACGATCGCAAGAGCTTTACAATAAGAAAGTAATCTCGGAGCAAGAATACGAGAACAAGAGGCAGCTTAACCAAGCTCAAGTCGCCAAGACCCAGGCCCTCGAAGCCGCAGCTCAAACAGCTCAGTTGAACTTGGATTACACGAAAATTTCGGCGCCCGTGGATGGCATCGCCGGGCTATCCAAAGCCAACATCGGAGACTTGGTCGGGACAGGATCCGAAGTCACGTTGACCACGGTCTCAAAGATTGATCCGATCCGGCTCTATTTTCCCATAAACGAGGCAGACTATAAGCAGCACGCCAGCTCCCTGCAAAAGGGGATGCAAAAACCGGAATCTGAGCGGGAGGCTAATGTCGAACTGGTGTTTGCGGACGGCAGCGTTTATCCGCAGAGAGGAAAGTTCTCCTTCGTCGATCGGCAGGTGGACCCCACGACCGGCACGATCCTTGTAGCGGCAAACTTTCCCAATCCTGACCATAGCTTAAGACCTGGACAATTCGCGAAAGCCAGGGCTGCGATCGAAAAGATGTCCGGCGCTTTGCTGGTGCCCGAGCGAGCTCTTTCGGAGCTGCAAGGCAGTTACCAGGTTGGCGTTATTGATGACAAGGGCAAAGCTGAGATTCGTCCGATCAAGATCGGGCCGCGTTACAATCATCAGGTCGTTGTCACGGAAGGCTTGAAGAAAGGGGAGACGGTCATTGTCGAGGGGCTGCAAAATGTGCGGCCGGGAATGAATGTAAATGCTAAACCCTACGAGAAAACCGTGAAGGAGGAGTCCAATTCGAACGCGGCCAACTCCCGGAATCCAAAAGAAGAGCTCAACGCGTCGGAAGGCTGAAGCGGCAGCTCACATTCGGAGCATTAATGGCAAGGTTCTTCATTAATCGACCCATCGTTGCGATGGTGATCGCCATTATCATGGTGATTGCTGGGATAGTCGCGTTTCTCGGCCTTCCCGTGGCTCAGTATCCGAACATCATTCCGCCGGAGATCCAGGTGAATACTACCTACGTCGGCGCGGATGCGCTGACGGTCGAACAATCGGTGGCAACGCCCATCGAACAACAAATGAGCGGGGTGGACCACATGAACTACATGTATTCCACCAATGCAAATAACGGAGCGATGCGGCTCGTCGTGAATTTTGACGTTGCGACCGATCCCAATATCGATCACGTGCTGACGCAGATGCGGGAGTCGCAAGCCGAATCTCAGTTGCCTTCCGATGTTCGAAATTACGGAGTCACTGTAGTCAAATCGACATCTGCGCCGCTCATGGTCCTGGCCCTCTCCTCGCCGACCGGTGCCTATGATTCAACGTTTCTTGCGAACTACGCCTACATCAACCTCAACGACGCGCTCACCCGTGTGCCGGGCATCGCGAGCGTGACGGTTTTCGGCGCCGGGCAATACGCGATGCGTATTTGGGTCAATCCCGATAAACTGGCGAAACTCAACATCACGGTCCCGGAAATCGTGAATGCGATTAACGCGCAGAATACC
>DASZHC010000120.1:0-8100 GCA_035938215.1 Chthoniobacterales bacterium
TGCAGTGAATCCCACCTAGATTAAGGGCCCACAAACATCCTCAAGCCCGGGATCTCCCGTGTTACGACTCGATATATAATCGACCTGAACCATTCCGGCAACCAATTTCCGAAGTAGCATTTTCTGGCCGGCCCCTGGAGCTGGAGGGCGTCCGCTCCGTCGACGCCGTGAAACGTTGCTAATCTCGGCTACCGGCGGCTGCGAGGGACCACGGGCCTCCAGAAACCGGTGGCGAAAGATCCTAAGCGGTTCGGCCGCAACAGTTTTTGTATTTCTTGCCGCTGCCGCACGGACAAGGATCGTTTCTACCGACCTTAGGGCTTTCCCTGCGAATCGAAGGTATAACCAGCTGAAGCTGTTCGCCGTTCCCATCGTTTTCGTCCTTGGCGACCGTGTTGAAAGCCTCCCGGCGAGGCAAGGGGCCGGCAGGAGCGCGGGCAGGTGGAGGACTTTCCGGCCGCTGAGCGATATTGAAAGGGAGCGTCGACAAAAACTGTTCGAATGCCATCAGATTGGTGGTGCTGCGGAACAGGTTTGAAAGAACCTCGTTTTTAATGCTCGTCATCAATTGACTGAACATGTCGTAAGCTTCCGCCTTATATTCGACCAGCGGATCTTTTTGACCATAGCTTCGTAGATAAATGCCCTCACGCAGGCCATCCATCGCATAGAGATGCTCCTGCCAGAGGCGATCGATCGCGTTCAGAATGATATAGCGTTCAAGTCCTACAACTGCTTCCGATTCCTCATGGCTGACCTTTTGCTCGTAGGATTGTTTGATTCGGTCGACCAGATACTGAGCGTTTTCTTGGGTCGATCTGGTGTCAAACTGAGCGGAAACCCGAGTCAATCCCAAGGGAAATGTTGTGTTCACCCATTGAAGCAGGCCGTCGAAGTCGGGTTCACCGCCGTCGGTCGATTGCAAATATTCCTGCGCTCTGAGCGGGACTACTTCGTCAACAATTTCAAAAATCAATTTGCGTGGTTCGGTAGTTTCCAGCGTCTCATTGCGCAGCGCATAGACGACCTCGCGCTGCTTGTTCATTACGTCATCGAAATCCAAAGTACGCTTTCGGATGAGGTAATTGCGCTGTTCGACTCGCTTTTGCGCAGTTTCGACACTCTTGTTCAGCCACGGATGCTCAAGTTCCTCTCCGTCCTTCAAGCCGAACCGTTCCATCATCGCGGTCATCTTTTCGGATGCGCCGAAATTGCGCATAAGGTCATCTTCAAAACTTACGTAAAAGCGCGACGAGCCCGGATCTCCTTGCCGGGCGCAACGGCCTCGGAGCTGACGATCCACGCGACGGGATTCATGACGCTCGGTACCCAGCACATGAAGGCCGCCTAGGTCGGGCACTCCTTCCTCCAATTTAATGTCGGTGCCTCGACCTGCCATGTTGGTTGAGATAGTCACTGTGCCTCTCTGGCCGGCGCGAGCGACGATTTCGGCCTCTTGCCGATGGTATTTTGCGTTCAGAACGTTGTGCGGGATCTTCTCTCTCTTCAGCATCCGACTCAGCAACTCCGAGGCCTCGACGCTTGCTGTGCCGACGAGCACAGGCTGGCCATTTGCGTAGCAGGCCTTTATCTCATCAAGAGCTGCACTGTATTTTTCGCGACGTGTTTTGTAGATGCGGTCGTTCCTATCCTTCCGGATCACCGGACGATTCGTCGGTATGACGACGACATCGAGCCTGTAAATATCATGAAACTCGTTCGCCTCCGTCTCCGCGGTGCCGGTCATCCCTGCGAGCTTGTGGTAAAGGCGAAAATAATTCTGAATTGTGATCGTGGCCAGCGTCTGCGTCTCGCGATCAATTTGAACCCCTTCCTTGGCCTCGACGGCTTGATGCAGCCCGTCGCTCCAGCGCCGGCCCGGCATTTTCCGGCCGGTATGCTCGTCAACAATTATGACCTTGTTCTCTTCGACGACATAGTCGACATCCTTTTCGAAGAGGCAGTAGGCGCGCAGAAGCTGTGCAATATTGTGAATCCGCTCCGCCTGACTGTCACAGAACTGCTGGCGTTTCCGTTTGCTCTCGTCCTTCTTCGCCTGATCCAAAGCAGTATCGAGGTCGATTTCGGTAAACTCGGTAATCAGATCGGGAAGAACAAACGCGTTTGGATCATCGGGATTGAGAAAAGAGCGCCCCATTTCGGAAAGATCCGAATCCTGGTGCCGCTCATCGATTGTGAAATAGAGTTCTTCCTTCAGGGCGACGAGCTCTTCTTTGCGAGAGTCCTGGTAAAAAGAGAGCTCGGATTTATCCATGGCCTTGCGGTTCTCAGGATCTTCCATCAGTCGCAAAAGCCCCTTGTTGCGAGGTTGTCCAAGCTTCACTTTAAATAGAAGCCGTCCCGCTTCTTCAAGTTGACCTTTCTCCAGTAACTCCCTGGCCTCGGAAATCAAGCGATTGCAAAGCATGGTTTGCTTTCGGACCAGCTGCTCCACGAGCGGCTTGAATTTGTCGTACTGATGCGAAGAAACCGTCGCGGGTCCGCTTATGATGAGCGGGGTTCGAGCTTCATCGATCAGAATAGAATCCACCTCATCCACGATGGCGTAGTAATGCCCGCGCTGCACCTGCTGCTCTTTGGTCGTGGCCATCCCGTTGTCACGAAGATAGTCAAAACCAAATTCGCTGTTTGTTCCATAAGTGACGTCACAATCGTACTGTTCCTTGCGCACAGAGGGTGACTGGTCGTGCTGAATGCAACCCACTGTCAGACCCAGAAATTTGTAGATTTCTCCCATCCATTCCGCATCGCGACGAGCCAGATAGTCGTTCACCGTAACCAGATGAACGCCTCGCCCTGCGAGTGCGTTGAGGTAGATCGGACAGGTAGCGACGAGGGTCTTGCCCTCACCGGTAGCCATCTCGGCAATTTTGCCCTCATGCAGCACGATTCCGCCAATCAGCTGCACGTCAAAATGGATCATGTTCCAGACGATCGGCTGGTCACAAACCAGAATTGTGTTCCCGCACAGCCGGCGCGCCGTATTCTTGATAGCGGCGAATGCCTCGGGGAGGATAGCGTTCAGGCTACGGGCCAGCTCATCGGGATCCTCTATGTTCGCGAGAGCCCGTTTCCAGTGCGCAGTCTTTTCCCTCAGCTGATCGTCCGTGAGCGCCTGAAATTCCTGCTCTAAGCGGTTAATCTTTTCAACCAGCGGCCGTATCCGCCTGACTTCCCGCTGGTTTTTAGAACCCAAAACCTTCCTTAAAATCCAGCTAACCATACAAAACTCCTTCTACTTGCTTCCAGGTCGAACCGCCGGGATTGCTGCAAGGTCAGGAGGCAGTCTGTCAGGTTCGAATGTCTCGACGCAAAGCTTGACAAGACTGACGAAATCACAGCCGAAATCCGGAGGTTGATCCACGCTGCGATCGACCAGGCAGCCTACGGCGACGACTTGTCCACCAAAGGTTTTCACGATATCGATAGTTTCCTGAACTTTAGTACCACGAGTCACAACATCTTCGGCCACAACGAATCGCTCTTCGGCGCTCACTTTGAATCCGCGGCGTAACACCAGCTGTCCGTCCTGTTTCTCGGCAAAAATGTGACGCTTCCCAAGTATACGCCCAATTTCCTGGCCGACTACGATACCACCCAATGCTGGGGAGATCACCCCATCGAAATCGAGATGTCCAAGCTTGGCAGCCAGATCGGCGCAGATCTGCGATGCGAGATTGGTATATTGCAATACGAGAGCGCATTGAAAGTACTGCCTGCTATGCAGTCCAGAGCTGAGGACAAAGTGGCCGCGCAGCAATGCGCCGGTCTTTTCAAAAATCTCTAAAATTGACTGAGTCACGTCTCTTTTCAGGAAGGGTTTAAAGGCCACCGCTTCGATCTCTATGTTAGCACCCTTCGGCAGAGCTGCGACCTGGATTGTTGAGCGGGCAGGGGGCTGATAAGGGAAGAATTTTGCGTAGACCGAATTCATCTCATTAAAATCTGCGAGATCTGTCAAGAAGACCAGCCGGGGCTTCGGCAGTGGAGATCACCGTTTTCATGAAAGCGTTGAAGGGTACCCAGCAGAGGGGAAGTGTCAACTTCCGCCCCTCATCCCGGAGAAGGAGGTAGCAGGGAGTTTAGCTTTTCGGTCAGCGCGGCGACCTGCGCTTTCAGCTCTTTCACTTGTGCGGTCAGTCTGGGCAACCGTTTCAGGTTAATCTCCCTTTCCAGAAATTCACGTTTTGAAATAGCCGGTGATCCGATAACAATAGCCCTTTCCGGCACATCCTTGGTCATGCCGGCCTGCGCCTGGACCAGCGCGTCCTCTCCAACTTTCATATGATCGGGAAGACCCGCCTGACCACCGATCACAGCGCGATCGCAGACTTTGGAACTTCCTCCAAGCCCTACTTGCGCCACGATCAGACAGTTCTTGCCGATCGTGACGTTGTGGCCTACCTGAACCAAATTATCCAGTTTGGCACTTTGGCATAGGCGCGTCTCGCCCAATGTTCCGCGATCGATGCAGGCGTTGGCTCCGATCTCGACATCGTCTTCGATGACAACGTTGCCAATGGAGTTGATTCGAATGAGCTGCTCATTGAAACTCGTCACGGAGCCGGTGTTGCGGGCAGATTCAATGCTGCCAGGCTCAGGCGTGACGTAGGCGAAGCCGTCTCCGCCAATGGAGACGTTTGATTGGACAATTACACGATTTCCGATCCGGCAACGGTCGCCCACACAGACACCCGCGTGCAGCAGCGTACGCTCGCCTATTGTTACCTCTGCACCAACACTGACGTGGCAGACCATTCTGACCTGGTTGCCGATCCGGCTTTCAGGGCCGATCCAGCAAAAAGGGCCAATCGAGGCGTTTTCGCCAATCGACGCGGTGGGGTCTATCACCGCAGTGGGATGAATTCCGGGTGCGACGTAGACGGCACGCTCAAAAAGTTCGAGCAACCTTGCCAAAACCAGCCGCGGTCGAGTGACAACAATCCGATTTGGAGTTGCGGCGGCTCCAATCTCGGCCGGCATCACGGCATTCTTCACCCGGTCCGGGGCAAGGAACGACGCGGCATTGGGCGACAGGACCAGAGCGAGATCGGAATCGCCCTGCGCCAGAGCAGGATGAACAACACGCTCGATTGGCACAGAAGCGTCTCCGAAAATTTGACCGCCAACATAACGGGCGATCTCGCCGAGTGTTTTCATCGTCAGTGGATGATTCGTAACTTTAGGTTCCGTGGTCTCGCTCTATGGAATCCTCGAAAAGCAAAACCATCTAATTATATATGACTCGGTCACTAGCGGACCGAGATCTGCCAGAAGTCGGATTTTCCTGTGGACAGGTGCCTTGTCTCTGCTTCACTCGTCGCGGTTTCAGCGCGAAATACAATGCTCCCATTTCTGTCTGAAACGCCCTTTATCTCCAATCGCGAGGTCAAATCCGATCTTTCGACAACGGTGATGGCGTACCGACTCGGTCCGATCGTGTATTTTCCGAGCGATATTCCGTTAAGCTGGAGCTCTACCGCGTTTCCTTTCTGGGATTCATCTTCAAAGATCCATATAACAAAAGCCGCAGCTTTGCCCGCGTCAAAATCGTTTGCCCATTGCTTTGCCAGCGGCTCGAGAATTGGAACCACTTTATTCTCTTGAAGGGCCTGCTGAGCCACCCGCAATGCGTCTCCGCTCAACCGCTTCTTTACATCCGGCCAGAGCGCGATCGCCATGCGAGCGTCGATTTGACCTTGTTTCAGAAGACTCTTTTCCACAAGGGTTGTTTCGGGATCAATATCCTGATCTGTCAGTTCCAACTTTTTTTTTGCCGGGTCTGAGTCGTCAAATTTGTCGCGTGCGGCCAGCGCGATCAGATAGCCGATTGCACAGACCAGAGCCGCCCCCGACAGCCATGCCAGAACTCTCAGATTGGCACTCTTGCCCGACCCTGGGAGCCGGGGTCCTGCGACATCCTTCAAATCGGTGTATACGGACGCGTGGGTTCGGGATTTTGCCCGGCGTCGGTTCGACGGAGAGACACGCGTCATAACAGTTGGTGGCTAATTACCGGGGATGATCTTGTTTTGTGAATTCCAGAATCGTCTCAAATTCGAAGCGGCTCACGGGCATTACAGACAATCTCGCGTTTTTCAGTAAAACCATATTTGCAAGCCGCGGTTCGCTTTTTATCTGTGCGAGAGTTACCGGCGCGACCTGACGCACCGGAGCAAGTTCAACCGCCGACCAATCGCCTTCGGTCGCTGTTGGATCCCGAAAAGCTTCTCTGGTGACCGTCGCGATACCGACAATTGCTTTGCCATTGACGCTGTGATAGTAGAATACCTGATCACCGAGTTTCATGGCGCGCAGATTATTTCGCGCCTGGAAGTTGCGTACACCGGTCCATTCCGTTTTTCCGTCGCGGACAAACTGCTCCCAGGAGTAGGTGGTCGGTTCCTGCTTAACCAGCCAATATTGGGACATCTGCTCTTTGTAGCACAGCATGGCCCGGCGATCACCGAGATTTTAAGGGGTCGGGCCGGGGTGCGCTCAGAAATTGGTGGTTTCTGGATTGAGTTTTCAGATGCGCTCAGCTATCGGCTCGGGAAATGGCTGGAATTTTTGTTACGTTTGAAGGCGTTGAGGCGTGTGGAAAATCGACGCAGGTCAAACGGTTGAAGCGCCGGCTCGAGGCTGTCGGCCGCAAAGTGATCGCGGTGCATGAACCGGGCTTTACTGAAATCGGTTCAGCGATTCGCCACCTTCTTCTCCACGCCAAGGAGGGGAATACGATGCAGGTCGTGACGGAGCTCTTGCTGTTTGAAGCGAGTCGCGCGCAATTGGTCGCCGAGGTGATCCGTCCCTCGCTGGCAAAGGATAATATTGTTCTATCGGACCGATTCTACGACTCGACGACAGTCTATCAGGGTATTGCGCGCGGTTTGGATTCTACATTCGTTCGCATGATAAATGAATTCGTCGTTGAGGAATGTAAACCCGTCCTCACGATCCTCTTGGATATTGATATCGAGACTTCGCTTATTCGGCAGATGCGCAGGGTCCGCCCGGTCGGAGTGCTCGACAGAATGGAACGCTTACCGGCCGAATTTTTTGAAAAAGTGCGACTGGGGTATTTGGAAACCGCAAGGGCAGAGCCCGACCGGATAAAAATCGTTGAAGCTTCACGAGCGGAAGATTGTGTGGAGCGAGAAATATGGGACTGCGTTGATGCCCTTCTCGGTTGAACAGGCTTTAGAGTACCTCAGCGAGGCCTATTCCAAGGGAAGGCTGGCTCACGCGTTTCTGGTGTCCGGCCAGGAAGGAAGCGGCAAACGGCGGCTGACCAAAGACCTTTTTCAGATGATCAACGGCGAGAGCGCTAAGGCGGCCGATTTTCACCAGATAGAGCCCGAATCCAAATCACGGAGAATTCTAGTCGAACAAATACGGGAACTGGAAAGTCAGCTGCGGATGAGCACCGCCGGTTCGAGAACAAAGTTTGGTGTTGTTATTGAGGCGGACCGACTTATGCCCCAAGCCGCAAACGCATTCCTGAAGACCTTGGAGGAGCCGCCTGAGCGGTCCGTACTCATGCTTGTCACGGCGCATCCTCAGGCGTTGTTGGGAACGATTCAGTCTCGTTGCGTTCACGTCATGCTCCGCCCTCCGACGGCACCTGCTTTAACGGAAGAAGAAGCGTCGATCGTCAGGGATCTGGCGGAAATCGTCTTGGCGAATGGATTTTCGATTGTGACCGCACTTCGATTGGGGCGCGCTTTCCAGGAAGTCTCCCAAAGCGCGCGCGCAAGGATCGAAGCCGAGCATGAAGAACTGCTCAAGCGGGATCAGGCCGCATACAGACAGACGACCGATGGCTCCTGGCTCGGAGAGCGCGAGGAGCGACTGGCTGTACTAACTGAGAGCAGGTATGTAAAGGTGCGGGTGAACCTCCTTCTAAGAATGAACGAGTGGTTGGGAGACGTGCTGCGCATCAAATTCGGAAGTGATCATCTCGATCTTCCCGAATATCGTGTGGCAGCAGCGGCGTTTGCGGGCCGTGTGTCGGCGACTGACTTGACTCGACGCCTGGATGCCCTTCAATCCCTGGGGGATTTGTTTTCGCAAAATATC
>DASZHC010000121.1:0-12715 GCA_035938215.1 Chthoniobacterales bacterium
GGGCCTCCCAGACCTGATCCGGCGTCAAGGATGGCGGCGCCACGCTCAATGCCGGCAATCTGCGCTAGCTGTTCGGTCGCTGCGAGCCCCATGACGTGAAATTGGTCCAAGCCAGCAAGCTGCGAAGAGTCGACCGATCCATCAGGCAGAGAATCCAGGATCTTAGTGACTTTCGAGAGCAGGCTGGCCCCGGTTTCGTTCTTTTCGTAGTGCTGTCTGGTTAGCTTAAATAATTCGTTCATCGTTTTGCTTTCTAGATGATGAGGAAGTAAATCTGCGATCTGCTATTTGTGCTGCGTGTCGACTTCCGTAGCGCGAAGGCAACCCTCTCGGTCAGCGAGGTGAGACCAGGTATCAATCACGCGAGTGCTTTCTTCAGCGTACTGCCCACCATAACTGAGCCCTCGGAGCCGTGGCTCGCATTCCAATCGGCGTCGTCGAGCGCGAGATGCGGCGTCGGCGGCACAGGTTGCTCTTGCCCCCGGTCGTAGGTCACGGGATCGATCCCCGGTAGGATCGGCACTACCATGAAGCGCGCGAAGGCAGCGAGCCGCGCGCCGAAGCTCTGGCGCGATTCTGGCAATGCCGCGTGGCGCCGTGCGATCGTTTCGAAGTCCTCGGCGTCTTTTCCGGTGAGTTCGCGTATCGTATCGTTCGGTGCGCCGACCGCAAACGCGCCGCGGTCATGGTCTTGGAAGTAATGCCTCAGGCCGCTTAGCAGAATAGGCTCCTTGCCTTGCGCCTTGGCTGCCTTGTAGAACATCCAGAGCGGCGTCCTCACATGCCGCACTTTGTGGTCGACGACGTGGCCGATGACCGCGGCCATTTCGGTAACAGTGAGGAGTTTCGGCCCAGTCGGCCGGTAGCTCTTGCCCGCGTGGCGCTCTGGATCGAGGAGCGCGGCGACCGCAACGCGGGCGATATCGTCGACCGAGGGCGGGGCGTTACGGCTCTCTCCCGCGACTGGCAGCGGAAAAACCCCGAGATGCGCCGCGAACGGCATCATCTCCATATAGGGGCTGTCAGCGAAGAAACCGGGATTGACGACGGTGTGCGCCATGCTCGGAAGCGCGGCGAACATCCGATCGATAAGCCAAAGCTGGCGCGACATAAGCGCCGGGTGGTTGGGCCCAGCGAGCCATTGCGAAAGCCCGACGATCTGTTCGAGGCCGGTCTCACGCGCAGCGGCCGCAAATGCCGACGCACTCTGGATCACGAAGGGATGATAGGGCGGGCAGTAGTAAGCTCGCTGCACGCCGCGCATCGCGTCCATCAGCTGACCGGGATCGAAAATGTCCGCAACCACGACTTCGGCGCCGCGACGCTGGAGCAGATCGCTGCGCGCGTCCCGCACGCGGACGGCGGCTCGTACGGGCCAACCTTTGGCCAGTAGCTCAGTGACTACGGCGCCACCAGTCTTTCCGGTTGCGCCGGTTACCAGAATTTTTGGATTAATCATGGCAAGAGAAGAGGAGTAGCATTTCAGTTCGAGGTACGATATCGTACCACAGTTATAGAATAACTGGTACGATACCGTACCAATAGCAAGTGAAAAATGTCGGAAATCAAGAAACCTAAACGTCACTTACCCTTCTCCCACGTTCAGTCCAAGCACGTCTCCAGCTCCATCCGCGAGCGCGTGCTCAAAGCGGCGTTTACCCTCTTTCGTGAACACGGCTTTTCCAGCACCAGCATGCTGGATATTGTCACCCGTGCCCGAGTATCTAAACGTGACCTCTACGCGCTATTCAATAACAAACACGCAGTGTTAGCGGCAGGCATCAGCGAACGCGCCCAACGGATGCGCCAGCCCTTGGACACGACGACTCCTGTGCCGCAGACCCGGGATGCGCTAGCCACGTTGCTCGTTGAGCTCGGCGTATCAATCTTGAAGACGGTGTGCCACCCGGAAGTGCTGACCGTTTTTCGGCTCGCGATTGCAGAATCCGATCGCGCGCCCGAGATCGCTCGAACACTCGATAGCAGCGGCCGTGAGGCTAACCAAAAAGCACTCACCGAACTTGTCAGAAAAGCTCAAGCGGAGGGGTTGGTCGAAGCCGGTGATCCAGCAGTTCTGGCAGCCCGTTATATCGCCGTGCTCTGGGGAGATCTCCTGATCCGGCTGTTGATGCGTGTACGCGAGGCGCCGACAGCACGCGAAATCGAGGTCCGTGTCCGTACTGCAACGGAGACGTTGATGGCCTTGCGGTAGACACTAACGCGTAATCAGTGAAACCGGATCACCAAACTTGCTGAGCTAATCGTCGCGAACCGCGAACCGTCGCTCCGGGATGATTTTCCAAGCTCGCACCTGGAATGCAGTCACAAGTTCCCGCCGTGCTTCAAAAAAGGGTGAGACTCCTTGCCCAGTTATGCCAGATACCGCGCAAAATTCTATGCCAGATAATTCGCAAAGTGATAAACTCACAAGAAGAACATTAGCCTGGCCTAACTATTGTCCTGCATAACCTGGAGTCGAGTAGGTCTCCGCTGGCGAGAGCGTGATTTCAGATCAAGGCGACTGCGGAGACCTACAACCCGCGTTTCGAGCACCTAAAGAGGGGATGGCGAAGCATGGGAGAGTAGTCCATTTGTCGCGTAAGCCGCTGAAATGCAAATGCTTGTATCACGATCTTTCGAAGACTTGAGGCATCATGACAACTGTGAGAAGCTCGGAGAATAGTTGAACCGATCCTTTCAATCATGAGCAGTTTGGCTGAAATCCAGGAGGCAATTGAAAAGCTTGGGCCAGAAGAGCGTGCCGAATTGTGGGACTGGTTTCAAGCCCAGGAGGTTGAAGAAACTGACGAGATGCTTGCGGCTGTTGATGAAGGAATCCGTTCTATCGAAGAACAAGGCGGAACTCCTGCGGAAGAGGTTCGGAAGCTGATTCCGAAATGGATTACAAGGTAATCTATTCGCCCAACGCAATCAGCGATTTGGCAGAGATTGTTCGTTTCGTCGCTCAAGATGATGCGCAAGCTGCACTGAGGCTGGGAAAACAGCTTGCTGATGATGCCGATTCATTAGATGGGGGGTATGTTCCCAGTGGCCGGAAAGCAGAGGACGGCAGAATCGATGACAGGTACAACCTGGTTGAACTCACAACGAGCTCGTATCCCGCGCGAACCAGGCGCAAGCGAACTCCGCTGGCTGGTAACCTGGCTGTTCGTTACCAAGCTCGATGTGCCTTCTTACTTTTTATGAGCTGCCAGCTTATACTCAGCTCAGCGTCTGTAAGTAGAGGCGTTCACCTGAAGCAGGAACCACCAAGTAGTGGCACGTTCATGACCAAATCCAAATATGCAATTTTTGATGCCCTGAATCCCTTCTTTGAAATTGTCCAGGAAGGGCTAACCGGACTCGTTGACGGCAAACATTTCTTCGACACGATTGCGGATGATGCATTTTTCGATTTCCGCTACAACTTTCCCGGTTGGCCTCTGACGATTCGGGGGCGAGCCGATCTGATGGATCAGTTTTCGGGATACGGCAACTCTATAAAGCTTCACTCGGCCGATGGGCTTGTCGTGCACCGCTCTCAGGATAGTCGCATCGTGATCCTCGAATACGACGTGCACGGCAAGATTCTCTCAACCGGGGTGTCCTATGACAACAGGCTCATCTCGGTCATCACGATCGAGAACAGAAAAATCGTGCACTGGAGAGATTACATGGACTCTCTTGCCGCGTGGACGGCGTTGAACGGCAACATAGTTCCAGCCACAACCTCTCGCGCATAAATCCGATACGCGAAAATAATTTCCCAAATCACAGAATTTAGGAATTAGCCTCGCGTAATTTTAGTCCTGCATAACGCAGAGCATTTTTAGGCCGGCGTCGCGGCGGGAGAGGCTTGGAATGGATAACAGGGGTGATCGCCGCGACGGTGGGCTAAAAATGGAACCCCTTTTGTGGGTGGTTATTGACGATGCGTCACGACCGGGAGGGGAGGTGGAGTGGGGGCAGATCTATGACTCGCCGACGTCTATGCCGATTTTCCAGCCGCGTTGCTCGGACCAGAAGTGGGTGGTATCATGCGAAGCATGAGTTTTACGGTTGAACTTCCTGACTCTGTCGCGGAAGCGCTACGTCTCGCACCAGCTGACGCGGAAGCCGAGGTGCGTAAGGAACTTGCGCTGGCACTTTACGCTCGCGGCATTCTGGGGTTCGGAAAGGCCAGGGAGCTTTGTGGAAAAGGTTCAATCCAGGATCACGCCGCCAAAGCGGTGAGGTTCCGATCCGGATTTCAGCCAATTCCCGAGCAATTTCCTCCACATTGACAGGCCGGGAGCCGATGCGCGTCGAAGGAGCCCATCGGCTCTGCAATGCCTGCAAGACCACCGAAGAAAAGCTCGTCCTCTGGACGTTGCTGCATACCGGGCTAAAGGGTATCCGAGCTGGGCGGCCTGACGCCTTAACACCTCCTGTGGCAGCAGAAAGCGCTGCACATCAAGCCTATTTTCAACGGCTAGCGACCGCAAAAGCTCTAGTGCTCGCTGGGTTAAATTCCAACAAAGGTGCCAAAAGTCTCACAGGCCCGTGATTCCAAGATCGTTCGGTGTCCATTAGATGTTGCCTCCCTGGATAGCCTCCTGATACGCCTGTTCGACTGCGCCCAGTGAGAGGTGCTGATAGATTTCCAGGCTCTTTTTGCTCTCACGGCCGGAGATCAGTTGGATCTGTGCATCCGATAGACCCCGTGTGGTGGCCCATTTTGGGAGAGAACGACCTTTCGGAGGACGGGTTGCAGGATACGGTCGGTATCAAGCTCCCAAAATTGGACGACTAAACAAGCGCCAATTTTGGGAGCCGCAGAATATGCGCTCAAACGAGCCGTTTGATCCTTCGCTTCAAATCGTCCTAAGATCGAACCTGATCGTTCGTGCGTCATCGCGGAGGAAAATTTCGGGCAATAAGAAAAGCGGTCGGTGGCTAGAGCAACCCGTGATTCCGCGTAGGGAAAGCCATAGTGAGCTGGAAAATATTCAGTGCGCTAAAATTGCTGACTGCCTTACCAAAGCTGCTCTGGGGCAGGATGCGCCGGCTTTTTCGCCACAGCTTTAATACCCGATGGATCCGCGCATAAATCATTTGGCTGTGACTGGCTCCTGCGGGTTGGCCCACGACCACGGCGTATGCCGCTTTTTAGGAACGACTGGATTGGGATCCCGCTTGGTGGTGTTGCCCTCACTTTGGTTGGAATCGCATTAGATTAGACCTTCCACGCGACTCAAGTTTCGGGACGTCATTGGATTGACCGAGCCATTCTTAGATCTTTGCCATAAGGTTATAGAATTGTTTATCGTTCGCCGGTTAGTGCCCCACAGATTGTCCAGTCCGATACGATCATTGTCTACTCTAAAACTAAGGTAGCGCTGGCGAAGTTAAAACTCCGGGATGTGTCACCCGCCAGGACCTCGAAAGTTTTGAGATAAGCGAGCCACGAAGGCCACGCCTCTGGGAGTGCCTCGGATGCCAGGCATCGGCTTGTTCCATCGCTTTATTATTGGTCTGTTCGCTGCGACGAGGTAAATTCCGGTCATCTACCCCACCATTCGCCTCGACTGCAAAGTTGCAACACATCTGACGAATTTGATGCATATTTCTAGTAAAACCAAGCCGGAATATACGAACGACCGGCCAAGTCTAGCCAGGTATCAAACTGGCGGTTACGTCATGATAAGGGAGCGTTCAGCGCTGGACGCGATCGCTTTAGAGATTCAAGCATCTGATCAAGCGGTCGCCTTAGACCTCGAGACGTATGGGACGAGCGAGGATAAGAAGATCAAAAAGGATGAACCCCTTGATTCGTGGCGTGGTGAGATCCGGCTCTTGTCATTGCAGTTTCCGGACCGTGTTCCTTGGTTAATAGACCTCAGTGCGACCGGCTACGGTCTGGGCGAACTGGGTAAGGTCTTGGAGGCCGCCGAAATCATCGGGCATAACATGAAATTTAATGCCCTCTGGCTAGCCAGGAAATGCAATGTCCACTTGGTCAAGATGATCGATACATCCTCAGCCAGTCGGATTCTTTCCAACGGCGATTCGAAACTTGGCGATAGGCTTGGGGAAGTTGCAGACCGGTATCTGGGGATCGAACTTCGAACAGACCGAGGAAGAAGCGATTGGGGCGCACCCATACTCCTGTCCGAGCAGATTCAATATGCTGCTCAGGACGTGGAACACCTGCACGCTCTCAAGGAAAAGTTGGATGCTGAGTTAAATGCTGCCGGACTGATGGGCGTTTTGCGTCTGGAGATGGATTTGCTACCGGTTGTAGTCGGAATGGAATTAGTAGGTTTCTGTGTTGATCGGAAGAAACTCGAAGAATTAGCGGCGAAAGCTACACAAGAACGGGACCAAGTTGCTAAAACTGTCAACAAGCTCTTGGGAAGACGAGGCGTCAACTTGAACGCTTCCGCTCAGCTCCTGGAGGCGTTGCAAGGCCTAGGGATTGCTCTCAAGAATACGAGCGATAATTCTTTATCGAAATGCCGCCATGCGGTTGCCGACGCTATCCTGGACTACAGAAAATGGAAGAAGCTCAAAGAGAATGTCGAGTCTCTCATCCACGAAATCAGGCCCGACGGCCGAATTCATGGCGAGTTTAATCCACTGGGAACCGATACCGGGTGGTTCTCGAGTTCTGAGCCGAACATGCAAAATATTACGCGCGGAGAAATCCGGACTGCCTTCGGGGCATCAGTCGGGAATGTTCTGGTAATCGCCAACTATAGTCAGATTGAGCTACGGGCAGCCGCGTATTTTTCTGGAGATAAGAGGATGATTGAGGCGTTTGTTAAGGGTGAAGACCTGCACACTAAGACTGCTTCAATTGTCTTAGGTAGGTCGGACAAGGAGATAACCCACGAAAACCGGCAACTGGCAAAAGCGCTTAACTTCGGACTTCTGTACGGTCAATCTGCAAAGGGGATCGTTCAATATACCAGGACCCGCTACGGGCTCGAAATGACCGAAAAACAGGCCGCTAAAACCCGGGCAATATTCTTCGAGCACTACGACGGGTTAGCTCGTTGGCACGCGAAAGCCTGGGATGAAGTGGAATGCACAGAAGTCGTGGAGGGTAGGACAATCTTAGGAAGGCGAAGATTAATTAACCCGAAAGCTAGCAATTGGGACTGCTTTCAATCTAAAACAAACCTAGTTGTTCAGGGCGCTTGCGCGGACGGAATAAAACTGGCCTTGCGCGAGATTCGTAAACGGTTGCCGCGAAGCGCATGGATCATCGCCATTGTACACGATGAAATCATTGTTGAGACACCTGAGGCAAAAGCGGAGCAGGTTAAAAAGCTTCTGGAAAAGATTATGGTTAGCGTTTTTGATAAACTATTTGAAAAACAAGTACCAATCGCAGTAGACGCTAAGATCTGCGAAAACTGGGGTGAGAATAAGGGCGTCTGTGATCTGTGTGGCTCTCAAATTGGATATAGGGAAATCGTTTCCCAGTCTGACCCATCGAGCCAGGTCGACCGAAACCTTCTTGGCTAGCACGCTAAGACCTTTGTGGATGATTTGACTAAAAGAAAACGCGCCAGGATTTGATTACAGCTCGTTTCACTGTATGGAAAAGTAATCACAGTGTTTCTCGTCGATATTGAAAAGGCGGAGCACATCCCGCTTGGTTTCCTCAGAAACCGCTATTACCGCGTCGGCCATCTCAATTGCGGTGCGTTCCAACCAACTCGAACAGTCATAACCGTATCCCAGTTGCTCGCGTTTCCACGGGCGCAGTGGTTCCAGCGAATGGACGGTCAAAACCATCGGAATATGGTAGTTAATTTTCGCAAGAATCGCGCCAAAATGCGTATACCAGGTGTGGCAGTGGACGACGTCCGCATCGACGCCAACCGTGTTGAAATCAATTGATCGCCGGATCGCACCGAACACGGAGTTTAGATTCTTTGGACAATGGAAGATTGCTGTATTAACGCCAAATCCTCGGACTTTTAAATTCGGCAGATCCGTTTCCTGATCACCAATTCTCCTGTGCTTCTTGCTCCGCCGATTCAGCCTGCCTTCTCAGCTCATCGCAGTCCTGCGGTCTCCGTAAGTACTGAGTCACGGGAAAAGCTCCTGCATATTTGCCGGCTTTCGCGTCAGGCGCCAAAATCTAGGTCCATTCGCCGAGGTCGAAGAGTTGATGTACCCCCAGAAGAAGCCCCGGCCTCAAGGTTATGCTGGATCCATCCGCTGTGTACGGCTTCATATCCGGTTATTTGTCGGAAGAATACCAATGATGTTTATCACGCTCAATAAGACGCGTCGCTGCTTCCGGTCCCCAAGTACCTGCAGGATAATTCGGGAGATCACTTGGCGGATTATTTTCCCAACCCTTGAGAATAGGAGAGGCAGCCTCCCATGCCGCTTCGACCATGTCAGACCGATGAAACAAACTTGTGTCCCCAACCATGCAATCATAGAGCAATTTTTCGTACCCTGTCGTCGGCTGCCTGTCCCCGAATTGGTCGTAACCAAAATCCAACTTCACAGATCTCGTACAAATTGTGGGCCCTGGAATTTTTGCGCGTACCTGAAGCGCAATACCCTCTTCAGGTTGGATTTTGAAGATCAGATAGTTCGGAAGGATCGGATCCGCTTCATTTGTAGAAAACAATGAAAGCGGCGGCGTTTTGAAACGGACGACTATTGTGGTTGTGCGCCGCGGCATGCGCTTGCCAGATCGCAGGTAAAATGGAACACCCGCCCAACGCCAGTTCTCGATGCGGAGCTTGACTGCGGCGAACGTTTCCACCGTCGAATTTGGATTGACGTTCAGTTCCTGCCGGTATCCGGGCACTTTCTTGCCGGTAAGCATTCCCTCTCCGTACTGACCGCGCACGGTGTCGGAAAGAGCTTCTTCGGATGTGGACAGATGGATGGACCGAAGCAATTTCACTTTCTCGTTTCGAATCGCTTCGCCCTCCAATGAAGTCGGAGGTTCCATGGCGATCAAAGCAAGGAGCATAAACATGTGGTTTTGCATCACGTCTCGAAAAGCGCCTGCCGTTTCGTAAAATGCTCCGCGACCCTCCACGCCAATCGATTCAGCAACCGTCAATTGAACGTGATCGATGTAGCGCCTGTTCCAAACCGGTTCGAAAATTGCGTTACCAAGGCGGAAAACCAGCAGATTCTGGGCTGTCTCCTTTCCCAGATAGTGATCGATCCGGTAAATCTGGTGTTCATGAAGGACGGATGTCAGCTCGGCGTTAAGCTTGCGAGCGGAATCCAGGTCATGTCCAAACGGCTTCTCAATGATAACCCTGCGCCAGCGGCCAGTCTCTTCCTCCAACAAACCGGCTTCCGACAGCCGCTTTGCAATTGTTGCGAAGTAGTCCGGCTGCACCGATAAGTAGAAGACCGCATTCCCGGAGGTGCCAAATTTCGTTTCCGATTCGCGCAGAGCCTCCGCCAGTTTTTTATAAGTCTCCGGTTTGTCGAACTCACCCGCACAATACGAAATACGTTCCCGGAATTTGCTCCAGAGATTCGGGGCGACAGGCTGTGTACCCAGCTCAGCAAGATCTTTACCGAGTTGTTCCCTGAATATGTCATCGGAGAGAGGTCGCCGCGCCACTCCGATGATACTGAAATGTGCGGGCAAAAGATGGTACGATCCGAGGTTGTAGAGCGAAGGGAGGAGCTTTCTCTTGGTCAGATCGCCAGAGGCGCCAAATATCACAATGGCGCACGGTTCGGCCGCCTGAGGAATCGGACATGCATCCATACAAATCAGTTTCCTGGATAAATTTCGACGTGTCCACCGAACTTATTACGCATCGCCGACAACATCTTCTCGGCAAATGTATGCTCCTGCCTTGAGCGAAAACGGGCGAACAAGGCCGCAGTCAAAACCTCTGCTGAAACAGCTTCCTCGATTGCAGCCTGGATCGTCCAGCGGCCCTCTCCCGAGTCCTGAACAACTCCCGTAAATTTGGCCAACTGCGGATCTTCGGCCAACGCCATGGCGGTTAGATCGAGCAGCCACGAGCCGACGACACTCCCACGTCTCCAGAGTTCCGCTATATCGGCCGCATTGAAATCGTATCGGTATCCCTCAGTCAAAGTTTGAGACGCGGCGCCTCGCAGAATATCGAACCCCTCGGCATAGGCCTGCATCACTCCATATTCGATCCCGTTGTGAATCATTTTAACGAAATGCCCAGCTCCGGAGGGCCCGCAATACAGAAACCCTTTTTCCGCCGTACCCTTGATATTCTCCCGTCCGGGTGACGGGGGGATGTCTCCCTGACCAGGTGCGAGGCTCTCGAAGATCGGTTCCAGACGTCTCACCGCACCTTCGTCACCGCCAATCATCAAACAATATCCACGCTCAATACCCCAGACGCCGCCGCTCGTTCCAGCATCAAGGTAATGGACTCCCTGTCTCTTAAGAGAATCACTGCGCCGCACATCATCCTTGTAAAATGAATTCCCCCCATCGATGATCGTATCGCCCGATTCAAGGAATGGTCGCAGATGCTCTATTGTTTCCTCGGTCGGAGCTCCTGCCGGAACCATAAGCCAGACTGCCCGCGGTTTTGCCAGCTTCTTGGCAAGATCCGCAAAGTCCGTAGCCCCGATTGCCCCTTCCTTTGCTAGCGCCGCCACCGATTCCTGTTTGAGATCGTATACAGCTACTTCATGCTCTCTGCGCATAAGACGGCGCGCCATATTTGCCCCCATTCGCCCCAAACCAACAATACCGATTTGCATAATTTTCTCTCTATTGCTCCCTAGTAGTTCCATGTCAGGCCGCTATCGACGACTATCCTCACGTCAGTGATGCAATCTGCGTCTGACGAAGCAAGAAAATCGCGCCACACCGGCGACATCGCTCAGTCTTACCAAACTTCGCAAAAGAAATGTTCTCCAGTAAAGCTTTCAATTTCGTCGGAATAGACAAAAAAAAGCGGCTGCGAGGAGCATCAGGTCAAAGGGCTCGAAACTCGCTGAGACTTACCTCGGTTAGGAACAACATCACGAGCGACCACTCGACCTCCAGAAAAAACCCTGCTCCACCTCCCTGCCGCAGCGATGCGAGCGTAGCCAATCAATCCGCACGTGATCTTTCGGCATCCCTTGGCTCCGAGCCGTTCAAGGTTTTCCATTGCGCCTCAGAATTGGTTTGTTGTACTGTTCAATTACAGTGCATCAACCCAAACTTCCCGAACACAAGCTTCACGAAAAGGCTAGGCGCGGCATTGAACGGCTAATTGCCGATCGGGGGATTCAGCCAGGCACCCGGGTTCCTGCAGAGCGCGAGTTAGCCAGAGAGCTTTACGTCAGCGTGACCACAATTCGCACCGCCCTAAAGGCGTTGGAGCTGGAAGGCAAGATTGAACGTGCACCTGGTCGATGGACCATTGTGCGATAGCTAGGTCCGTTCTTCAGCTTCGCCCAAGAGATGAAGCTACGCGGCTTGACGCCTTGACTTGGAATAACACACGATGCCAAGCGGGCGGGTTTTGGTCTCTGTCTAAAAAGCTTCAATTCCGCAATTCCTGGACTGACTTCCCGGCCTTCGGGTCTCCATAGCAGCACCTGGTTTCGCTTTCTCCTGGCATATTGACCCGAACTTCATTCATTCTACCCCTGATTAGCTTGTGGATTTAGATTAGCCGGTCCGCGCGTAACCGCGCGGACCGGCCTTATCCCCCCAGAAAAAGCTGTTATTTCGGACAGATCGGAGTCGTAGCTTTTTGATGGGTTACACTACATGCGACTCTGCGTAAAGTCTGTTCTGATCTCGCCGTAAATCCGTGATTTGTTCTCGCCTAGCCGACCGAGATTCCGGAACATTGTTTACACGACCAATGCGATTTGAGAGTCTGCACAGCAGCGAGCAAGCTCATTTAGCTGGTTTTGCGGAACATCATCAGGAAGTTGGCATAGCCGGCAATTTACCGTCAAATTCGAAGAAAGATCTAAAACCATGAAAAGTGGAGAGTTGTTTCCAACGTCTCTCTTAATTGTTAGAAAGCAAAGCCAGAAATCGGCCCGCACAGATACTACCGCTGGATGAACGTTTGACCGCACACCCCTGCGCTTTTGCCTTAAATACGCACTTTCTACACTAGTTAACCGTCACTTCTTGTTCCGCCAACCTTCCCCAAAAAGACTTCGCTGTATATGCCCGACCTAACCTCCGTCTCGATCAACACCATCCGGACCCTTTGCATGGACGCCGTCCAGCAAGCGAACTCCGGCCATCCAGGAACCCCGATGGCCATGGCGCCCGTCGTTTACGCGCTGTGGCAAGATTATTTGCGGTTTGACCCAGAAGACCCCATCTGGCCTAACCGTGACCGGTTTATCCTCTCGGCTGGTCACGCCTCGACGTTGTTGTATGCCCTGCTGCACTTGGCAGGGGTCAAGGCGGTTAATCGCAAATACGAAACCTTGGGCGAGTTCGCGGTCTCTCTGGAGGACCTTAAAAAGTTTCGCCAACTCGAAAGCAAATGCCCCGGCCACCCCGAGTACCGTTGGACGTCCGGGGTGGAGACCACCACGGGCCCCTTGGGCCAAGGGGTGGCCACCAGCGTGGGCGTCGCATTGGCCGGCAAGTGGCTGGCCGAACGGTACAACCGGCCCAACTTTACCCTGTTTGACTACGATGTATACGCCTTGGCGGGTGACGGGTGCATGATGGAGGGCATCAGCGCCGAGGCGGCCTCGCTGGCGGGTCATT
>DASZHC010000122.1:0-7466 GCA_035938215.1 Chthoniobacterales bacterium
ACTTCTCGACCGCAAGGAAGAGGCCTACGCGCATTTGCGTGAGCTCCTGGCCGCCGGCGGATTTCCCGATCCCGTCCTTGGGCCGCGAGATGCCGCTTTAGACGTATTCAAGTCGGATAAAGAATTTCTGTCGGTCTCGGCCGATCTGGAGAAACGAAACGCGGAAATCCGCGCCCGTATTCTGAAGATCGAAAAGAGCGCCTTTGCGGGCTAACCCTCTCCTATAAGGAACTGGTGGTGGAAGTTCCTGGAGAAGCTAGGCCGCGCCTCAGACCGGCGGGATGTAAGGATCTCAAGGTCGCGTCGTACGCCAACGCCGATTGGAAAAGGCGGCCTCGCTTACCTTACTGCATACTTTTGGTAGATAAGCAAACCGCGAAGGGCGTCGATGGCCCTCTGCAACTGTGTATCCGGCTCATCTCGCACCAGTCTTTGTTCCTCCGGAGTCAGCAATCCACCCCGCTGACGGAGCAGAAGAGCTCTCTCCTGCTGAGGGTCAAAGGCCGACTCAATGTCCGGCGCGATGCCTTTTTCCTGAATAACCTGTTTACCCGGCGTATAATATTTAGCGGTCGTCAGCCAAAGAGCTGAACCGTCAGGTAAAGGCATCGGAGTCTGGACTACTCCTTTTCCGAATGTGGTTTCGCCTACGATGACTGCTCGTTTCAGATCTTTGAGCGCACCGGCAACAATCTCGGCGCCACTCGCGCTCAGGCCATTGGCGAGGACCGCCATTGGCAATCCAGGTCGCTGTTTGCCCCCGGCGTCGGTAAAATACTCGCGCCGCTGAGCGGCATCCCGGCCCTCCGTGTACGCGACTCTAGTGCGAGGAGGGAGGAACAATCCACAAACGTCAACTGCGCTCGTCAAAAGGCCTCCAGGGTTGAAGCGCAGATCCATGATCAGCGATTGCATCCCCTGTGCTTGCAAGTAGTCCAGCTTCTCGGTCAATTCACGCGCGGTCGGCTCCGTGAATTCCGTTATCCGCAGGTACCCTATTTTCATTCCCCCTGTCTGCGATACATCCAGGATTTTTGCATCTACAACACTGGCGACTTTAATGATCTCGCGCCGCAATTCATAATCCTTCGTCTCATTTGTCGCCGGCCTGTAGATCGTTACCTTCAGCTTCTGACTTAGCTGCCCGCGAAGCAATTGGTTCAAGTTTTCAATCGGCATATTAACGGTCGATTTTCCTTCGACTGCCACGATCTGGTCTCCGGGCAGAATGCCCGCTCTGGCGCTGGGACTGTTTTCCATCGTCGACAAAATCGTGACGCCTTGCTCTTTTCTGGAAATTGTAAACCCGAAGCCGCCGAATTCGCCCCGAGTCTCATTCTCCCGATCTTTAAGGTCATCCGGCTCCAAAAACTGGCTATGCGGATCCAGATGCGGGAGCAGGGCGTGGAGCGCGGAATACATCAGCTTCTTATACGTAACGGCACCTCCATCGACGTAGTCCTGGCGGATCAACTGAACAGCTCTCGTGAAGCCGGCGATTGCCGCATAGTCAATTCCGCGATCGTCTGTCTCGGCGCTGGAACTCAGTACTCTGACCCCGATCCACAAGTCCAGGAAGACGCAAATCCCCAGGAAGCCGTAGAAAACCTTCCGCTTCATGCAAATGCAACCCTAGCGAAGCCGCGCCTCGGACCAGCGAGATGCAAGGGTATTAAAGTCGCGCCGCGAGCGGCGCCGGTTGGGCGAAGCCAGCTCGCTATTAATGTACGGATCCGGGAAAAGACTTGACTCATCTACAATCGATTCTGCTTTTCAAGGATTCTAGCACAGGTCCGTTATTGCGCGAGGAGGAGTCTAGGCAGTTTCGCCTTGACGGGAACGCAAAACCCGCGCATTTTCCCGACTCTTCACGAACAGGACTTATTATGTCTCGAGAATGCTGCATCACCGGTGCCAAACCGGCAAAGGGTCATGTCATCCACCGGCGCGGTATGGCAAAGAAAAAAGGGGGTGTCGGCCGGCACGTTACTGCCAATACCCCGCGTCTCTTTTTGCCCAACCTCAAAACGAAGCGCATCTGGGTTCCGGAGTTGAATCGTTATCTGACGTTGAAACTCAGCGCGCGAGCCTTGAAGACGATTGCGAGAAATGGCGCCTTCCAGACGCTCAAGAAGGCAGGTCTGGTATAAATCAATTTTCTGACTATTTGTAAGAGCGATCTGCCATGCGCGGGTCGCTCTTCCTTATTCTATGGCGCAAAGAAAAGTGATCCCTGTAAGCGTGCTCACCGGTTTTCTGGGTGCCGGCAAGACAACTCTTCTAAATCATATCCTTAAGGAGCAGACCGATTACCGCTTCGGCGTGATCATTAATGAGGTTGGGGAGATCGGTATCGACGCCAAACTCGTTGAAACTCAGGCCGAGGATGTGGTCGAGATGAGTAATGGATGCATCTGCTGCACGGTTCGCAAAGACCTGGTGAAAGGCATTCAGAAACTGCTGAAGAAGGACAATCTCGATTATGTCTTGATCGAAACTACCGGCGTTGCAGACCCAGGCCCGGTTGCCCAGACGTTTCTGAATATTCCACAGCTTCAGCAGCTTGCGCGTCTGGACTCCATCATCACCGTGGTCGATGCCGAGCACCTGGAAAGCCAACTGCGCGAAGCGGATGTTGCCAGAGAACAGATCGCCCTCGCAGATTTCATCCTGCTAAACAAAGTTGATCTCATCAGCCCGGAAAGACTCTCGAGAGCGGAACAATTGATCCTCGCACTTAATCCGCACGCCCGCATCTTTCGAACGGTACACTCGCGTCTGAATCTGGGCGAGTTGCTTGATGTGAATGCGTTCGATCTGGACCGGAGACTGGTTGCTGACCCGAAATTCCTTGATGAACTGAAAGAGATTTACCATTCGGATATCACCTCATTTTCTTTTCGCGTTGATCGGCCTTTCGCTATCGAGCGCCTTGAGACGGAACTGCAGGAGTTATCGGAAAAGGCGAGAGTTTACCGATCGAAAGGATTTCTCTGGATTGAGGGAACACCACGCCGCGCTGTGTTTCACGGAGTGAACAATCGGTTCACGCTCTACTGGGATCGTTTGTGGGAGAAGGAAGAGAACAGGTCGAGCCAGCTTGTTTTTATCGGAAGGGATCTCGACAGATCCCAGATCGAACAAACGCTTGAGCGTTCCGTGGCGTAGGAACAATAGTCCGCTTTCAGCCCGCCGTTCGTGCGCACACTCAGACACACTTCTGCGGAACTGGTGGTGGAAGCTCTTAAGCCGTGGAAGATGACCAGACGTCTCGGTCTTTGCCGCTTAGCCGCTTCCACCACCGGTTTCTGGAGGCCTGCGGTCCCTCGCGCCGGTTGCCGCTCGTAAATCAGCACCATTTCACGGCGCCGACGGAGCGGACGACAGCTCCAGGGGATCGGCCAGCATGGCCATCCGGCCGTGGCAATGATGTCCTGTGGAGGCTTGGAGGCCTGCGGTCCCTTGTCCAGACAGGGCCTTGTCGGATTGGCAGCGTTTTGCGGCACCTACCGAGAGGAGGGCCATTGCCGTCACGAAGGCCGAATCGGCCGGCGTTTCATCCACCTGCTGCATCATGACGCAATGGGTTAGCGTCCAAGAAATTGTTACGAAAACTTCACGTTCTCGCAGCTGCATGTTGTTGTCTCCTTAGTTCTCCTACTCCCTGAATTCAGGGCAGACGGAACTGCAGGGCCACCACTTGTTTTTAAGGAAAACATTTTACCGAACAGTTAGGAAACCAAGAGCAGATTGAATGAAAGCGTTTTTCAAGTCCTTTACGGTTGCGATAACGGCAATGGTAGCACTCAACAGCGCTGGCTTTGCCGGAGAAGACGGCAAACCAGCCAGCGGTGGGACAACCTATCCGATCCGCAATATCGTCGTCATATTTCAAGAGAATGTCTCTTTTGACCATTACTTCGCCACATATCCGCAAGCGCTGAATCCCGTCGGCGAACCACGCTTTGACGCCAAGCCGGGCACGCCGACAGTCAATGGTCTGAATCAGGCATTGTTGAATAACAATCAGAATTCCTCGCCGCCCCAGCGCCTTGATCGTGCGCACGCTGCGACGGCCGATCAGGACCATGATTATATGGCGGAACAACAGGCGTTCGACCACGGACTGATGGACATGTTCGTTCAATTTACCGGCACACCCGAAACCGGAGGTCCGACGGCGGTGATGGACTATTTTGACGGGAATACTGTCACCGCACTTTGGAACTACGCGCAGAACTTCGCGCTGAACGACAATTCTTACGGAACGGTCCCAGGTCCCTCAACCCCGGGAGCGCTGAATCTGATCTCGGGTCAAACGCACGGCGCGTCGCCGGATATTCCCGGCACGGTTTATAACGGTACAGTTATTTCCGACGACGATCCTACCGGCGACATCGCGTCGGCTGCACCAACGTTCGCAATTACAGACCCAAACAACATAAATGTGGGCGACCTGCTGAACGCCAAGGGGATAACCTGGGGCTGGTTTGAAGGGGGCTTTGATGATCCTAGCGCTACGCACATTGGAAGCAACGGCAAGCCGAAGGCCGACTACATTCCGCATCATGAACCCTTCCAGTATTACGCTTCCACCGCAAATCCTATGCACAAACCGCCTACTTCCACAGCAGCAATCGGGACCACGGATCAGGCGAATCACCAATACGACATCACGCGCTTCTGGCAGGCCTTGGATGCGAACAACCTGCCAAGTGTATCATATCTGAAAGCCCCCGCTTACCAGGACGGTCACGCCGGCTATTCGAATCCTCTTTTGGAACAGCAATTTCTCGTAGCAACAATCAATCGATTGATGAAGTCACCCTATTGGGAGAATATGGCGATCGCCATCTGTTACGATGACTCGGACGGATGGTACGACCACGCGATGCCTCCCGTCGTAAA
Organism: Chthoniobacterales bacterium; assembly: GCA_035938215.1. Classification (GTDB taxonomy): domain Bacteria; phylum Verrucomicrobiota; class Verrucomicrobiia; order Chthoniobacterales; family JAFAMB01; genus DASZHC01. Next base: position 4,909 of record DASZHC010000122.1, read on the forward strand.
CCATTCGCAGACCCCATTTGACGCTTTGACCGGAACGGGTCAGTCCGGAAAAAATACGCCTCTCGGCGGCTACCAGGGACGATTCGCTTACGGCCCGCGTTTGCCGCTTCTGGTGATCTCACCTTACGCAAAACAGAATTTTGTCGATCATGGTGTCACCGATCAATCTTCAGTTTTGCGATTCATCGAAGACAACTGGGATTTTGGCAGGATAGGTAATAGCTCTTTCGACGCGCTGGCTGGTTCGCTGGTCAACATGTTCGACTTCGATACCCGGCATCCTGCGCATCGATTGATACTGGATCCAAATACCGGCGAACGAGCGAGATGGGCCGACCGGGCTGGCTGGGAGTAGAATCGGTGAAGTTCCTTTTCCCTGACGGGGAACCTCTAAGGCTCCCCGTTGGGGAGTTTCCTTGCAACTCCCGCGGATTCGTCAGAGCCAACCAAAGTATCTTTTACCGCGCACGCGGGCGTTGCGAGCAACGCCCCTCCGGCGGCTCAGTCGCTTCCACCGCCGGTCTCTGGGCGTCTGCGGTCCCTCGCACCCGTTTCCGGTCGTAAACCAATATCATTTCACAGCGCCGACGGAATCATTTTTTATGAAAAATGCGCCAGCAGGGCGGAAACCGCCGCTCTGGCCTTTACCAGAGCGGCTCTTCGGAGCTAACTAACGCGCTCCGTCGACGCCGTGAAACGAGTAGGAGGACAACGACCCGCAGTAAAACTGTTTACAACCTGAAGTGCGCATTGAGCAACCCGCGCATGCTCTCGAAGGCGGCTCCGGAATGGATTCCTGAGTCGTGACATAATCTGGAGGCCTCATGCACGGTTGGTGCTTGTTGCGCTAACTCGTCACCACAATTCTCTGTCATGAGCCTGGATTCGGAGATGCCGACCTCGAGGTGAAACTGAAGCGCTAGAGGGTTTTTATAAAGGAAAGCTTGGTTGCCGCAATGTGCGGAACTCGCCAAAAGCATTGCTCCAAGCGGAACATCAAAGGTGTCGCCATGCCAATGGAGAACGTAGAGTGATGTCTCCAATGCGGGAAAGCGGCTTCTAGCCTGCTCACTCCACTGCACCGGCATCCAGCCGATTTCCTTAACGGGATTAGTGTACACTTTCGAGCCCAGAGCGTCGGCTAGAAGTTGCGCACCCAGGCAAACGCCGAGGATCGGAATGTCCGTCCCCAGGAAAGAGCGAATCCACGCTCTTTCGTTTTTCAACCAAGGATATCTATCCTCCTCGTAGATATTCATGGGACCGCCCATGATGCATATCCCGTCGCCCGCTCGAGCAATTGGCAGCGGATCGGCGAGATCGAGACGGCAAACCCGCACAGTGATGCGATGCTCGATACACCAGTTCTGGATCAAGCCACACCCTTCGAAGGGAACGTGTTGAAGAACGTGGAGTGTATTCATAACTCCGGAATATCGGGAATTGTAGATTTCAGTAGTTCCCGCTGAAGGGCGATCAGGCGGCTAATTCCGGCTTGCCCAAATGCGATCATCCCATTCAGATCGCCTTGGGTAAAAGTGGCTTCTTCCCCGGCCCCCTGGACCTCGATGAACGTGCCTGCGCTGGTCATCACCAGATTCATGTCGACCTCGGCCTCCCTGTCCTCTTCGTAATTGAGATCAAGCAAAGTTCGTCCGCGCAGAACTCCCACACTGGTTGCCGCGACCAGGCAGCGCAACGGCCAGCGAGCGATTGCGCCCGCCTGCGTGAGTTTTGCAAAGGCGCATGCAACGGCAACTGATGCTCCGGTGATCGAAGCCGTCCTGGTGCCTCCATCAGCCTGCAGAACGTCACAATCAATCCAAAGCGTCCGTTCTCCGAAGGCATCCAAGTCAACCGCCGCCCGAAGAGCCCTCCCAATGAGCCGCTGAATTTCGATGCAGCGACCGTCAAGCTTGCCCTTCGAAATATCCCGCGGGCGCCGCGTCAAGGTTGAATACGGCAACATTGAATATTCGGCGGTGATCCACCCTCCCCCGATTCCCTGCTCCTTCATCCATCTCGGGACCGAAGGTTCAATCGTCGCCGCGCAAATGACCTGTGTATTCCCGGCGGAAATCAAAACAGAACCATCAGCGTAAGGAGCAATACCGAGATTGAATTTCAAGGGGCGAAGTTGATTATCTTCGCGCCCGTCGCGACGAACGGAGAGCCCTGGTTCCTGGTTATCTGTCATACGAAAAGTGCGACTGAGCACGAGAGACTTTATGGGCGAGGCTGTCAAATGCGGACGATGGACGGGGTCATGTCTCAACTTTCAACATTCGGCCAGCTTATCGGCGTACTTCTGCGCAAAGTGCCTTTCAAAACGGCCGAATGTTGAAAGTTGAGACATGACCCCGACTGCGATTTTCGTTGAAAATTCGCCGCGACGGTTGATCAGTCCATCCCGGTAGACCAATTTTTGCGTCCTGTTGAATATGGTGCTGTCAATTCAAGTTCCGGCTTCTACAACTAACCTTGGTCCGGGCTTTGATTGTCTCGGAGTGGCGCTTGAGCTTTGGAACCGAATTAGAGTGGTACCTGGCGAAAACGAG
>DASZHC010000123.1:0-4560 GCA_035938215.1 Chthoniobacterales bacterium
AGACGCTGTAATCGAGCCTCGGGGAGACGTGGCATATGTCACCTGGAGAGCGGTGGCATTGCTATATTGAGGCCCGAAGCCAGCATAGATGCTCTGGTTAGGAACGTAGCTGGCGCCCAGTCCGGGAATCGTGGGTCCTATGGAGCCCCCGACACCGGGGACTCCAAGATTCGTACCTCCTCCGAAACCGAAGCCGGATTGAGGCAGATAGGAGAATTGATCGAGGATTTGCATTGCCCAACGGTTCCACTGGAAGGTCTGAGCGAGCGCCAGCTGTTGGTAGGCGCCATTCCCTACTGCACTGTCCGTGGAAAAGGAACCGCCCCCGGAATAATTGACGGCTAGTTGGGATCGGCTCCATGCTTTGAGCAAACTTAGATTCCCGATCAGATAGTTGGTCATATTCCAACCGGAAGAATTCGACGTCCCGAATCCGCTAGATTGAATCGCGCCGGCGTACTGAACGCCCGGAACCCAGTAGCTATGCCGCACCTCCGGTGAACCGAGGGTTGCGTTTTGGACGCCTGTGAGCGGAGTAGTATCGGGTTGCAGTCCGTTTGTGTTGTTCTGAGAATCGTCCTGCGCGCTACCCGGATCAATGGTGGGGAAGGACGTCCCCGCGGGCTTCGGTTTTGTGTCCGTTGGTTCCTGGGGATCATCTTGAGCGCGTGCGTTTGTAGTGCAAAGCGCCAACGCAAGAATGAGGAAGCATGCGCCGAGAACAGCCTTATGGGAACTCATCGATAACCCCTCACGGAACCACGATCACGTCGCCGGGGAGAAGAAGAATGTTCTGTTCCTGATTCTTACCCTTCACGACTTCTCTATAGTTAAACGGAAGCTTGACCTGTTTTCCGTCTTCGGTCCGGAGGACATAAATATTCTTGAGTTTTGCAAACTGCGTGAAGCCACCGCCGCTGGACAGTGCCTGAAGAACGGTCATATTCGGCAGAAGAGGAAGAGCGCCGGGCCGATTCACTTCACCGGTGATATAGACGCGCCGGCTATTGATTTCCATGACTGTCACTGTAACTTGAGGATTGTTTAGATATTTAGTAAGACCGTCGTGGATGGCATTGCTAAGCTGGATAGCCGTCAATCCCGCAGCCTGAACATCGTTCAGAAGGGGCAGGGAAACCTTTCCGTCAGGACGAACCGGAATGGTCCTGGAAATTTCCGGCTCCTTCCAGACATCGATTCGGACCACATCCTGAGGACCGATCTTGTAGTCGGCGTCGATCACGGCTGCAGCTGGATTGCTTGCTTTGGCGCCGACGTCGCCGTTCTGGGGCGGCGGATTAGCAGGAACCTGTTTAGGTGCATCTTGTGCGTGGGCCGGTGGCAAACAAATCAATGCAGCAAGTATAAGAAGTAGTCGGATATGCATGATCGAGTTTCCTCTCCTCAGGTCTTAGGTTCTCCTATCTGCTTGATTTTGTAGAGCAATGATTTATAGCTAATCTGCAATTCCTGAGCCGCGCGTTTGCGATTCCAGTGGGTTCGTTCGAGAGCCTGTATGATCAGTTCCCGCTCGGCTCGTTGCGATGCGGCGCGGGCCGCCACTTTGAGGGAAGCCCCCGACCCGCTTTCGATTGGAGCGTGGTCGGCCATCCACGTACTGTGTAGATCATTCAGAACTTTCTGTACATCGCCGAAGACCACAATCTTTCGTGCCAGATTTTCGAGCTCTCGAATATTGCCGGGCCAGTGATAAGCAACCAGGTCTTGCATGGCCTTGTTGCCGACAGGAGGGGGCTTTTTTTTCAGATGAGCGGCGTGCTTGTTCAGAAAATGCTCGGTCAGGACCGGAATGTCCTCGGCGCGCTCACGTAGTGGAGGAAGACGTAAGCAGGCACCATTTAGCCGGAAGTACAGTTCCCGCCGGAAGCGTCCTTCCTCGACTTCCGATTCGAGACTTCTGGGGGTGGAGGAAATAACGCGACAACACTTCTCCTCTTTGCGATAGGAACTCTGCTCGTCGGGAAGAAGGGAAAGCAAGGAGCGTTGCGATGCCATGGCTAATTCTTGCACATTATCGAAGTAAATCGTCCCATACGCTTCTCCGGCCAAAGGATCTTGAGACGATGGGTGCATCTGAGTAGTGAGTTGAGTGGGATCAAACGTTGCACAGTCAATTTTTTGCAGCCGCAGTTCGCTCTTCAGAGATATCCGGTGAATAAACCTGGCATAAGCATCTTTGCCTGTTCCGCTTTCGCCCAGAATCAAAATCGGGATGTCCGTCGGGGCAATCTCGGCAGCCATCTCATTCACGGTTTGCATGGTAGGGGAAACACCGTAGACGAAGCCTTCGGTAGCAGGTGCTTCGAGGACGTGGGTTTGCTGGTGATCCATGCTCGTGTCGCCGCATTCTCCTGGTATGGGGAGCGTCGGTACTGGAGTTCGGACTCCGCCTTGATTATTGAGGTGCAACTAGCCTTCCAGCTGATGGACTCGCAGGGAGAGGAGGTTGACCCGTAATCCGCTAATTATAAAAGACTTAAAAACGACGGTTTCAGGTTCCTAAGCCGGCCAGTTGGATAAGTCCCGAATGAGTTCCACAAAGTGGCAATATCTTAGCCTGATTCCCAGTTTCGCGTGTATCCGGGGGCAAAACGTCGCGTATTTGACAGAAAAGAAGGCTTTTACATCGATGCGGAGCCACGAGGCAACCCTTGAGGCGCGGGACACAATTTTGCGCGCCACCTAGACATTTTTACGCACTTCGTACTTCAGCGAAACAGGCGCAAAGCTAGATCCTACGTTTTCCATATTTTTTGCTGATGAGGTAAGGGAGAAGAGCCAGTTCGCCGATTGAGGGAAGAAGGTCGTGCAGACAAAAAACCGACTCGACTCGAGTGCTTTTCAGTGAGTCCCAATAGGAACCGAGTTTGAGATACCCGGTGGAAATATCGGCGATGACAACCGGCAGATCTGGAAGCAGCCGCAACCAGCCAAGACCAGGTTTAGCGCGACAAGGTTCCAGCACCTGGCCGCATTGATCCGCGAACAAAAGATATGGGAAATCCACACCGGCGGCCTGTCCCAGTCCGTGGAAGCCCCAAGCCCTGGCGTTGACGTCGAGGAGCTTGTATTGTCCGTCGCGCGGATCTTGTTTGAACTCGACTTCCACAATCCCGTAGAAATTGATGGCACGCAAAAAGCGTTCCGAGAATTCTTCGATTTCGGGAACTTCGACGGTCTCCACATAGGTGGCAGCTCGTCCGAATTCGCGAGGATGCTGGCGCATGCGGCGGGCCAACATAACGGAATGCGCGTGGCCCTCGCGGAAGAATGCGCAGTAGGAAAGTTGACGACGCCCATCACCGGGGATGATTTCCTGAACAAGGATTTCTTCCGCGCGAATATCACGCGCCGCGCGGCTATAAAGCTCCCGGAGTTGTTCGGGTGAGTCGGCGCGCCAGGCTTTTGCGCCTGTGGCGTAAAAGAAATTTTCCTTAACAGCCGGCTTGATGGCCAGGGGAAGCCTCGGATAGAGCTCCGAAAGGTCATTGAGACTTTTGGGATTCCAGGTGCGCGGAACAGGAATGCCCAATTGTTCCGCAAGCTGGTAAGTGTTGTTTTTATCCCAAGCCCAGCGAATGGTGTCCCAAGGAGGGGTCGTAACCCGGAAAAACTCCGCCAAGCGTTCACGATGCAAGGAAAATGCGGCAACGTTTTCGTCGCGAGTCGGGAACAGAACCCAGTCTTTTAAGTCCAAACGGTGGCCGACATCGAGAACCGAATCAACCGCGGCTTGTTCATGCTTCAAATCAGGAACGTGCACGACTCGAATCACATACTTCGAAAAGGACGAAATCGAATACTGGTCATCGATCACAACGACGGGGATGCCGCGGCTGCCCAGGCTGCGAGCGATCGCGAGGCCGGGGTGATCGCCACCGATGACGACCGCGCCGATCTGCTGGCCCTGAGTCATCGTTTCACCGCGTCCAGAGCAGTTCGAAAACCGGGCGACATCGCCAAGGTCATCGAGGGACCGCCTTGTTCTTCAAAATCTCAGCGCACAAAGCTGACGAAGCGAATTCTGCCCCGGCAACGAAGTAAAGTAATGGGCCGAAACAGCGAGCGGCAGTCGCACCCAGGAAATGAAGGCCCGGGTGAGAGCTGCGGAAACCAGATTGTAGAGCAGGATATCCGTCCATCAATTGGACACGCTCGATCAGCCCGGGAGTAAGGAAGGCGTAGCGCGAGATATCAACCGAATATCCGGTGCCAAGCAGCACGTGATCGGCGGAAGAAACGCTGCCGTCGTCCAGTTTCAACTGAACTTGTGAGCCGACTAACCGGGCTTCTTTCGCGAAGTGACTCGTCTTGATCGCAACATCTTTAAGGCGAGCAGGCAACCACCTGGAACCTGCGGGACGAACTGCACGAACGCGAATTTTGTCTCTCCAGGGCAGCGGAATGTGGCGCATGAGATTGGGCGAGGCGACAAGCCGGCTTATGCCCGCGGGTCCGACATCGTGACTGGAGTAAAGCATGGAAGATATGGGACCGAGGTGATGTAGCCAGGGATGCTGCCCAATCCAGCGAAGCGTG
>DASZHC010000124.1:0-17246 GCA_035938215.1 Chthoniobacterales bacterium
TCCAAAGCCATTCAGCACGTTCGAGCTCGGCCCGGTCAATCCCATCGGGCGCGACCGAACATCTTTCTAGCAAATCAGTAGGTGGGAAATCGGTGTAGCGGTTTCTTTGGCAAGAAAAAATCTGATCCAAAAACCGGGACATACACACTCCTAATCACTCGGATCTTACCTCAAGAGGCCGCAAGGTGCACGTGAAAACACTTGATGCCATTGAGTAATTACGCGGATGATTTGCCTATGGCTGCAACGAAACTTGATTCACTCCTCAGTAACATCCGGACCACTCTGGGCAACGTCGATGTAAGGCGCGAAACGGAATGGGATCTGTCCACATTGGAACACGCCAAAGCGCGGTTACAGTGGATCGCGGCTGACGCGTTGGAAGCCATGAATCTGATCGACCAACTCATCGAGCAGCATGCCGAAGACTAGCGCTTTAGGAGACGGTGCACTAGTGTCTTATCCGAGAGATACCCGGTTATGCGGCGCCCATAGATTCTGCAACGGCCCGACGGGAACGATTCGTGTCGGGTTGATATCATCGTGAGTCACATAGTAATGACGCTTAATGTGATCAAAATTGACGGTTTCGGCGATTCCCTCCGTTTGATACAGATCGCGTAGATACGAAAAGAGATTCGGATAATCGGCGATTTGCCGAATATTGCATTTGAAATGCCCATGATAGACCGCGTCAAAGCGGATAAGGGTCACGAAAAGCCGAAGGTCTGTTTCCAAGAGCGCATTGCCAAAAAGGTATCGTTGCTTCTGAAGCCGAACCTCTAAACGGTTAAGTGTGTCGAATAGCGAAAAGACCGCCCTTTCGTAAGCCTGCTGCGAGGTACCGAACCCCGCCCGGTAAACGCCATCATTGACCGTCTCGTAAATCAAAGCATTGAGCTGGTCGATTTCCGATCGATAAGCTGCTGGGTAAAGGTCAAGCGCGCTGTCATTGAAAGCATTAAATTCGAAATTGAATATCCGCATCAAATCGTCGTCCGAATTGTTCACAATCATTCGCTTCTGTTTGTCCCAGAGTACCGGCACCGTGAATCTGCCTACATAAGCGGGATCCGTTGCGAGATAGGCCTCGCTCAAAAATTGAAAGCCGTTTACAGGATCTTCGGAGCAACCCGGTCCGTTTCGGAACGCCCAACCCCGTTCATCTCGAATCGGGTCAACCACCGTCATACCGATTACATCCTCCAATCGCTTTAATTTACGTACAAGGATGGTCCGATGCGCCCATGGGCACGCCCAGGAAACATAAAGATGGTAGCGTCCCGGTGCGGCAACGAAACCCGAGCTGCCATCGGCGGTCACCCGCCTTCTAAAAGCATCCTGCTGGCGAACGAACGAACCGTCCTCGCTCTGCTCGCGGGGAAATTGAGCTTTGGGTTTGCTGTCCATTCCGACAGGTTAGTCTCCCATCACCGAAATGGCATGTATTTTGTTGCGATCGAATGCTTTTCATGTTCGATCCGATTGCTACAATCGCGCCATGAAACCTACCTTCCTCCTAATTTCAGCCCTTGCACTTACCTCACCATTGATAGCAACTGCGAAAAGCCATAAGTCAGAGTCGAAGGCAAAAAAGCCAGCAACGATGATGAAAGCCGAGGCAGACGCCATCAACTTCAGTGTCAAGGACGCAAATGGATCTACAAAAAATTACCACCTTGAAGTACCGGCCACGGCGGGGAAGCCGGAGGATCTCAATTTCAAGATGTCCAACTCGGTTGCGGCCCTGGCGGCGCTCTACTGGGCTCCAGGATTCTATAGCGCCACAAACATGGCCGTGAATTCGGTCGAACATAAGACGAGCTCAATTCAATTTCCTTACTACCTCGTGACTATGACTGGCACAGTTGGAGGTTCCGCTCAGCCGCTTTACGCAGTGGTTCTTGAAAACGGCGAACTCGTCCGCCCCGTTGAGGTAAGCACGACTGCACCGCCACCAGCGGCGAAATCGAAGGCAGCCCCAAAAAAGTTGAAGTCCTAGAGATATTTTATGATCAAGCGCGCATAGCGGATCGTGTCGCGGACAGGCCGAATTTTGCTCTTTTGATTTGCATAGATCGTCCGGATCGGCACGCACCTGATGCGGAAACCGTGACGAGCGGCAAGGATAAGGCTCTCGGTTTCAAACTCGAAACGGTCGCTTGGCGCATTCAGTACGGGTAACAATTCACGGCGCCCAAGTCTAAAGCCGCATTGACTATCGGGTACAGGCACTTTGCAGATCGCGCCAATTTGCCAGGACATGAATTTGTTCGTGAGACGGCGAACCACCGGCATTGCCCCGAGATCCGTCATTCGATTGCCGACGACGAGGTCGGCGCCCGTTTCATTCATCGCATCAAAAAATGCCGGGATGTCGTCTGGGTCGTGCTGACCGTCGCCATCGAGAAACAGAAAAAAGGGGGCTCCAGCCGCTGTCGCGCGCTCCAACCCGCTCTTAATTGCCGCGCCTTTCCCTCTGTTTATTGAATGCCGGATCACTACCGCCCCTGCGGCTTCCGCGACACTCGCGGTATCGTCAGGCGACCCGTCGTCGATCACCAAGACAGTTTCGACGTGTTGGAGCACGCGGCTAACAACATCTCCAATAAATTTCGCTTCCCCGTATGCCGGAATGATCGCAAAAACCGTTTCCCTGGAGGCTTTCATCGGCAGCAATAAGTAGCGAGGGCGTGCCTCAGACCGGCGAGATGTAAGGATCTTCAGGTCGCATTGGCAGCAGCGTCGATTGAGTGAAACGGCCTCGCTAAGGATCTCGATCGACGCAGCGCGCCCTTACGAGAGTTTCAACAGGTTCGGCACACTCGGCCTCTCATTCGCAGAAGGGTTGGAAGCAACCGAAACCTGGCACCAGCCAGATCTATCAAAAAAGAGCGTCCAGCTTGAGAATTTCACAAAAAGGGCTTCAATGTCGGCCGCTCCGGCGATCGGTATTCCCACCGTCAGGTTCGAACCATTCCAAGTCGCCACCGCGTCATGCAAGCGATTTCCCCTAATCAGATCGCTGATTTGTGCTACGCCGGAAAGAATCGAAACTCTGACCCGCCAGCCGTGCATGTCAGCGCCTTGCGATCGAAACGCCAAGAGGATGTCGGCGCCCAATCTTTCCCGCCTCCGAGCGCTGATCACAAGATTCAAAACGTCTTCCCGCAGTTGCGCCTTGAGGATCGGTCTCGCGTCCGTCCGTACGGCGATAGCAGCGTGCGCGTAGAAGGTCTCTTCAGCCCTTGCGAACCGCATAAAACGGTTTGCGCTAAGCGCCACTTGCGTTTCGTGGCATAAAATCGCGTTCCGTTTTTTCTGGACCTCCGCTGGATCCAATCGAAGAATTACAGGACGCCGTCGAATCCCGACTTGCGGCCGGTGCACGAGATATTCCCAAACCCGGATCCCGGAATTTCCGATTGAATTGAGTACGAGGGTGATGGCTACGCAGAGAGCGCTGTGATCCGGATGCGCATCGAGCATCGTGGGAATGACGAGAATGCTGGGATTAAATGCGCGAATTTCGTTCGCCAAGACAGCGACCAACTCCTGACTTCCTTGCATCAAAAGCGACGTAATGCCCTGATCCTGAAAATTAAGAAATTTGACGCATTGAGCAGGACCGCCAAGCGAGGCGATAGCCGCGAGAGCCTCCTGCTGTCTTCGTTTGCCCCACCGGACTCGTTCTTTCAAACCAATTCTCCACCGGCGCTCCCAGAAACGTTGCGCCCATGGGTTGTTGTCGCCGTTCGTGGCGAACAGGATTCGAACCGGAATCCGGGCGTCAAACGCTCGTTGCAGCAGCCCTCCGCCTCCCAACGATTCATCATCGGGATGGGGCGCAACAAATAGAATTCTGTCAAATTCTGAAAAAAGAAGCATTAAGAAGTCATTTCTAGCTGGCTGCTACAACGGTGAAAATCCCTTCTCGAAAGCGCGCGACCAAATTACAAATACTGGCGCATTTGGCACAGCCAAAACCAGATCGTGCGGACCGGGAGAGAGATTCCGAGAGCCATTCAGTCGTATTCCATCTAACGTACCTGAGACGAGACCATTCGCGCCAATGATCGTGTATTTTGCAGGAATGACCACATCAAATTCAACATGTCCGTCGTTATCAGGAAAAATTTTCTTACCTAATACGAGGACTGATCCGACGGGAACGTAGTTCTGGCTAACGAACTTGCCCGTGGCTGGCGCAAGCCAATAGGACGAAACGACAACCGGAGTTCTATTTGCTGTAAGTCGCTCGGGAGCGTCGTCGCGCAGCTCGCCGCGCTCGACCTTTTCTCGAGTGATTTGCTCAAAAACATAATAAAATGGACGCGGTCGATAAATGGTTTGCCCCTTCGCATCGAGGACGGTTTCTCCTGGGTGCGTCAGTTTCAGCGCATCTGAGATGATTGCAAGATTGGTCCGGTTCGTCGGTTTAAGGGGCGGGTGGGCGCTGATCATCCAACTCAATTGGGACAACGCGACCAAGGCGGGCGGCAAATACGCTGGCAACGCGGTCTTTGACCGGACGTACTCGGAGATCCAAAGGAGAGGGCAGGTCAGGACCAAGATCAAGATGGGAAAGAAAGGGAGAAAATCCTGCTTGGAAATCAATGGCCAGAAACTGAAGAGCAACGGACAATAGAGCCCCGTCACCGACATGAAAAATAAGCGTTGAAGCGCACGATCGCGGTTGGCATCCCGTTTCGCCAGCCAGATTCCACCTGCGATCATAGGAATGAAGAGCCAGAAACGTAAATCACGCACCCGATGCAGGAATAAAGACCATTGGTCTCCGCCGAATGTGATATTATGAATAATTACACAATAATACATCTGGCCCAACGCACCTTTCCAGGCAAAGAAGGCTGCCACAGCAAGCGGCATGATCAGTGCGCCAACTACAGGTGCAATGAAATAAAATAACCGGGCGGATTCTTCCGAGCGACCCCGAAGCTCAGGGAACATCAGCCGAACAAGCCAGACGATCCCGCCGGCGAGAAGAAGTGTGATCAAAAGGAACGATGTCTTCATCGAGACGGCAAAACCGAGCCCCAAAGCGAATCCTCCCCAAAACAAGCGTCGCGGTGTGAGCTTTCCTCCCGTCAGGATGGCCAGCAAGACGAGCCAGACAGCGGTCCAAAAAAGGTCGGGGCGATATTCATCCAGCTTAAAGTAGAGGTCCGGAAAGCACCCCGCCAGGACGGTTCCCCATAGAGCGATACGCCTTGAAAAGAGCCGTCTTCCCAGACGGTAGGTCATCAAAAGTACTACGACTGCGACGGGTGTTATTGCCCAACGCATCGCGATGACAATATCGGCGCGTTCGCCAAACAAGGCAAAAACAGGAGCGCTTAGCGCCTGAAAGAGCGGCGCATGGTTATCGAATACATCCTTGTACGGAAGCATGCCGTTTGCCCATGCCCATACCACATGAAGATGCTGAGGTTCGTCCGAATCCCAGGGCTGATTCGTGACGTAGAATAGCTTAAGCGCAAGCAGAACAAGGAACAATCCAACCGCAATAGCCGTTTCGGCGAAAGTTAAGCGCTCCTCCGCAATGGCGTTCCGCGGCGATCTGATAGGATAATCAGCCATCTCGGGATTCTCGGTTGGACTGGTTGTAGGGGCCATGACCATTCGTCGCGACGAAGACGCTCCTTGAAACACATCTTGGGCGACTTTGCAACCGATGAAAAAAGACGGAACCCGAACTCCGCCTGCCCTCTCTCCCGAAAAGGGGAATGAAACCCCTCGAGCCCCTCACCAGTTTTTTGAACCTGTGAGATCCATTTCAGGGAGGGCCGCCCTCCGAGCCGTCCCATTTTCCTCCTCGTTACGGTTATGGGGCCGGAATTGCTTAGTGGGACGGCACGGAGGCCGTCCCTCCCATGAAAAACAACATCGGCAAAAAACGCCCAGGTTCAGGCAATAGCGCAGCTACTTCGCGCTTTGGGATTCTTTCGCCGCCTGAACGAGCGAGTTGGCGAAATTGTCGACGTTTTTATCCACCACAAAAGCGGTTACGGCATCATTCAGCGCCTGTTGAAATGACGCCGGGGCGGCTTCCCCGTGGACACAGCTCGCGACCAGCTTGTCTTTTGCAAATGAATCCATCGACCATTGATGGTAGCCGTCAAACTTGGAACGATCTACGTCTGTGCGGGCAGGGATCGAACCTTTCAACGGGTTAAACGCCTCTTGGGCTTCCTTGCTCCCGATACTTTTCAGCCACGCGACAGCGGCTTCCTTGTGGGGGGCCCCCTTTGCCAGCGTGAATCCATCCGCTACAACGATGAATGATCCGGAAGTTCCCGGATGAGCGACCCATCCAAAATCTTCCTTTTCCTTCTGTTTCGCCTTCAAGAACTCTCCGTCCGCCCAATCTCCCATGGAGCTGAAAGCCACTTTGCCCTCGATGAGTTGCTGGATCGCCTGATCCCAACTTAGCGCCGAATGGTCAGGATTGATGTAATTCTGCATCTTGGCGAAAAGCCTCATGGCTTGCTTCACTCGCGGGTCATCCCACTGGATTGTTCCCCTGAAAAGATCAGTCCAATCCTTCGGACCGAGCACTCCAAGCAGTGTATTTTCGAACAATTGGGCCGAAGTCCAGATACCCGAATCGCCGACGCCAAGCGCAACGATTCCAGCTTCCTTGAGTTTATCGCAAGCCGCGAAAAACTCGTCGAATGTCATCTGACCGCCCACCTTGATTCCGTTCTTTTCCAGAAGTTTCGCGTTATACCAAAGAACGTTCCCGCGGTGGATTCCGGCGAGTACGGCGTAGATTTTGCGATCCTTGGTCATCAAGTTGATGACCAATTCTTTTGGAAAAGCGTTGTCCCAACCGTCGCTCTTATACAAATCGGTAACCGGCTCGCAGTAACCGGGATCGACGTATTGGCCAAGCAACTCATAACCTGGGTGACTTTGCCAAGTATCGGGCGGATTCCCGCCGGCAAGCCGAGTCTGAAGCACCGGTCGCGCAGCCGATCCGCCGCCACCGGCTACCGTCGCATTCACAATCTCCACTCCGGAGTACTGGTTTTTGTAGGTCGCGAACAACGCCTCTAGCGCCGCAGACTCACCTCCAGAGGTCCACCAGGAGAAGACTTCAAGCTTCTTATCCTCAGCAGCTTGAGTCCACAATGGCGCCAGAAACGCAAAAGAGACGGTGGCAAGCGCCACGAGGCGAAAACGATTATACATTTTTGGGGCTCCTTTCTAGGATAACACGCTTGCTAAGCCATAAGGTGAAGCACAGCCTCCTGCGAAAATTTTTCGTGTGGGAGTTCACCTGTCACGAAGCCTTCTCGCAAAACGACGACACGCCTGGATAGATTAAGCAGTTCGGGCAGCTCAGAAGAAATCATCAAGATGGCTACTCCCTGACATGCCACTTCATCCAGCAACTCGTAGATCTCGGCTTTCGCGCCGACATCCACGCCGCGAGTTGGCTCGTCAACAATCAACAGGTCACATGTGCGTACCATCCATTTCGCCAGAGCCACTTTCTGCTGGTTGCCGCCACTGAGACCGGCTGTGATCGTCTCGAGCGAAGGCGCCTTGACGCGAAGCCGCTTCGTCAGCTTCTCGACCTCAGTCAGCTCGCGCTTGCGATCAACGAATCCGCCCGCGCTAAAGTAATCAATGTGAGCGAGCGATGTGTTGTCCAAGATGCTCATACCCAGCACGAGACCGGCCCGTCTGCGATCTTCCGGCAAGAGAGCGATTCGCCGACGCATCGACTCGTTGACATTCCCCAACCGCATCTCTTTTCCCTTGATGTATACTTTTCCGGTCGCACGGTTATCCAACCCGAAGATTGCAGTGGCCACCTCTGTTCGGCCCGCTCCAACCAAGCCCCCCATTCCTACAATCTCTCCCCGGCAGACATTGAAGGAAACGTTCTCAAATTTTCCCGTAGATGACAGACTTTCCACTCTGAGAATTTCTTCCCCAGGCTGAAGGTCAAGATGCTTCGGTCGCGTCATCAACACTTCGCGACCGACCATCTGCCGGATCAAACGATCTCGATTTGTCTGAGCAATCGGCTCCGTGGCAACATGCTTGCCATCACGAAGGACGGTGATCGTATCGCAAATCCGGAAAATTTCGTCCATTCTGTGTGAGACATAGAGCATCGCCACACCGCGCTGCTTGAGTCGCGCCATCAACTCAAATAGATGCTCGCTTTCGTTTGTTGAAAGAGAGCTGGTCGGCTCATCGAAAATCATAATTCTCGCATTGACGCCCACCGCCCCGGCGATTTGCACCATCTGTTCCTGACCGGTTGTGAGTTGAGCGAGGGGTGTATCGACGTCGATATCGGCCCCGATTTCGTGCAGCAAGGCGCGCGATTTTTCGCGAAGCTTTGACCAATCCATGAAACCAGAATTCGTCGGAAATCCTCCCAGCAAGAGATTCTCGGCCACCGTCATATTGGGACAAAAAGCCAGCTCCTGATGAACCAGAGCAATTCCGAGCTGTTGCGCGATGCGAGGATCGGTCGGTTTGACTTCCCGGTCTTCGATCTTGATGGTCCCTTTATCCGGTGTGTAGACGCCTGCGATGATCTTGCCAAGCGTACTTTTACCGGCGCCGTTTTCGCCCATTAGCGCATGGACAGAACCCTTGTCAAAATCGACGGATACATTATCCAGAGCGCGAACTCCTGGAAATGTTTTCGAGATATTTTCAACTGATAAGAAAGCCATAGTCTATGATAATTGGGGGAACTCAGGAGCTGGAACATCCGCAGAATTGATCGATGCTCATTTCTGTTTTCCAGCCCCCTGCTTTCCACGTTTTCTGGGATTAGGTCGTTTTGGGCTTGAGAGAAACAGGTGTGTCGCCCGACTTTACAACCTCCTTCTTGATGGAACTTGTCTTTACGAGCAATCGGCGCCTTGCAAGAGCGGCATTAAATTGATCCAGCAGCACCGCCGCGATGACGACCATGCCGATGACAATCTGGCTGTAATTCTGAGGAATATTCAAAATCACCAAGCCGTTCGAAATCATTTGGAGAATCACTGCTCCGAGCAAGGCCCCAAGAGCGGTGCCTTTTCCCCCGACGAGACTGGCACCGCCAACCACCGAGGCGGCAATGACATTGAGCTCATATCCCTGCCCGTCTCCCGAAGAACCGGCACCGTAATATCCGAGCGATAAGACGGAGGCAATACCGGCCGTCAGTCCGGTCAACGTATACGCCAGCAACTTGATTCTTCCAACGCGAATCCCGCTATACCGGCTGGCAATCTCATTTCCTCCTACAGCGTAGATTTTTCGGCCAATGGCTGATTGAGCTAGAAAAATCCCGCCCACCACCGTCACGATGATCATTACGATAAGCGGTACAAGACTCAGGTCGGGTAACAACTCCCAGCGCACAAACTGGCGGAAACCATCCGGGAAGCCTCCGATCGACTGGCCGCTTGTCTGGACGAATGCGATGCCCCTGTAGATAGCCATCGTACCCAAAGTTATAATGAAGGGGTGCACTTTGAATGCGGTGATCATCGCGCCATTGAGAAGTCCCAGCAACGCGCCCACTCCAACTGTCACAGCAACGCCAAGAACCGTTGCACCACCGCCCCCGGACGGACCGTATGGCGATAAGACCAGAGCTCCGCACACGGATGCCAGGGCATACATCGATCCGATGGACAGATCGATTCCGCCGGTAATGATCACAACGGTCATTCCCACAGCCATAATCGCAAAGAAGCTGGTGTCTTTGGCGATCTGCACAATCGTTCGCGCGTTGAAGAATTTGTTCACTGACTCAAACGCCGGAACTTTCTGGCCCGCCGCATTTGTCTCGAAGACTCTTTCGCGTTTACCATCTGGGTTCGTTTGTAATTTGGGTAGTCGAACTGAACCGCCAAAAATGGCCAGCAGCAATCCGAGCGCGATAATGACTACTATAAGACCGCCCTCGGGGAATTTTGAGAAGCTAAGGTTCATTTTGCCTGGGGAAGTAATTGTTTGAACTTGTGTACCTTCCATTTCGATACGGCCGCCCGCACTGCAGCGTAAAGAAATGGACCGCAAACAGCATTTATCAAAAATTCGCCCAATGTTCCACCATCATTATGAATCGGCCTACGTGCGCAGACTAGTGCATCGAGTATGCCTCCTACTTATGACTCGATGCACCAGCCCCATTTCGCGCCTGCTCGACGCTCCATTCCGGAGCATAAGGCCGCGCACATCCGACATCGCTTCCAGGAAGCGTTCCCGGTTTTGCTCCGCAACATGATAGTCGACTGAAATCGCAACGGGGCCATCTTCCGGCTTTGGAAATCGTGGAAACCGGTGAAAGCGCCTGGGCAGGGGTGAAGGCTCAAGATCCAGGGTTTCGGTGAAATCAATCGAAAGAGGGCGAAAAAGGAGCGAGACCGAGAAAAGAGCGATGGCAGCGGCGAAAAATGCGGTCTCCACGTTTGATATACCAACGGTAAGCCCCCACCCAATCCCTCCAAGTGCCATGCCGCCTTGGGACACGACCATGTGAACCGCGTTGAGTCTACCTCTGATCACAGAAACGAGAGTTCCCCCGAAAGCTGGCCCGATGATGCTTGAGAGATTCATCTGTACGCCGCCGAGTGTGACAGCCGAAGAGAGGTCCTCCTTGCCGACGAGATCGGCGACCGAAGCAGTGTAGGCCGGGGCGTCAAAGGCGAAGCCAATCCCAATCAGGAAGACGCCGACCAAAACGAATAACGGATTGATGCCACCCGTCCAGCCGACTATGGCGAGCAAGGCGGCGGAAAATGCCAGCCAAACGTTGGTGACCATCAGCATTCGCTTCCGATCGGCCGTGTCGGCTACCGAGCTTGCGAGCAGCGTGAACAGAAAGAACCAGAAATGATTAGTCGGACGGCACGGAGGCCGTCCCTCCCATGACCCCCTTCCAATGTTGAAAGGAGGCGGCGAGCGCTTCGGCTTGGCGCGCCAGGATTCCCAAATCACTTCCAACGGCTACAAAAGTGAAGCCAAGTCCGAGATAATGATTTGCCTCACCATAATCGGAGGTGAGAATCCCCATCACCTTATTCAATTTCTTTCCGCGCCCCACCGCGTCCGCGATCGCGGCCTGCACGTCCGGATGGCCCGGATTTCCAAGATGTCCGAGGTCTGCCGCCAGATCTGAGGGACCTATGAACATCCCATCGATGCCCTCGACCGAAGCAATCTCCTCAAGGTTTCGGAGAGCCTCTCTGGTCTCGAGCTGCACAAGTACGCAAAGCGCCTCCACTGCGTTTCGAAGGTACTCTTTAACCCTGCCAAACCGACTCGCCCGATGAGCTGTTGCCACGCCTCGAGTACCGGCCGGTGGATAGCGCGTCGCAACGACAACCGCGGACGCGGTCGCAGCATTGTTAACCATCGGAACCAACAAGGAACGAGCACCCGCATCGAGATAGCGCTTTATGACGACCGGATCCGCAATCGGAATTCGGACAACCGGTTCCACCGATTCAGCGGCCAATGCTTGAAGTTGATGAACCACATCGGGTAGCTCGTTAGGCGCGTGCTCCGAATCGATAACGATCCAGTCAAAACCGGCTCCGCCGATCACCTCAGCGACCAGAGGGCTGCAAAGACTGCTCCAAAGACCAATTTGGACGCGACTCTCGTGCAAAGCGGCTTTAAACCGATTGCGAATTGGAGAAACAGGGTTGTTCATTTTTACGAAAATGAAATTCCACAGCTGAAATGAAAACGTCTTTTTTCGTATATAACCTTTGCAATTCTTCGCGACGCTTTCGCTTGCTAAGCCTTGTCCACAAGTAATAGTGTATATCGAAGTAATGACCACCTATATCTATGAAACGGTGTCGGATTCGCCGGATTTTCCAGTTCGACGCTTTGAAATGAAACAAAGCATGAACGATTCTCCACTGACCCATGATCCCGAGACCGGCCAGCGCGTTCGAAGAGTCATCGCAGGGGGAATGGGTGTCATAATGGCCGGGGCTCGCGCCACAGGGACACGTCCATCATCTGGCTCCCTTTGTGGCACCGGCCGTTGCGGTTGTTGCTAAAAGAAGATGTATATCCCAGAAGATCAGCTCGGGCTTTTTCACGATCCGGCGAAACGGTCTGACCGCACGCGCTTGCCGGAATTACTCAATGGCAGTGAGTCACATATCAAGAATTACGTCATTGATACAAATGTCCTTCTGCATGACCCGCATTCTGTGTATCGCTTCGCGGACAATCATGTTTGGATTCCAATCGATGTTCTAAGCGAATTGGACAAGTTCAAGAATGAGCAGTCGGAACGAGGCGCGAACGCGCGGACCGTACATCGTTTTTTGTCGCGATGTTTCAATCAAAACAGCAAGCTCGTGGTCCGCGGCGCGAGGACACCGGGCGGGGGCACGATTCGCATCGCGATCAGTGAACTTCTGACTTCGGCGAAACTGAGCAGGGAACAGAGAAAGTTTCAGCAGGTTTTTAGAGATCTGGAGAATCCGGATCATCGGATATTGGCTCTTTGCCTTCATGTGAAGAGCAAGTGTCCTGAGCGAACCATCCTGGTCACGAAAGACCTGAACATGCAACTGAAAGCCTTGGCGATCGGGGTAGAGGCGCAAGACTACGAGAACGACAAGGTTGAGGTCACCGATGTCGAGGACTACCGCCAGCGAATCATCGAAGTGGACGCCCACTCATTGCAGCGATTCGCCAGTTCCCGGGAACTCACTCTCCAAAAAAAAGATGCCGCCGGACTCTTCCTGAATGAGTACGTTTTCCTGTCTGCCGGAGCCGACAAACTCATCCCGACACGGCATGCCGGAGACGGGTTGCTCAAGCGGTTGACATTGCCTCCCACTCTTATCAATCCTCGCGGCGTACATATCAAACCGATGAATCTCGCCCAGCAATGTTTCCTGGACGCTCTTCTGGATCCGGAAATTGCGTTGGTTACCTGTTACGGTCGGGCTGGGACCGGAAAAACCCTGCTCGCCGTTGCTGCAGGTCTGCACTTGTTCTGGTCACAGATCTTTGGCGGCATGACGGTGAGCCGTCCGGTGGTCGCAATGGGAGAGACTGTTGGCTATTTGCCCGGGACGCTGAATGAAAAAATGAAACCGTGGCTTCAGTCTATTTACGATGCGTTTGAATTGGTGCTTCCGACCAGCATCTCGTCGGAAACATTTAGAAAACAGAAAAAGCAGAGCGACCCGTCGCAAGCAAACGGCAGCTTTGCGATGAAACCCTATGAACTGTTGATCGAACAGGGGATCGTCGAGATCGAAGCGCTTTGCTACATTCGAGGACGCTCGATTCCTAACAGGTATTTTGTTCTGGACGAAGCTCAGCAACTGACGCCGCTTGAGGCAAAAACCGTGGTAACCCGCATGTCAAAAGGTTCAAAGCTTGTCATGGTAGGCGATCCGGCGCAGATCGATAACCCGTACGTAGACAGCCGATCAAATGGTTTAGTCTATACTCGAAACCGTTTGAAAGGCCAGGCGATAACGGCGCACGTCTGCCTGACAAAGGGTGAACGCAGCCCGCTCGCGGAAGCCGGAGCAACGTTGATGTAGCTCCTTTTCTTTGACGGGAAGCCAGACGCTCAATTCCGACCCACCGATGCAAGTTTTCCGGGAAGCGCGGAGGCACGCACGATATTCACGCTAGCCAGCAGTCGCCGCAGCGTTCAATCCTCTCCTGCTAGTATCCTGTCCCCGAAATAACATGCCTTTTGTTGCGACCAAAGTGAGCCGCCGACAAGGCGCGAGGAGGCGCATCCCGCTCCAGTTTCTATATTCCCGGTACTCTTGGTCTCTCCTGGGCTGCATAAAAGTGGGCGGGACGTAACTGACGAGCAACCCAGCCGCCGGCCCATTTTGAACGCAACCCCCAGGGCCGCGGCCGGTTGGCCGTTTTTCCACGTTGCTCGCTCCTTACGCATCGGTTCAGATATGCTCGTCGCTCGCGCCTTGAAAAACAGCCAACCGACCTGCGGCGACACCAAAGGGATTTAGGAGACGGTGCACTGGAATCCTTGAAAAACAAAACGCTGGTTTTGCTTTTCAAGGATTCTAAGCGAGACTGCTTCACCCAATCAGTTCTGCTGCCAACGCGACCTTGAGATCCAGGCGCGGCCTCGCTGGAACATTTGATCCATCTATGAGTTATTCCCCCCTGACACCACTTGATGGTCGGATTGCGGTCGTTACCGGAGGCGCGCGCGGAATCGGTTTTGAGAGTGCCAAAGCATTAAAAGAGAGCGGCGCGATCGTCCCCATCGTAGACATCAACCCGGAGGCCGGGACAAAAGCAGCCAGACAACTGGAGGTCGATCTGACTCAATCCAACCAGGTAACCAAGTTAGCAACCGACATTCGTTCCAAATACGGACGCATCGACGTTGCGTTCAATAACGCCGGGATAGCTGTCAACGTGCCTTCCGAAGAATGCAGCGACGAGGATTGGCATAAGGTTATCAACATCAATTTAAGCGCGGTTTTCTATTGTTGCCGGGAATTCGGCAAGATGATGCTTGCACAGGGAAGCGGAAGCATCATCAACACGGCTTCCATGTCCGGGATTATCTCCAACACACCGCAGCCTCAGGCCGCATACAACGCCTCAAAAGCCGCTGTGATCATGCTAACCAAATCGCTGGCGGGCGAATGGGCCAAGCGCGGAGTGCGTGTCAACAGTATTTCGCCAGGTTATATCGGGACCGAGATGACCAAGCTGGGCATGTCCAATCCAGATTGGCATAAGGAATGGTTACACTTTACGCCCTTGGGTCGAGTAGGCGAACCAAGGGAAGTCGCTTCTGTAGTAGTATTTCTGGCTTCCGATGCGAGCAGCTATTTCACGGGAAGCAATCTCGTTGTGGATGGTGGATATACTTGTTGGTAAAAGCTCGGGCGCCGACGGCTGCGTTCCGCTCGCAGCCGTTGCGGCGATGATCGGTGGAGGCTTGGAGGTCTGCGGTCCCTCGCAGCCGTGGCTGGCCGCAAATTGAAACCGTTTTCACGGCACCAACGGAGCGTTGTTGAAATCGGCGGACCGCAGCTGCGAGAGACTCTACAACTCAGCTTTTCTTCCAGATCCTCTTTTCCGACGATTCCCGAATAATAAGCGTGGATTTCAGAACGATATGTAGAGAAGGATCAACGGTTTCCTTGGATCGCATTTTCATAAGCTGTTCGGCGGCGATTGAACCCATCGCGTCGGCCGGTTGTTCGACGACGGTAAGCGGCTTTTGGAGATGCGGCGCCGCATCGAAATCGTCCCAGCCTATCAGCGCGATGTCCCCAGGAATCATCAATCCTTTTTCCTTGAGAGCATTCAATGCTCCTATCACCAGCAAATTGTTCATGACGATCAAGGCTGTCGGACGATGGTTGCGTTCGAGCAGCTTTTTCGTTGCATGATAGCCCGCTTCGACGCCGACATCGACGGCATCTACAACCAGGGATTCATCGAATGTGATGTGGCGTTCCAGCAAAGCTCGGCGATAGCCTTCAATTCGACCCGTCATCGAATCCAAGGCCTTTCGTCCGACAATTGCGCCAATGCGTTTATGCCCTAATTCAATGAAATGGGTTGTAGCTTCGTGGGCGGCTGCGACATTATCGCTGACTACCGTTGGTATCCTTGCTCCTTTTACGGCGCGATCGATGAAAACGGTGAGCATCCTGCCTCCGTAAATTTCCTTGGTTGCCCGGCTCAACTCACCGGTTTCGCTCGCCGTGGGCGAAACGATAATTCCATCGACTCGATGTTCGAGGAGCGTCCTGGCATGATCCAGTTCATTCTCGACGCTTTCGTCGCTATCGCACACGATTACTTTACAGTCGTATCGCATGATGGCGGTTTCGACAGCCCGCACAATCCGGGCAAAGAATGAGTTACAAATGTTTCCGACGATCAGGCCAATGGTAAACGTTGAGCGCTGCTTCATGCTGCGCGCCAAAGCGTTTGGGTGGTAATTGAGCTGCCGTGCTGCCGCAACAACGCGGTCGCGCGTGGCTGCTGCGACTTTGCCATATCCGCCCAGGGCGCGACCGGCGGTCGCGACGGAAGTGCCGGCGCGTTGAGCTACGTCTCCCAGGGTAGCCAGCGGGCCCATGGTTCAGAAACTTTCAGTAATATCAACAAGATCTCCGGATCGAGATGCCCGGAAGAGCGCAAACGTTTTCATCCAACAATCATTTATACCCTGGTGCTCCACCGTAACAGCAGCAGAACAACCACTTTTTATAATGCATTCTTACCCTAAAAATCAAGTGCCAAATACACCTGGGCGGTTCGCTCGTGAAAAGCGGAGAAGATTTACCAAAAAGGATAAAAAGCATTTAATTTTGCTTGCAGATTCGAAAAATAGAATGTTTGCTTCTCGGTGCTGAGAACGTTCTCCCCGATGAACCGTCACCTACGTCAAGAGATCCGTTATTCCGGCCGTTTCGCTGAGAATCTTTTTTATAGTCGCCGTCTGATTTCCGCCAAGGTTCAGAACTCTGCCGCGACTTTGTCGTTACCCCAGAATTTCATCGATTTTTGCAGGAAGGAGGATTTTCTATGACTGATCCCCAGGCAGGACCAGATCCTCACCGGTATGGAGCGGCTCGCGCTGCAGGGCGCAGCGGCGATCGAGACGGCAAAGACCGTCGCCGGCTCCGCGCCCGCCGAGCCTGCGCTGCAGCAGACCAGCGCGGAGATCGATCTCGATTTCTTTCCGTTGCTGGCCTTGCACACCCGCCAAGGCTTCTACTCCGACCCGATTTATGGCGGCAACAAAAACCGGGTCGGTTGGAAGTTAATCGGGTTCGAGGGTCCGGAGTCGCTGGCGGAAACCCACGCCGGGCGGTTTACGACCCTGCCGTTCTTCGCCGAACAACAAATTGATTGGGAGGAAGAAAAGAAGCATGGCTCAAAAGCGTAAACCGGATCGGGTGGATGTGGTTATTGTTGGGACGGGAGCATCTGGCGCGACTGCGGCGAAGGTGCTTACCGAGCGCGGAATGCACGTGGTGGCGCTTGAGCGCGGGCCATGGCGCAAACCTGAAAGCTTCGGTGGCGACGAACTGGCCAATGTCATCACTACAATCTATGGCCCGACCCAATCCTTAACCCGCGCACCCTACGCGCGTCGGCAGGCGAAGAAGCCAAAATCAACCTTTTCTGTCCGGTACCACAGATGGTCGGTGGTGGTACGGTGCACTGGCAGGGCTGGTTGCCGCGCTTTACCGAGAGCG
>DASZHC010000125.1:0-21152 GCA_035938215.1 Chthoniobacterales bacterium
TACGGGCCGAGAGAGCAACGCAGAAAAACGGCCAACTGGCTCCGGCCCGAAGGGTTGCGATGAAAATGGGCCGGCGACTGCGTTGCTCGTCGGTCACGTATCGATTGAGATATGCTCCGCTCCTCGCGCCTTGTCGACGGCCCATTTTGATCGCAACAAAATACATGCTATTTCGGGGACAGGACACTAGCCTCGATCGTCATCTCGCCCGGTTCCAGCCCCGCCCCTTATCGCCGAAACCCTCGCAACCCTCTTCGGTGACCGCGACCGTATCCTCGAGCTTGATGAAGCCGCGCTTAGGATGCACCATCGTGGTCTCGATGGAGATGACCATGTCGGCCTCCAGCGGGCGGGTCGCATCATAGCCCTCATAAGGCACAGGCCCGTTGCTCGTCAGGCGCGGCGCTTCATGACTGACGAGGCCCATGCCGTGCGCCACAAAATCCAGATATGCCCGGTGGGGCGAGGCGTCCGCGAGCTCATGGGCCGCCGCGAAAATCTCAGCTCCCGCGGCGCCGCGGTGGATCGGACGGCGCGCCCGCTGCTGGATCTCCTCAATCACACCAAGAAGATCCACAAGCTCGGCGTCCGGCTCGCCCAGAATCCCCATCCGGCACAAATCGCCGATATAGCCCTTATAATTTCCCCCGGAATCGAGGGAAAGGACGTCGCCGGCCTCGAGGCGCTGGTCGGAGGGCGCCCGGTTGAGGCTCGTGCCGGCCGTGATCAGGCAGTATTCGAAGGTCAGGCCCCGCCCGACCTCCTCTCGCCGCAGCCGGTCGACGAGCTCATTTTTCGTCTGGCCGGGCGCGCACCCGCCGAACACGGCGAGCATCGAGGCCACGACACGCTCGGAGGCCTCGCGCAGCTGCGTGAGCTCGCCTCTCGTCTTTCGCGCGCGCAGCCGCTCCAGTGGAAAATAGGCATCGACGATCTGGCAATTGCCGAGCCCGGCCTGCAGCAACTTGGCGCCGTCCCAGGGCAGGAAGGACGCCTCGACGCCGACCTTGCCGATCGGCCCACCCAGCCCCTTGATATGCTCGACGGCCCGCTGGATCGCGCCGGTGCTGTTGCCTGCGGTCGTCTCGACGACCCGAGGCCAGAACTTGCCCAGCTGCTTCTCGTAGCTTTCGAGCCGGAATCCGATATAGGCCGAGTTGTCGGGGCGCCCCTTCTGATAGACCACGACCGGCAGATAGCGGCTCACCCCGATAGCATCCATGTAGTCGAAGAAAAAGAAGCGATAGCCGCCAAGCAAATACTGCACATTGTGCTTGGAGGTCGCGACGAGGACGTCGATGCCCTCGTCTTCAAGCAGGGCGTCGAGTCGCGCCGTGTCGAAGGGCGCGGGCTTTAGTGCATCATGTTGAGCTTCGTTCATGTCGTCTCTCCTGCCGCCGTACCGCGGCCTTGACCGGCCGTTCGCCGGCTCTGGGGTCCCCTAATTCGATCGGCATATTCTGCCCGTGAGGGCGATTGCTCAAATCAATTTATTTCGAAAAAGGTGTGGGGAGCCTCTTCCGTGAGACCGAACTTTGGGATATACCGGCCCTCAGCGAGGCCGACGGTCTCCTTCCATAACCGAAGGTCGGTTGCTGATAATAGTCATGGTGATACAAGCCTTCCTGACTTTCATCGATCACGCGCTGGACCTGTTCAATGTTACGGTACAAAAGGTCCAGCTTTCCCACCGCTCTTTGAATCCACGCGCCGCCGTTGATCCAAAGTCCCCACTTGTAGTAGTCCACAACGATTGGGGGGGCTATTTGGCACCGAGATTGTTTCGGCGCAGCGGCGAATCGCTTCGATATCGGGAGGCGAATTTTTGGAATAGTAAAGGCCCACATCCAGGTCTGAATCAGGTCGAGCGGCTCGTCGCGCGTAGGAGCCGCCCAAAACTACTGCGATGACGCCCGGTATTTTTGAAAGCTCAGAGGCGATCGCGTTGAGAAGGTTGACCTGAGCCGAGCCGAGACCGAGGGATTCGAGCATTTCGACACTAACTGCATCCTTGCGAAGTTCCGCACTCGGTGCAGACACCGCAGGCACCGGCTCGAATCACCTTGGTGCTGCCGCAATTCGAGCAAGTGATTCCCATGTACATGTTTCCCAGCGCCTCGCGAACCCGGTCAGCATGAGTCTTGGAAAGTCCGTTGCCATTAGCCAGCTGTCCAGGCGTCCCTTCCGAATTGGAGCGGCTGGTGATGATATCGATTATTTCCTTTTCAGCCGTTCGCGGGAGTTCAGGCACCGGCCGGTTCAAGGCTTTTTTCTCAATGTCCGCGATCTCCTTCATCGGAAGATCGGGCTGCATCCGACTTGGGGCGGTCGCTTCTTTATAGCCCTTGATGAATTGACATCCGAGCCATCGGAACACGTAATCCGTAATGCTGGTCGCATTTCGGATATCCGGGTTCTTCGTAAAGCCGCTTGGCTCAAACCGCTGATATGCAAATTTCTTAACAAGGCTTTCCAAAGGAACACCGTATTGGAGAGCGAGAGACGTCAAAGTTGCTACCGTATCCATGAGTCCCCCGATCGTGCTCCCCTCTTTCGCCATCTGTATGAACAGTTCGCCCGGCTGGCCGCTCTCATACAGGCCAACCGTAATGTAGCCTTCGTGTCCGGCTATTTCGAATTTATGAGTCAGCGAAACGCGGGTCTGCGGCATGCGATTTCGAGAAGGCTGCTCGACTTCCGCGCGCAGTGTTCCTATCTCCTTTTCGAGCTCGGCGACGCGCCGCCTTAGCGCTTCGCTCTCCGTACCGCCTTCGCCCTGTCCTTCCTCGGCGCCCATATCCCTGGTCTTCTTCGTGTTCAGCGGAGCGGACCGCTTGGATCCATCCCGATAAATAGCAACGGCCTTGAGACCCAGCTTCCAACCTTCGATGTAGGTGTTCATGATCTCATCGACCGTCGCGCTATTCGGCAGATTGACAGTTTTTGAAATCGCCCCGCTCAAGAAAGGCTGGCATGCCGCCATCATTCGCAGGTGACCAAGGTAATGAAGACTACGCTCACCCTTGAAGGGTTTAAACGCGCAATCAAAAACCGGGAGATGCTCAGGTTTCAGCCCGCCTCTTATGACCGTCTGACTCTCGGGGATAACAACATCTTCGATAGTATCGTGCTCATTGATGTGCGCCAGAATCCTCTCGACCGACTCCGGAGAATAACCGAGTTTCTCGAGGCCGGGTTTGACGGTCTGATTGACGATTTTCAGCATGCCGCCTCCCGCTAATAGCTTGTATTTCACCAACGCAATATCCGGCTCGATCCCTGTCGTGTCGCAATCCATCAGAAAGCCGATGGTTCCGGTCGGAGCAAGGACGGTGACTTGAGCATTTCGAAACCCGGCTCTGCCCCCGAGCTTGATGGCATTGGCCCAAACTTCGATCGCTTCCTTTTTCAAATAACCGAACTCAACCGTCTCATTGATTTGGTCGCATGATTGCCGGTGTAACCGGATCACCTCCTGCATCGAATCCACATTGTTCCTGGCCACCGGATTCATAAAGCCGGTGGCCCTGGAATCGCGATAACCCGGGAACGGCTCCATGCCGGCTGCCGTCCGAGCGCTTTGCGCATACGCTTCACCCGTCATGATCGCGGTAATCGATCCGGCAAGCGCCCGCGCTTCGTCCGAGTCGTATCCCAGACCGTAGCTCATTACCAAAGCGCCTAGATTCGCGAAGCCAAGACCCAAAGTTCGAAAGATGTGGCTATTCTCGGCTATTTCCTTCGTGGGATAACTCGCATTATCGACGATGATTTCCTGGGCGGTGATGAACAGACGAACTGCCGCCTTGAAACTTTCCAGATCAAAGATTCCATCGCTTCGTTTGAACTTCATCAGGTTGAGCGACGCGAGATTGCAGGCCGTGTTATCCAGAAAAAGATATTCGGAGCATGGATTTGTCGAATTCTGTCGCGCTGTGCCCTTGCAGGTATGCCACCTGTGAATGGTCGAGTCGAACTGCATGCCGGGATCACCGCAGATGTGAGTGCCCTCGGCAATTTTTCTCAGCAAATTGCGCGCATCTTTTCTCTCGCACGGCTGACCTGTGAGGACTTTGCGCGTCCACCATTCCTTGCCCTCAATCGCGGCGTGCATGAACTCGTCGCTTACGCGTACGGATAAATTTTCATTCTGGTACATGATTGAGCCATACGCATCCCCATTGTAGCTTCCGTCGTATCCCTGCTCAATCAGTGCCCACGCCTTCTTCTCTTCCTTTGCTTTGGCCTCGATGAATTCTTCGATATCCGGATGCCAATCTTTGAGGGTATTCATCTTGGCCGCACGCCGTGTTTTCCCACCGCTTTTGACGACGTTCGCCACTTGATCGTACACCTTCAGAAACGAAAGCGGCCCGCTGGGGCGGCCCCCGCCGCTAAGCTTCTCCCGCGTGCTTCTTAATGTTGACAAATCGGAACCCGTCCCGCTGCCGTATTTAAAGAGCATAGCCTCGCTCGTGGCCAGACGCATGATATCTTCCATCGTATCGTCGACCGATTGAATGAAGCACGCAGAGGCTTGCGGGTGCTCGTACTGAGTCGGTGCGCGTCTTGCCTCTCCCACCTCCCGATCATAGAAGTAGTTTCCCTGGCCAGATCCCTTGCCTATTCCATATTGCTGGTAAAGGCCGACGTTAAACCAGACAGGGCTGTTAAAGGCTCCATGCTGATTCAGGCAGAGCCAACTCAAATCGCTGTAAAAGGCTTCCGCAGACTCTTGATCTGCAAAATAGCCATCCTTGATGCCCCAATCCGCAATCGTCCGCGTGACTCGATGGATGAGCTGCCGGACCGAGCTTTCGCGTCCCCCTTTTCTCGGATCGGTGCCATTCGCAATATCGCCGTAAAAATACTTCGACACAGCAATTTTGGTCGCTAGCGCGCTCCACGATTTTGGCACCTCGACATCTTCCTGACGGAAAATGATTTTCCCGCTGTCATCGGTAATCTCGGCAGTCCGTCTTTCCCATTCAAGAACGTCAAAGGGAGAAACGTCCTTCCGGCTAAAATAGTGCTGAAACTTGAGCCCACTGTTTTTTCGGGCGCGCGAATTGCGGTTGCGCATTTTCAGTGCGCTGGATCTGACGCCTGCTTTCAATTTGATCATTTGCGGGGGCCTTCGCTGAAATTTTGGGTGCGGCTGGTTATAACTTGTCAACAACTGCCAATTTACTGGCTATAGCCTGTGCTTAACGTGTGCCTTCAGTGGAATAACCGTCCTTCCAACCCGTTGTACAAACGCGCACGCTAAGCACTATATGTTGTGGGCATTGTGGGCATCAAGAAAAAAAACGATCATCATGGAGAAAAACCTCAAGGGCCGAATGGGTGGTGAATTTTACCGGGAAAAAGGCACACGGCAGACCCTCATCCAGCCTTGTAGCTTCCTGCAACCAAAAGCTGCTCGAAAGACAAAAAAAGGCGGTCAAAAATGACCGCCTTCGCTCTCTGATCCAAGAAATATTCGTTTTAGCGAAGAACCGCGACCTTTTCCTCCTGTCTGGCTACGTTAGTAGCGGCAAGCACGTGTTCATCCGCCAAGTCCTTGACCGCCCGATTCATCGGCTTGTCAACGATCGCCACGTCGGTGCCGGTGGTCACCCAATTGAAGATTTCCACCACATCGCTCGAACGCATCCGGATGCATCCGTAGCTGGACTTTTTCCCAAGGGAGTCTTCCTGGGGCGTTCCATGAATGTAGATGCATCGGTGAAACGCATTTCTCGTTGTCTCGTCAAGGCCGCGCAACCAGATGATCCGGCTGACGATCGGATCCCGGCCAGGGGCGTTCACAGAAAGAATTTCACCGGTATAACGCCTCCCGTAAAAAACTCCGCCCACAGGCACGGTCGCACCGATCTTAGTTGCGACCACAAGTCTTCCAACCGGCGTGCACCAACTCCCGAGAGCATCGCCTTCGCCGTATCTGGAGGTTGAAATTCGATAGGTTCTGACAACTTTGTTCTTTACGACAACCGCCAGCTTCTGCTCCGGAATACTTACAACCAATTTCGTTTCAAGGACTGGAGCGGGTGCCGGAGCCACTACAACCGCAGGAGCCGGCGCCTGCACAGGCGCCGGAGCACCTGGCGACGGCGACGGAGCAGGATTCTGACCTTGGCTGTAACCCGCTAAAGTTACCCACAACAACGTAATTACGAGAAGTTTTTGCATCCTTTCCTAAGCCACTGAAATGTTCCGTGAATTCCATTGGGGACGCGTAAGTCGCTGCCAAATAGAACCGAAAGCGACGTATGCGAAACCTATTTGAAACAACATTAGAAAGGGTACTGACAGAAATTCCCGGTTTTGAAAAGCATGAAATACGAAGTAAGTAAAGTAGCAGGCAAAAATTAGTTCCACTAAAGGGATCACAGTGCGAAACGCTGAATATTTGCTCGTCTGCCATTTCTGCTTGGTTCGGACAATGCCGTATTTCGGGGTTCGGCTGAAATCGGACTGATGGTTGAAGATGGCTTCCAGAACCCCGCGCGCATTGTTAATTGAAAGACCTATGCCAAGCGCCAATACAAACGGAAAGAACCAGATGTCCCGTTTCCAGGTTCGCGGATAGAGCTCGCGTTGGGCGCAAAGGTAAAATACCGCGGCTGATACGGTGGTGGCTACAAATATTGGCACATCGACCATGAACATTCGGACAACGGCTCCGATCCCTGAGGGACTGGGACCTCCCGAGGGGGGATGCAAAAGCACACACAAAAAAGCCAATAAAAGGTAAGCAAAATTTGCGGTCAGATGCGCGGTAGCCTCGATCTTTATGTACAAAGGAAGGTTGCTGGCCCAGATGCGGGGCAGCACCTTCTTACAAGTCTGTATGGATCCTTTAGTCCAACGATGCTGCTGGGTCTTGAAACCATCGATATCTACCGGCAACTCCCCTGGAGTAACGATATCCGCAAGAAAAACGAACCTCCAACCACGCAGTTGCGCCCGATAGCTGAGATCCAAATCTTCTGTCAGCGTGTCGTGCTGCCAACCGCCCGCTTCGCGAATACAGCTTTTCCTCCATAGGCCGGCGGTCCCGTTGAAATTGAAGAATCGGCCGGTTCGGCTCCGTGCAGTTTGTTCCAGTACAAGGTGACCATCCAGCAGGATCGCCTGGGCACGCGTCAGCCACGAAAAAGTTCGATTGATATGACCCCAGCGCGTTTGTATCATTCCCACCTTGGGATCCGCGAAATAATCGATACTCTCTTTCAGGATGTTTGGAGGTGGCACGAAATCAGCATCCAAAATAAAGAAAAATTCCCCTTTCGCTTTCTGAAACCCGTAGTCTAAGGCCCCCGCCTTGAACCCCACGCGATTCTCCCGCCTCAGCACGACCGCATCGAATCCCCGCGCCCGAAGTTTGGCAACTTCGCGCTGAGAAAGCTGGTAGGTTTCATCCGTCGAATCATCGAGAACCTGTATCTCCAGTTTTTCAATCGGGTACTCAATTTCACCAATCGCTTTCAGCAATCGCTCGATTACATGAATTTCGTTGTAGACCGGGAGTTGAACCGTTACTACAGGGAGGTCGTCAAATCGGGTGGGGATCGCCGGCTTGCGATGCCTATTCTTAAAATAGAGATGAATGATCAAATATCGGTGTATGCCATAAGCAGATAGAACGAGAACCACAAAAAAATAGCAAACCGTCCAAAGCAGTATCCCGGCTTCTCCATGCATATTAAGGAATGATAATCAGAGGGTTAAGGCCTTCCCCGCGTCATGATGCTCCTTTGACTCTAACGGTCAAGTGGAAATCCTTGACACAGCTGCTCTGGCAGGAGTGCGATAGAGGCTTTAAAAATAACACGGATGCTCATTGGACTGTCTCGACTCGTTTTCGTCAACCTGGTTTTCGCAATGCCCCTGGCTGTCCTTTGGACGGCCGAAGCCCAGGACGAGGGGGATCTCTATCGTGATTCCCATTTTCGGGAAGAACAAGGGATCAACGAATACACGACTCCTTCGATCGATAAACTCTTTCAAATGCTCGATTCGCTTAAACCAATACCAAATCGGGAGCTTGCACGCCCACCGCAGCCACTTCGTTTGGATAATCGAATCAGATACGCTCTGAGCTTTGGCGTGCTGATTGGTGACGGGTTTCTGGCCGTCGAAGCGGAGGATACAAAAGCGATTGAGCCTCTGGGCCGGGAGTTGCTGCGACGCGCCAAGGGACTTGGCGTTCAGCAGCGCGTCAACAGACACAGCAAAGAATTGCTCGAATTGGCAAAGCGATCCGATTGGAAAGCGCTTCGCAAAGAATTGATTGTCACCCAGAATGACGTCGAAAACGCGATGCTTGATCTTCGGGACGAAGAGATGGCGCATCTTCTAAGTCTTGGAGGATGGATTCGCGGTCTCGAAATCGCCGCGGCAAGCGTGGCTGCAGATTGGACTCCGGAACGCGTCGCCAAACTGCGGCAGATGGAGCTGCTCGACTATTTCTTGCAGCAGCTTGATACTTTGTCACCGCCGCTCAAATCGTCACCTCTGATTTCGAGGATTACCGCTGCACTCAAGG
Organism: Chthoniobacterales bacterium; assembly: GCA_035938215.1. Classification (GTDB taxonomy): domain Bacteria; phylum Verrucomicrobiota; class Verrucomicrobiia; order Chthoniobacterales; family JAFAMB01; genus DASZHC01. The sequence continues at coordinate 8,552 of DASZHC010000125.1, forward strand.
ACGTGCGTCAAAAGTTGACGGTTGATCTGCCGCTATCGAAAGAAGACGTTTCCAGTATGCGGGATACGGCGCGCGATCTGGTCGCACTGATTGACGAACAGAATCCTCCCTCCGGCACGAGCCCGCGGTATTGATCGGTTTGGAGGGCTTCGCCGATTCTCGTTTGCCGTAGCGGTTTGCGGTTAGCTTGGAAATTTCACGAGGCAAAGCGCTCGCGAAATTTCCAGGCTCAGGAGTCGCTCAGCAAGCGGCTTGCGAGAAAAATGGAACCTAAAATCCAGACAGAACAGAGTGAATTCTTTCTTCATGGACTTGTGCCTATCTGTCGGTTTTGACGTAGTGCGGGACGATTCTCAGTTCCATGGCCTGCCGCTTGTCCCGAGCAGGCAGGGCAGGTAGGGTCGCATCTCCGAGGCGACCGCGTTTTGCGATGTGTGGGTTCGATACTTATTACATTTTTATATTGTGTATTTTAGATTGCGGGTTAATTATAAAACATTATCTTAACATGTTATCTAAGTAATGGCTCAACGCGAAAAAACTTCCCCACCCGGTTCGGAGATGATCAATGCCGTCAGCGAGATGCTCCGCAACCTTGAAGAAATCTCCACTGACCCGTCCATCATCGGAAGTTGCCCTGAACTTCCCGGTATTGTGCTCGACAAGGTACAAGCCACTCTGCGGGACCGGGACGGCGCTGAATACGCCGAGCTCAATCGCGACTTTAACCGCCTACGAGCAGAGTACCTTCAAGCTCTTGTCGCTCATCCCATAGGACGCGGACTTGCGCTGCTCGCGGTGGGATCAGAGGGTAGCAATGATGGAGATCGGACGTCCCCCGTCGTCGATCAGCGAAGTGCGCCTCGTTCAAGACAAACCGACGCGCGGCCGCAAGGAATCGTACAATTGCCATCATATTGTGCCTAAGGGCGTCCGATCTGTCTCAGATAAAATATGTGTGAATCATCCCACGAACTTCGTCGTCGCCAAGACAGCCCGCCGGGGACGCGACCAGTCGCAAAATCCGCACCATTTCTGGCATAGCCTATTGCTTCATCCACAGACACATAACGCTCCCGATCAAGCGATACCCATTTACGTCGTACGCCCACTATTTCCATTCTATCCCCCTATTGCGCAAGGCTACCGAAGTGCGGAAGAACTCAGGAAGAAGCTCGCAACTCTCGGTGCTCCGCCGCTGCCAGAAATCTGGGAGAAGAGGATCTTGGAATTTTCAAAAGCATCGAACCACCGTCCTTATGTTGTTCCGAAAGAGTTTCACGAGATAACGCGCATGTTTGGCGATCTCTTTAAGAAGGAAAACAAAGATGCCGTCATCAATCAGGAACTTCGTGCGCGCCTTGCTGAAAAGGCTACGAAACTGGCTGCCGAGTTTTTGCCGGCCGGTGCGTATCTAGACGGGAAACAACTTCCGGCTAACCACAAACCCAAGAGAATTTTGCCGGTGATCGAGGCGACCAATGAACCCGCAACCACCGTCTCAAAACCGGCGCCATCAAAAAACCGCAAAAGGAAGGCGCAGCGCCAAAACGCAGCCGCCCAACCGAAATCATGCCAACAGGCTATTTAGAAATATGCCCCTAAATTCAGATTATCTGCAGGAACTAAGTGATCTCTTCGTTGCCGACGTTAGAAAATCAGCATACTACGCAAACCTCTCGGAAAAGCAGCGGAGAGAATTTGAAGAGAAGGTTGAGGAAGAGGAGGTACAAGGCGCGCACCCTCTCCTTCCGGGCGCCGCCGAAGAAGAACTGCATAGGCTGTCGAAGGCTATTCAAAAAGAACTGGGCATAATGCTCCCGAATGGGGTCATCGAAATATTGCGTCAGGTTGATGGATTCGTGGAAAACGGCGTTTCGCTCTATGGAGTTGACCCCGAATTTCGTGAAGACCATTTTGACAGTGGTCCCGGCATCCTGGCTGAGAACCAGGCGAATTGGTCAGGGTACGCGGAGACGGCTCAGAAATATTTGTTTATCGGTGATTCCGACCTCTGGTTTTTCGTGATCGAATTGAGCACTGGGCGGGCGCTGGCTCTGGACCGGTCGACGCTCATGAGGAAGCACTCTTTTAAGACCGAAGAGGAGATGGTCGACGATATGATGTGTCAGGCGCTGGGCTATCTGGAAGGCGATGAAGAAACGGATCTGAACCCAGGTTCTGCCAATCTTCCTAATAACCTCTTCTCGCGCAACTAGCTAGCGTTCACAATTGCCTACGGCTCTGTTACTTGTGCAAGGAAATTTAGATCGCTCATTGATTGTGGGCTCGTCTGGAGGGGAGTTGCTTGCAACTCACGACGTTCGATTTTTCGCTTCCTACGGCACCTTGCGCCGGCGCAGCCAATGGAGGCAGGGATATTTTGTCGGGACCTGCCTCAAGTTTTTTGGTTACGGCGTGCTCAGGGGACTTCGCCTGTCGCAACGCGGATATCCCGCCGTTCTCGAACAACCGGGTTTTGTGCGTGTAGAGATTTTTCGCGTCCTGCATGAATCGGTCTGGCCCATTTTGGACCGATATGAGGGTTACGATCCGGAAATTGGCAAAAATTCGCTCTTTATCCGGAAAGCTGTGGCCCTTGTGCGCCCCCAAATCTATGCCTGGGTCTATTTTCTGGGGCAGAATATGCCGCGCGGACAACTGATTGAAATCGCTTCAAAGAATTTGGAATCGCGCTCAGGTCGGTGTTTCTTACAGAGGATAAAACGAGATTATGGAAACCCCCTTTGCGATTGCCACGACGGTTGAAAAAGAGTCGGGAAACAATTACCGGATTGATATAGAGATCATTGTTCCAGAGACTTTGGAAAAGTTCAGGCTTGATTTGAACGATTTAGGAGATCAGCCATGCCAAATTGGCGGCTTCCCCCCCTCGGGAGAATGGGGAAATGTGGTAGTAAAAACAAGAGGCCTGCCACGGCTGAAACCGGGAGATAAAGTTCCTGTAATATTGCAAGAACCATAACGACCTCTAGTCCTCGCGAAAGCAAGATCAACGGAGTCGCGCACAGTTGTCAGGGAGGATTTCTTCGAGGCGCCCAGGGTCAGGACTGACCTGCAACCGGAGGACCGGCCGGGGGAGCAGAAGCCGGCGTCGTGATGTTTGGCTGTTCCCACAAACGAAAGCCTCCGCGGAATGCGGCGGCGTTTGTGCCTGCGCGACAGCCTTGCGGCAATTCTTTCAGCTCCTTAACGTTCCCTCCACCCAGTACGACATACTCCGGTTCAAGGGCAGCGATCAGACGCGAGACCGCGTCCATCACGCAAGCGCGCCATTTCTTTCTGCCCAGGCGCTTCAAACCTCGAAGACCGACGTAGTCTTCAAACGTCCCTTTCCTGTAAGGAAGGTGCGCAAGCTCCGTTGGTTGAACTATACCCTCCAAAACTAAGGCGGAGCCCAAACCTGTCCCAAGTCCGAGGAAAAGCATCCTGCCGCCTTCATAACTGCCCAGGGCCTGCATTGCCGCGTCATTGATAAGTCTTACGGGACATCCGAACTCCGCCTCGAAATCGAATCCGAGCCATCCAGCACCAAGGTTGTGAGGTTCCGAGGCGATCCTGCCTCGAATTACGGGACCCGGATATCCTACGGTGACACACTCAAATTGCCATTCACCTGCAAGCTGCTTAACCCCGGACACCATTCTAGCGGGAGTGAGGTTTGGCCCGGAAACGAATTTTCGCGGAGCATCTTTACCGGTAGCGAGGATCTTTACGTGCGTCCCTCCAACGTCAACTACGAGGACGTTCATCGCTTCCCTTCTTTGGGTCATAGAAAAAGGCTGGCATAAGGTGCTGGATCCATCCATTAGCGACTCCATTTTCCGATTGGAAGCGAAATCTATCGAAGCCTGAGGAAGCCACTCTCTCCCTAGGCAATGGGCATCGTTGACGGATTTGCGAATACGCTTTAGCGTCCCAGTCACTCGCGTCCGTAGCTCAATTGGATAGAGCGTCGGCCTCCGGAGCCGAAGGTTGTGGGTTCGAGCCCCGCCGGACGCAGAGCAGATTCGCTTCGCTCGATTCCTGGACGAACCTTACCCCGGCGGTTTTAATCTGGCGGCAGGGAGACTTGGTCGGGGCTGTGATCGCGCTGCTTTGGCCCGCTGCGGTTCTTGTTATTGCACGGCTGTTGATCATTTGGGGGCGCATGGCCTCCGTGTCCAAGGCAAAAACGTTCTTCAAGCTAAATTCGTTAGCCCGGCGACACGGATATGGTATCACGCTCGGCTCCCTCCTGCTTCTTCGCAGCGATCGCGTTTGGTGTCGGATGTTGGACCGCCGCGTCCGCGATAAAGAAAGCCGGACGCTCGCCCGGTGCCGCGCTTCATAGCTCATTCTCAGATCCAACCGTTAACCTTCCGGCGATCTGTCGTGTGCAGAGGTCCTCCTCTCTGCGTCTCTGAGATAAGATTCCGGCGTCTGAGCGCCCGTTGAGCGACAAAGAGTAGGGGGCGGCCAGGCAATCAAGGGTTTTCTTGCGCAAATAACCCTAAAGTAGTACATGAATCGACCGTAATCGGACGTAATAACCAGATCTACTCTATGCAGTATTGCGATTATATTTACTAGAATAGCAGATCGTTTATGAGAATACACGAATGCGATTACGATTACCTTAGGGCTGAAGGCTGGGAGATCGGCTCTTATTGGTCCCACTCCGGGGCCTGTGGACACTACATTCGGCATGCGGATCATTTCAGTGGAGATTGGATAAAAGTCAGCCACACTCCTTGCCAAGAGGATTCACTTCTCGATGAAAAAGGAGACTGGATTAGCCCCCTTGGCTTCGAGAATAGCGCTACTGATGCGCTGTTAGGAAGAATTCTGGAAGATTTTGCGGGCGAATTACTGCCTGCGGCGCGACTCACTCGTTCGCCTTAAATCCGCTAGGAAGATTGGCCCATGACCACCAGCGATTCAATAAGTCCGCTTGATCCGGGGAAACTGATCAGATTGATCCTGTCGTTGCCGAGGCGCTGACGCCTTATCAAGTCGAGTGGCTTTCCAGGCAGTGCGAGGATCTTAGGCTTAAAAGACTCCAGATACTCCGCCAGACGCTTTTTGAGTGGATCAATGAACACCCGAATTATCGATTTTCTGCCAACAATTTTGGGTATGTGATGCGCGTTGCACTGGAAAATTATATGAAACGGCATGAGGGCGAATTCGTGGCTGTCAGGTCGCGCATTGTGAACCGTCTCTGAAACAGCCGGATTGGCGAACGCAGGGTTGACTGTAGCAAGCTGTCACAAAATAATCTCAAGCGTTGCCTCTCTCTCTCTCGGAGAGTTCTACATTATTCACCTTAATTTGTCGATTTCCGACAGCCGAAGGTTGTGGGTTCAAGCCCCGCCGGACGCAACTGTTCCCGTGATCGGAGCATTATCATCATCAGTCAGAATAACCTCACTTCCGACCCCGGCGAAAACTACAGGCGGTTAATTAAAATATCTTTGCTTCGTATAGCCAGATACTGGCCGTCCCTACACCAATACTAGTAATGCCAGCCCATACACAATTGCACCGACCAAAAAACTCATGACCGTAAATCCCATCACGCGCCGGAGGCTGATCCCTGCAATCGCTAATACAGGCAATGCCCAGAACGGTTGGACCATGTTGGTGACTTGTTCACCCATGGCGACCGCCATCGCGGTCGCGGCCTGAGACGCATGGAGCTGAGCAGCCGCCGGAACCGCGAATGGGCCTTGCACCGCCCAATGCCCGCCTCCGCTCGGCATGAACAGACTGATATCCAGATTGAATCCCGATTTCGCCCACGTGATACCAAGCGCCGCGGCGCCGGCAATGACAACTATCAGATTCAATACCCAGGCTCGTTCGAGGCGACGCGCCAGAGTCGCAGGCTCGTTGGTCTTAAAAGCTTGTGCCTGATCTTCCGCGATCAGCCGTGCAGAGTCAGCTGCCACCGTGTTCATTTCCGCGGGTTGGATCGCGCAGTATAAAATCGGAATGAGAACCGCCAGCACAAGCACCGGTAAGAGGTTAAACGGCGCAAAACAGTTTCATTTAGAGGCAGCACATTGCCTGTTACCTTCTGGACAACCTTGAGAGCTGAGCCAGGGGTTGCCTGAGCTATCGAACTCGAGAGACCGCTGGCCCAGATAATCCAGCCGGAGTAAGCAGCCGCGACTAGCCAGCCAAAATCTATCCTGATTCTTTCGGCAATTTCGCGTGCCAAAAGACCCGCCACTACAAGGCCGCAACCCAAGTTCACAAAGGTAGTCGCCATCACCATAATAACGAGCACGGCGACTGCACGCTTCGCCGTCGTCGCAATCCCAGCCAATCTGTCCAGCAATCGCCTCGCCCTAGGGGAATTCGACAGTGCGTATCCGGTAACTAAGACCAGCACCATTTGGAACGCAAACGCCAGGATGTTGTAGGCGAAAACCGTCTCGGTTTGCACGGTTTTGAAGCGCGCAAAGCGGGACGCTTCGCCTACTTGCGCTCAAGTTAGCGCTTATGGGTCGCATCTCTGAGGTGACCGCGTTTTGCGGTGTGTGGCCTTGGGACTCCAGTCCGCTCGGAGATCGGACCCTACCAGGCTCTGACATAACGCGCGAGTAGGCTGAGCAGTCGAAACAGTTTTGGTTGCGGCAACGCCGCGCTAGGATCGATCCACGCTAAAACCTTTCGCTTGCGAAAAAGGTCTCCTTGGTATTTGAAGGTAAGCCAATTCGAAGCGCCCGGAGTCACTTATTCATGCAGAAACCTGTTCGCAGAATTCATTTTCTAGGAATATGTGGGACGGCCATGGGGGCTGTTGCCACCGCCCTCAGAGATCTGGGCTATATCGTCTCTGGATCAGACGACGAAGTTTACCCACCGATGTCGACTTTCCTTCAATCAAAGGGAATTGAGATCTCGCGAGGATTTCTCCCGGAAAACACTCCCGCGGAAGTTGATTTGGTTGTCGTTGGAAACGCGATCTGCCGCGGCAATCCGGAGCTGGAGTCGATCCTGAACAGAAAGCTCTTCTACCGCTCTCTCCCTGAAACCATAAAGGAATTTTTTTTAGAGGGAAAAACCAATATTGTTGTCACCGGGACACATGGAAAGACGACGACGACATCTCTTGTCACCTGGCTTTTTTGCGAAGCTGACCTTGACCCCAGCTTTTTGATCGGCGGCATTGCGAAGGGCCTCGGGCGAGGCGCCTCGTTCACAAATTCAAAATACTTCCTGATCGAAGGTGACGAATATGATACGGCATTCTTCGATAAGCGCTCGAAGTTTCTCCACTACCTGCCAGAAGCGGTGGTAATCAACAATATTGAGTTCGATCACGCTGACATCTTTTCTGACCTTGAGGAGATCAAACTTAGCTTTCGACGCCTCGTCAACATCGTGCCAAGCGGAGGATTTATTTTCGTCAACGCGGATGATCCGAATTGTTTAGATGTCGTCTCGAATTCTCACTCCCGAGTTTGCACGGTCGGTTTTGGCGAAAGCTGCACGCGCCGCATCACTCAGGTCAATTACTCGAGCTCAGGATCGGAATTCGTGCTGGCTGGTGATCCTTTCCAAATATCGCTGATCGGTGAATTCAATGTTCGAAACGCGGCCATGGCGATATCGATCGGACTTGCCTATGGGCTGCCGTTGAAAAGTATCCGAAATGCGCTGGCAAGTTTCGGCGGCGTTACGCGGCGTCAAGAACTTCGGGGGGAAGTCAACGGAATTAAAGTCATTGACGATTTCGGCCATCATCCGACGGCGATTCGAGAAACCATTTTTGCTTTGCGCCATCGTTATCCTGGACAAAAAATCTGGGCGATCTTTGAACCCCGCTCCAATACGGCGCGACGCGCCACGTTTCAAATCGCGCTTCCGCAGGCTCTCAAATTTGCTGACAGCGTTATTCTTGCCGGCGTTGCCCGACCGGACCAGCTTCCCCCCCAGGATCGGCTTGACCCGCAGCGCGTTGTGCAAACCATTCAAGAGAGCGGCATCCCGGCGTTCTACGAGCCACAGGTCGACGATATATTGCATCGTGTAAAGCCGTTAGCAAAGCCGGGCGATATCATCGTCATTTTCAGCAACGGAGGATTTGAAGGTATTCATCACAGGCTATTGACAGAGCTTGCTGCGGCATGAATTTCGATTTTCAGGAGCATCGCATCCACGATTACTCCTTTCTTATCAAGCGGTGGAAAAGCCTAGCCAGGAAGTGGGGATTAAGCGGTCAAGTCTTTGCGACCGGAGACGATTTTGATTTGATGTACTTCCGATCGCCTGCCCTTAGAAAAACGGGCGGAATTTACTTGTCGGCGGGAATCCATGGCGATGAACCGGCCACCACGGAGAGTCTATATCAATGGGCAGCGCTTCACGGTCCGGTGCTCCGAGAACTTCCTCTGATGATATTTCCCTGCCTGAATCCTTGGGGTCTGGTGCATAATCGCCGAACCGATCGCCAGAACTGCGACTTGAATCGCTGCTATCATCTCAGCAACGTGCCGCGGATTCAGGCTCAAAAAGAACTACTGCACGGATATATTTTTCGATTGGCGATGTGTCTCCACGAGGATTACGACGCACAGGGCGTCTATCTGTATGAAATACGAAAGAAACTGACGCCTTTCGGCCAGGAGCTTCTATTCGCAGCCGGATACTATATCCCGGTAGACCTCCGGCGAATGATTGAGGGAAGACGCGCCGAGCAGGGATGGATCGCTCGAAGGGTGAATCTGAAAAAATTCCCTGAAGTGGCCGAAGGGATCTACGTCGCACTCCATCACAGCGAGCGCACGATTACTGCTGAGACGCCTTCGGAATATGATCTCGGCAAGAGGATAGAGGCACAAATCGCCATGATCCAGAGGGCGATCGAACTGAGCTTTGTTTAACAACAATCCCGGGAGAGCGCGCAAACTCTGACCATTCGCGGAGACTATCCTCCCGCAGAACCCTCTCCACCGGGCTTCGTCATTTCCACGGGATCCAGGGCGCGCGTCAGTTCAGCCTCAGGCAAAACATGGCGTTCCAGGCAGATTGCTCGAACGGTCTCGCCCGTTTTGGCGCTTTCTTTGGCGATTTCCGCTGCCCGGTCGTATCCGATAATCGGAGCGAGGCTTGTCACCATGGCCATACTGTATTCGACCAGTTCCTCGCACCGCGCACGGTTGGCAACGATGCCACGAACACATTTGTCTTGAAAAATTCGGGTGACGTTCGCAAGCAAACGGATGCTCTCAAGAATGTTATGCGCAATAACCGGCATCATCACATTCAATTCAAGATTACCGCTCGCCCCACCCCAGTAAACGGCCGTGTCATTACCGAAGACCTGAGCACAGACCTGCATCACAGACTCGCAAATCACCGGATTGACTTTGCCCGGCATAATGGAACTCCCAGGCTGCGTAGCCGGCAATTGAATCTCTCCCAGGCCGCAGCGCGGCCCGCTGCTCAGCCAGCGCAAGTCATTTGCAATCTTGAAAAGGCTGACGGAAATCGTGCGGAGCTGAGCGCTCGCCTCCACCAAGCCATCCTTTCCGCCCTGCGCCTCGAAATGATTCCTTGCCTCCCGAAAAGCGACTCCGGTGCGATTCCAGAGATAACCCATTACCCTGCCCGCAAACTCGGGATGGCAATTCAGGCCAGTTCCGACCGCGGTTCCGCCTAAAGCCAGTTCCTCAATCGCCGCAATCGAGTTGCCTGCCCGAAGTTTGCCATGTTCAACCTGTTTTGCATAACCGCTGAATTCCTGCCCTAGTCGAACAGGCGTCGCGTCCATTAAATGCGTGCGACCGATCTTGATAACTTCCCAGAATTCCTGGGTCTTTGCCTCAAGCGCTTCTTGAAGGTGTTCCAGCGCGGGCATGAGATCATTCCGAATGGACTCGGCTACGGCAATGTGGATAGCCGTCGGAATCACATCATTACTGGACTGTCCCATATTGACGTGATCGTTGGGATGGACGGGCTCTTTCGAACCGATCGGTTTACCTGCCAATTGGCTGGCACGATTCGCGATGACCTCGTTCGCGTTCATGTTCGAACTCGTACCCGAGCCAGTTTGGAAGATATCGATCGGGAAATGCTCATCCAACTTGCCTTCAATCATTTCCTCCGCTGCCTGAACGATGAGAGTCGCTCGTTGCTCATCGAGCTTTCCAAGGTCTCGATTCGCCTGCGCAGCAGCCCACTTGACAAGTCCGAGAGCACGAATCAAGGACCGGCTCAGCCGATACCCGCTAACTGGAAAGTTGAGAACGGCCCGCTGCGTACTAGCACCGTAGAGTGCGTCGGATGGCACTTCCATCGGGCCCATGGAATCCTTTTCGATTCTAGTTTGCATATGAAAAATAATTGGAGAGCTTTCCTGATTATTGATCTGCTGACCTTTTCGAAATTGAAAGCGCATTCTTGGCAAACCCAGTAGAATCCTTGAAAAGCAAGACGGGTTGCAGATGAGTGAACTTTTTTCCGTATCCACGCCATGAACCATTAGGTGGTCTGCTTTTCAAGGATTCTATAGCGAGGCCGCCTCGCTCAATCGGCGCTTGTTCCCAACGCGACCATAATACCTTACATCTCGCTGGTCTGAGGCGCGGCCTCGCTGATCCCTTTCTTACGCCGACTGAAGAATCCGTGGTGTCCGACCGCAAACCGGATGGGCATGGTACGTTCAAACGGCTATCGGCGAGGCGGTCCGTGAGTCAGAGAGATTATAGAAACGGAGCAAAACTGACATTTTTGTAGGGAATAGGTTACTTGACGGGCTGGACTTATTTTCATAAGAGTCCTAGATTCTTACTCAATTGTACTTTCACCAGATTTGTCTGTGAGCGAAACCCCAAACCACAATCTTCTAACCGTCAAGGAAACAGCCGAATATCTACGTATACCGCTTCCGACGGTGTATTATCTCGTTCAGCGGGGCCAAATACCGGCGATTCAAATAGGCGGGCGATGGCGAATTAAAAAGTCCTCTCTAGATCGAGATATTCTGCGGCAGGACAAGCAAGGGCAGCCGACAGTCCTCGTGGTCGACGATGATCCCGGGCTTCAAGAGCTGTTCAAGACCTTCTTGAAGAAAGTCGGATTTAGCCGCGTCGTGGTAGGAACGGCCAAAGATGCAATTGCCAGTCTTCGCAAACAGAAATTCGACTTGATGTTTTTGGATCTGCAGTTGCCGGACGCTCCAGGAGATCAGGTCTACAAAACCGCAAAACAGATCGATGCAGATCTGAATGTAATCGTTATCACCGGCTATCCTGACAGCGAGGTCCTTGACAGAATCCTCCAAGTCAGCCCGGTTACGGTCCTGAAGAAGCCGCTAAAGATCGAGCAATTGAACCAGACAGTAAAGATCCTTGGCCACGCGACCGCAAGAGTCGAACCCTAGTGCACCAAGTCCGAGGCTGGTATCTGCGTTTCTCGCTAGATTTCTCCAATCTTCACCGGGCCGGCCTTCGCGCCAACTCTTGGTCACTGCCAACGCCAACCGAAGGGTTTCCAAAGCGTCTTCGGGGCCAGGCGCCACCTTGTGCCCTCGTGCAACGCGCGGAAAAAGGCTTCCAGCTCCAGGCGATAAGCCGCTTCGAAACGGTCCGGGAAATTTTCGAAATGATCGAAGCTCGAGGCAAAATTCGTCGCAAACACCATCGGCGTCTTCTGTGGCGCTTCCACAATAATTTTCCCGACTGAACCGGCAATTTCCGTCCTGATATCATAGCCCCAATTGGAATGCCGCGAAGTTTCGATAACGCCGAGAGCACTGTTTGCGAATCGCAGGAGCGTTACTGCTGTGTCGGCATCATGAGCTTCTGAAAAGCGCTCATCCACAAGAACGGTTCCCCACGCATGCACCTCTTCCACCTCACCTATCAGGAATCGTGCAAGGTCGAGATCATGTACCGCCATATCAAGAAATAGTCCCCCACTCCCGCGCAAAAATTCGAGACTCGGCGGATACGTATCCCGGCTAAGAGCCCGAAAAAGCTCGATCCGACCCAACTCACCTGCGTCGATCTTTTGCTTAGCGCGCGCGTAACCAGGATCAAAGCGGCGCATAAATCCAAGCTGAACAGGAATTCGTGCCTCGCGAATCAGGTTGACGACTCGGGCTGTCTCCGCCAAATCGAGTGCGATCGGCTTTTCGGTGAATGCAGCTTTTCCGGCTTTGGCGGCGACCTCTAGCAACCTGGCGTGGGTATTCGTTGGAGTGGCGATAACCACGGCATCGACAGAAGGACTGTTTATCGCTCTTTCGACGTCGGTCGTCGCTTCTTCAGCGCCCGCTAACATCTTTCCGCGCTCCGCAGCTTCCAGCCTCGGATCCGCGACCACGACGACTTTGACGTCTCAATCCCAGGAGGTTGCGCAGATGAGTTTCACCCATTCGGCCCAAACCGAGAAATGCGACGCCAAGGGGGGACTTAATGGCCATTTTCGCATCCTACACATCCGACGCTCGAAATTCAAAGCCGGTTTAGCTTAGCTACAGATCGACGCCATAGATCTGATCTTACTTCACGTTGGGGAAGAACAGCCATCGAAGATTTTCAATCTCGATTCGAGTTCCCTCTACGAAGTTTTCCGGACC